>NZ_JACGVZ010000020.1:0-87378 GCF_014077465.1 Colwellia sp. BRX10-4
TTAGATATAAAACCCATTCGTTTATACCTTTGGAGCGTTGCTCCGTTGCTGCAGGCCTTGCCTGAAGCGAGATGCGCATGATACGCTTCTCAGTTTTGATGTCAACGTTTTATTTAATTTAATTTAAAGTTTCTTTTCGAAGATTCAAACCTTATCTATAAAACGTTAAGTTAACTACTTTACCCTAAAGTGATGTAGATAACTTATCAAAACAGCTCTTTCGTGGTTCGTTTTGACTGAACCCCTTGGAACTGGAGCGCATTCTAGAGATTTCTCGCTGGGCGTCAACCCTTTTTTGTAATAAGTTTGAAATAAACGTTTGTTCGCTTAATTAACGTACAGGCCACGTTTTTATTGAGGTTTATTCGACCGAATACCACATTTATTAACCACACTTCTATTAGCTGATACTCTTTCGTTAAACTAAACATTTATATTAATACCGTTTATAACTGATATTTTTTCAACCTTTAGTCGATATTTGCTAATATTAATGCACAAGTTCACAACCTAATTCTCATTATGAATAAAACTATATTACGTAGCTACAATAAAATCACACCAAAATTGGGCCAAAAGGTCTATATTGATGAGTCTGCTGTACTCGTTGGAGATATATCTATGGGTGACGATGTCAGTATTTGGCCTTTGGTCGCCGCTAGGGGTGACGTTAATACTATTAGCATTGGCAATAGAACCAATATCCAAGATGGTACGGTATTGCATGTAACCCGTAAAAGCGCAGGTAATCCAACAGGCAATCCTCTCATTATAGGTGAAGATGTTACCGTTGGTCACAAGTGCATGCTACATGGTTGCACGTTAGGAGATCGTATACTTGTTGGTATGGGGGCAATCATTATGGATGGCGCGATTATTGAAAGTGACGTTTTTATTGGTGCAGGTTCTTTGGTGCCTCCTCATAAAACGTTAGAGAGTGGTCACCTATATGTAGGTAACCCGGTAAAACAAGTGAGATTACTAAAAGAAAGTGAGCAAGCATTTCTTAGTCAGTCTGCGATTAATTATGTTGAGCTTAAGAATGAGTACCTTGCTCAATAATAATTTATTAGCCCGTTACTTATAGTACAGCTCTATTCGACTTTCAGGGAGTGGCTCATTATCGTCGAGCCACTCTTCAACGATTTCTTCTAAATCAAATTTCAATGCATCACTCATTACATTATGCTTTGTACACTTAATAAGAATATTAATACGCTCACCAGAGAGTAATCCACTAAAGATCCAGCCCTGTTGGTTGTTATCATAAGTTATATCATCGTTGAAGATTATTTGTTGATTCATCTTAATCCTCTTTTCTTAGCCTATTTAGCACCGATGCGGTTTCAGGTGAAACATTTCGCCAAGTTCTAAAACTTTCGGCGGCTTGTTCTACCAACATACCTAAACCATCAATAACATTACTTGCGCCATTGGCTTTCGCCCAAGCTAAAAATGGACTAAGTTCTTTACCATAAACCATATCGTAACAGTCGGTATTAGCAATAAGCTCTTTTGATAACGGTGGAATTTCCCCCGTTAAGCTTGCCGATGTTGCATTGATAATAAGGTCAAACTTTTCTGCTCCCATAGCATCGAACCCTGTAGCCGTTAATTTATTGTTGTTAAACTTTTTAATCAGCTCTTCAGCTTTACTAACTGTTCTATTGGCGATAACAATTTTCTGTGGTCCTTGTGCTAATAAAGGTAAAATCACGCCTTTAGCAGCACCACCGGCACCCAATAATAAAATACGACTATTTTTTAATAATATTTTATGATTAAGGAGGTCTTGTACAAGCCCTTCCCCATCGGTGTTATCGCCAAATATTTTACCACCCGCAAACGTTAAGGTATTTACCGCGCCGGCAAGTTGAGCCCGCTCGGTTAATTTATCGCATAATGCCATCGCTTGTTCTTTAAAAGGAGCGGTAATGTTGGCACCTTTAGCGCCACTATTCATAAAAGTAATGATTGTTTGTTCAAATAGCTCTAGTGCTACATATTCACTTTGGTAGTTAAGTTGCTGCTGAGTTTGCTGCGCAAAAGATTGGTGAATAATGGGCGAACGTGATTGTTTGATAGGGTTACCAAAGACGCGATATTGATCCATAGAAAGCACTGGGTAATAAATTATACTTAAGGTTATCGTAATAAAGGCATGATGAATATAAAAAAAGCAGTTACCTTTATATAAAAGATGACTGCCTTAAAAGGGTGTTGTTAAGAGTTTGTGTTATTAATAATACTAAAACTTATAACCCAACATGATTGAATAAACCATAGGGTCAATTTCTACTGACGCAGACCCTTTAATATCACCAATTTTGAAGGTGGCATCGGCATTAATATCAATATAACGAGCGGAAGCATTTACGTGCCACTTATCATTTATTAAGTAATCGGCGCCCACTTGAAACGATAAGCCTAATGAGCCATCAAGCTCTAAATCATTAAAACCTAAGGATTCAGGTGTACTTTTAAAACTTTCATCAAAAAATATGGTGTAATTTATGCCAACACCCGCATAAGGTTTAATGTTCGATGCACTGTTAAAGTAATAAAGTGCACTAATTGTGGGTGGTAACTGTGTGACTTCCGCTAATGTCGCACCATCCACGTTCGCACCAAACAGTCCGGCAGAGATACGTTGTTGATCGTGAATAATGACATCATGGGCGAATGGTGTTGCAGCTAAAACTTCTATTGCCCAATTGTTATCATAGAAATAAATAAAATTTAAGCCAAGTTGAGTATTGTCATCAACAGAAAGAGATAATGGCGTGTTACCTCCTAATGCTTCAACAAAAACCCCTGACTTACCGCTATCTGGGTTAACCATAGTCGCACCAACACGGAAAACAAAATCTCCGGCTTTATAATCTTCAGCAAAGGCAGTTACAGAAAGAGAAGCTAAAACAGCTAAAGTAAGTAAACGTTTTTTCATGTGCAAAGTCCCTGTTTATTTTGTGGGTATTTAATGAAACGGATTCTATAGAGACTTAAAAATAAAAACATGACCTAGCGCAATAAAATTGCGTTGTTTTAACTTTTATTTAAACATTTTACAAATAGACGGAAGTAGAGGTAAATAACAGTGGCAAGTAAGCTTGGTGACGCAAATATAAACCAGCTAATGTCATTGACAGAAACACGAGAAGCTTTACGCTTCTCGTTCAATCGGCGTTCAAAAAAATCTAGCTGAAGTATTATAAATGATAATAATTATTGAGCTAACCAGTCTTGTGGTACTAAGTACTGAGCCAGTTCAGCTTCTTGACTTGTTGGATCGGGCTGATAATTATATTCCCAACGAGCAAGTGGCGGCATCGACATTAATATCGATTCTGTACGCCCACCTGACTGCAAACCAAATAAGGTGCCTCGGTCAAAGACTAAGTTAAACTCAACATAACGGCCACGGCGATATAATTGAAATTGACGTTGTTGCTCAGAGAATTCAATGTGCTTTCTTTTTTCGATAATCGGAACATAAGCGTCAACAAAGCCTTGCCCAACAGCTTTAATATAATTTAAGCAAGTATCAAAATCCCATTGATTCAAATCATCAAAAAATAAACCACCAACACCACGCGTTTCATCTCGATGTTTTAAATAAAAATATTCATCGCACCATTTTTTATGCTCATTATAAACATTTTCACCAAAAGGCTGACAAAGTGATTTTGCCGTTTGGTGCCAATGAACAACATCTTCTTTTATAGGATAAAAAGGGGTTAAATCAAAACCACCACCAAACCACCACACAGGTTCCTCACCTTCTTTCTCAGCGATAAAAAATCGTACATTAGCGTGTGACGTGGGGATATAAGGATTTTTAGGGTGAATAACTAATGAAACACCACAAGCTCGCCAGGTTCTACCGGCTAGTTCAGGTCGATGAGCACTCGCTGATGGGGGTAACTTATCACCAGAGACTTCTGAAAAGTTTACACCACCTTGTTCAATAACAGTCCCGTCGGTTAATACTCGAGTACGGCCACCACCGCCTTCAGCGCGTATCCAGTTATCTTCAACGAACTGCCCACTACCGTCGGCGGCTTCTAATGCTGAACAAATATTGTCTTGCAGTGATTTTAAAAATTCAATGACTGTTTCTATGCTTACTTGGCTCATGCTCGAATTGTCTCTCCGGTCAGTGCATCAATTATTCTTGAAGGTTGAGTATACCCTAAAGTACTACCTTTTATGATGAAATCGATTTCAGCTGACAAAGTTTCTTCAACGTCTTGCCAAGTTCTTGCCGGCTCCTCCCCCGATAGGTTAGCACTGGTAGAAACAATTGGTTTATTTACCTTGTTGCACAGCGCTACTACATCAGGTTGGCTAGTCAATCGAACGGCTATGGTGGAAAATTTTCCAGTAAGTAGCCGATGAGTATTACTATTTTTTGGCAATAATTGAGTAATACCGTTAGGCCAGCGAGAAAGTATACTCAAGCGTTTATCTTGCGGTATTTTACTGTCATCAATATAAGGGAGTAATTGAGAGTAGTTAGCCGCTAGTAAAATGAGGCCCTTTTCTGGAGAGCGGTTTTTAATGCTAAGTAATTTTTCAATTGCGAGTAAATTATCAGGATCGCAACCTAGGCCAAAAACAGCTTCGGTTGGATAAGCAATAATACCACCTTGGCTGTAAGCCTCTTCGGCAGAAGTCATCATAAATAATAATGGAAAATTAAAGGATTATTTTATGATTATACGGCGTTTATCTAATAGATAAAATAAGTGTTTAATTTCAGATAAAAATAATTTTATCGCCAAAATTAAACACTTGATAGTTATGAGAGGCTTTTTACTTTTTCACGTAAAATAAATTTCTGTACTTTACCTGTCGACGTTTTTGGTAAATCACTAAACACAATTGTCTTAGGGGCTTTAAATATAGCCATATGTTCTCGACAAAAACTGATGATATCTTGCTCTGTAGCGCTTCGGCCTCGCTTTAATGAAACAAAGGCGCATGGAGTTTCCCCCCATTTCTCATCACTTTTAGCGACAACGGCTGCCTCTAATATGTCAGGGTGTTGATATAAAATACTTTCGACTTCTACTGAAGATATATTTTCTCCACCTGAAATAATAATATCTTTAGAACGATCTCTTATTTCAATATAACCATCTGGATGCTTAACGGCTAAATCACCAGAATGGAACCAGCCATGTTTAAATGCTTCATTAGTCGCTTTCTCATTTTTTAGATAACCTTTCATCATGCTATTACCACGAAACATAATTTCACCAACCGTTTCAGCATTACAAGGGACGGGCTGCATAGTCTCAGGGTCTAATACATCGACTTCTTCTTGTGTAGGATAGCGCACACCTTGACGCGCTTTTAACGCAGCTCTTTCATCGTCGCTTTTATCATTCCATTCATCTTTCCATTCACTTACCACACAAGGCCCATAAACTTCAGTTAAACCATAGCCTTGGGTGATATCAAACCCCATTGCTTCCATGCCTTTAATAACGGATGGTGGTGGTGGAGCCCCCGCGGTCATGATATTTATGCCACGTGGTACTTTTGCCAGTAACGTTTGGTCTGCATTTAAAATCATATTTAAGACGATTGGCGCGCCACAAAAATGGCTGACCTTATGTTCAATTAAACTTTCAATGATTGCACCAACTTCTACCTGCCTTAAGCAAACTTGTGTTCCACCCACAGCAACAACCGTCCATGGAAAACACCAACCATTACAATGGAACATTGGCAGTGTCCATAGGTACACTGAGTTATTGCCTAATGGCCAGATCATGTTGTTACCCAGCGAATTTAAATAAGCGCCGCGATGTGAATAGACCACACCTTTTGGGTTACCCGTTGTCCCTGAAGTATAATTTAACGCCAGTGCTTGCCATTCATCATGAATTAAATTTCCGGTGAAATTTTCATTACCTTCGGCAAGTAAGTCTTGATACTCAACACAACCTAAACGTTCACCGCCTTCACTCATTACATCATCGATATCAATAATCAGCGGTTGACGTGAACATAAGGTTAGTGCTTTTTTTACCACACAAGAAAAAGCCGTATCGGTTAAGAGTACATCACATTCGCCATGGTCGAAAAGAAAAGCAATACTTTCAGCATCTAAACGAATGTTTATCGAATGTAATACTGCACCCGTTAACGGCACACCATAATGGGCATCTAGAAAGGCAGGAATATTAGCCGCCATGATGGCCACTGTATTACCGGGCTTAACACCGCGTTGCATTAATGCTGAGGCTAGGCGTCTAACATTATTACGATATTCACGATAAGTGATTTGTTGTTTACCATGAATGATGGCAACGCGTTCAGGATGTACGTCGGCGGTTCGATTTAAAAAGTTAATCGGTGTTAAAGGCTGGTTATTGGCTGCAACTTTGTCTAAGCCTTGGTCATAAATATTGTTCATCGACTTTCCTCATTATATTACGGTGCTGGTAGCTATTTAGTGCTACTTAACTTCGGCACTTACTGAGGATAGTTTACGCCTATTATTGCGTTTAAAAATTATCCTTTGGTCTAATGGGGCTATTCGGGTATTCACATTCAATCGCAGTAAATATCTAGCGGAATATTTATATTTTAGCTAAACAAAAATATCAGGGTAAATTTTGGACATAAAAAAACCAGCAAATCGCTGGTTTCTCGAATAACACATAAAATTTATGTTAATTTTTCTTGCATCGCTTCATCTTTTGCAAGTAAAGCAATAACATTAGCAGCGCGTTCTGCTTTTACTTTTTCTGCAATAGATGGATCCGCAATACCTAATATTTGTGCGGCTAAATAACCCGCATTTTTTGCACCTGCTTTACCAATAGCAACCGTTGCGACCGGTATTCCACCCGGCATCATAACCGTTGAAAGTAAGGCATCATGACCTTGTAATGGTCCGTTATCAATGGGAACACCAATAACTGGACGAGTGGTCATTCCTGCAACAGCACCGGCTAAATGAGCGGCTAAACCTGCAGCACATATAAAGACTTTACAGCCACGTTCTTCAGCATCTTTTACGTAAGCTTTAGCAGCATCGGGTGTTCTATGGGCTGAACGAACACGTACTTCATGTTCAATACCAAATGTTTTTAAAACGCTGATAGTTGCTTGCATAACAGGTAGGTCAGAATCTGAACCCATTAAAATTGCAACAAAAGTTGATGACATTTTGTCTCTCCAGAAGTTTAGTTAAATAATTGCGCGTATTATATCTCTTTACGCTTATAGGTGCATTTCTTTTCTGGACAGATTATGACGTTACCACTCGCCATTTTACGCTTCACTAATATCGGCCAAAGGCATTGAGGGCAATTTTCAGCAACGGGTGGATAATTAAGGACATACTTACATTTAGGATATTGTTCACAAGAATAAAATGTTTTGCCATAGCGATTGGTGCGTTCAATTAATTCGGCTTGCTTACCCTTTTTCTGGCACTGTGGGCAAGCTACGCCAACATCTTCTTGGCCACTAGTATCTTCAATATGATGGCATTGGGGATAATTAGAACAACCAATAAACATTCCATATCGGCCTTGTTTAACCGCAAGTTCATGCTGACACTCTGGGCATTCAGTTCCAGCTAAAATTTTATCTTCTACTCGTTCGTGGTCGACAACTGGACGAGTAAAATCGCAGGCAGGATAGGAAGCACAACCAAAAAACTTTCCCGACTTACTATTCTTTATAACAATTTCACTGCCACATTCTGGGCACACTTCATACGCTTTTTCTAAAGCATGTTCGTGCTGTGAAAATAAGGGTTTATCAGAATTAGGCATAATGCAATCACTAGAATATTGTTAACGTTATTATGCCACGATTAGCCAAACTTAAGCGAGTTATACGATTGACACTTAATGTAATGGTCCTTCTTGCTCATCAAAAATAAGATCTTCCATTTGCGAGTAAGCATTTTCTTTACCTGGCACATTAAATAACACCATAAGTACCACCCACTTTAAATCATCAATCGAGAAGAACTTAGTATCTAACTCCATCACGCGGTCAATAACCATTTCTCGTGTGGTAAAATCTAGGACATTCACTTGCTCTAAAAATAAAAGAAAACCTCGGCACTCTACATCAAGTAATTGCATTTCATCATCAACATAGACACGTACTGAGCGACGCCCTACTCGCGTTAAATACGGATAAGCATCGGTGTCTTGAAGTGCTGCTAGCTTTTCTAACCAACTTAGCGCTTTATATATTTCGTCTTGATGAAAACCTGCTCGGGTAAGTTCATCCGTTAATGATTCATGATCCACCATGATTTCGGCTTCACTATGTATATAGTTTTCAAAAAGATACATCAGTATATCAAACATAATTAGCCCCTATTTTACTCTTAGGTAACCCCCTGGAACCGTAGCAACCAGACCTTTAAGCTCTAACATTGTTAACCGAGTTAGTACGACATCTATCGGTAATTTGCTTCGTGAAACCACCATATCTACGGGGGTGATCTCATAACCCACACTAGCTAACAATGAATCGTTAAACAAGTGTTGTTTTTGACTTTTTTCTAAGCGTTGTTCTTTCTCTTTGTTTATCGTTAAGTGTAGACCTCTTTGTGGCAGTAGATCTAATTCATCAACTATATCGGCAATATTATCGACAAGTTTAGCACCTTGTTTAATCAGCCAGTGACACCCTTTAGCTTGTGGGTTATTAATGGTACTTGGGATAGCAAACACGTCACGATTTTGTTCTATGGCGCATCGAGCGGTTATCAAAGAGCCACTTTTAATCGTAGCTTCAACCACCAGCACCCCCACACTTAAACCACTAATCAATCTATTTCGTTTGGGGAAATAACCTGGCTTAGGTGGGGTGTTTGGAGGAAACTCACTGATAATAGCACCGTCATTGTCTAGAATGTTTTTTGCTAATAATCTATGCCTTGCTGGATAGACCTGATCTAAACCGGTCGCGACAACCGCGATGGTTTTACCTCCTGCCGATAACGTCCCCTGGTGAGCGGCGCCATCTATACCTAGCGCTAAACCACTCGTTACCACTAATCCAGCATTTGCTAACTGCTGTGCAAATTTAAACGCATTCTCTCGACCATTAATACTGGCATCTCGGCTACCGACCATCGCAATTTGCATTTGATTTAATAGGCTAATATTTCCTTGGGCAAATAAAACCAATGGCGGATCATAAATTTGCTTTAACTGTGAAGGGTAACGAGAGTCAACAAAAGGAATAATGGCACTAATACATCGTTCAGTGGCGGCAATAATTTCAGAAATTCTTTGCCAATCAGGAGATCTAATCGCCGCTATCTGTTTTTGAGTAAGATTTAATGATGACAGTTCTTGTGAGGAATGAAAAAGTTGTTCTACTCCAAAGAGTTCAACAAGTCTTAATTTTTTATCGATAGCTAGGCGTGGTATAAGCTTAAGCGCCAGCCAAAAGTGACTCACGCTTTTCTTGTTATACTCATCGCCCTGTTGAGGGGTAACAGCTAAATTATACTTTATTGTCACTGTCTTCTCCCTAAGTACAGCGGTTTTACTTATAAATTAAGATGAATTGCCAGTCGGTTAGTTTTCCACGGGTGAAGTAATAATATCTTGTAATCGAAGCGGTTTACTTGAACGCATAACGAGCGCTAAACTCACTTGCTGATACACTTTAAAAACCATCATTTCGCCAACAACTTCTTCTGGCATTTTATAATCAGAGCTCTCAATATTTGCCATACGATTCCAGCGTGAAGCATCTTTGCTATACGTTGGGCCATTACTTGTTTCAACAACACCTGGGCTGATCCGTTTTACCGAAACAATATCTCCTTGCTCAACAGCATGTTCGGCGCCACGATTAATCATTACAACGTCGAGTTTTCCAAATTCACTTAACCCACTCATACTGTTGATAATTAGTCCACGTAACGACTTAGTCGCTGGCTTTAGACTAAAAAATGACGGGTATTGTTGGTTTTCATTGACGGGCAGAATAAAATCACCGGAACGAATTTCTTCTTTAACGCCATCGACATACAAGGTAGCAGGCACTTTATTGTCAATATCACCGGTGCGTATGACTTTTCCGGTACCTAAAACACTAATGTTGTAGCCTAAAAGTTCTTGTGTTTCAGGGTCATAAATAGGCTTTTCTTTCTGATATATACCATAACCTTTGCCTAACTCTAATTCGCCGTTTACATAGAGATTAAAGCCGTCAATACTAGAATTATAACCTTCATCACTCCCTAGTATATAAGGGAGCTTTGCAATGTCATCTTCAGATAAAATGCTACTGTAATTAATATAAGGTGCAATAACGTCCAAGGATAAACTTGAAATAGCAGATTGATCTTTTAATTTAACTCGTGCTCGGGGCGACCATTTAAGTTCAGGCTTTCCTCGCACTAACATTGGTTGCCCTTTTTCGTCAAAAACTAAACGAAGCACGTCACCAGGATAAATTAAATGAGGATTATCAATATCAGGATTCAATCGCCACAACTTTGGCCAGAGCCAAGGCTGCTTGAGAAATATTGCTGAAATATCCCACAAAGTATCCCCCTTTTTAACAAAGTAAGATTTTGGGGCATTTTTATTTAATGTTAACTCATCAGCAGTAACCAATACTGAAAAAGACAAGCAGAGTATTAACAAAAAACTACGTATTAGCATGATAGTTCGCCTATTAAACAGATATATTAAGCTTTTAGCCTAAACCACTATTATTAATTATATTTAATAGCTAAAATTGAAACATAACACTCAATGCGATATTTCGCGAATTATTTGAATATTTATGACTATTTTAAACGTACTTAGATTTCCTGACGAACGCTTGCGCACTAAAGCGTTACCTGTAGAAGATATTAACAGTGATGTACAACAAATAATTGATGACATGTTTGAGACCATGCGAGAAGAGAACGGTGTGGGTTTAGCTGCCACCCAGGTCAATATCCATCAACGTATTGTCGTCATTAATGTTTCAGAAGACGAAGACCAGTCTTATGTCTTGATTAACCCAGAAATAATTAGCCATAGTGATACGACCGAAATCAATGAAGAAGGTTGTTTATCTGTGCCCGGTTGTTACGCAAAAGTTGACCGTTACACAGAAGTTACCGTGAAAGCGCTCGATCGTGAAGGACAAGCCTTTACCTTAAATGCAACTGAATTACTCGCAGTTTGTATACAGCATGAATTAGATCATTTAGATGGTAAGTTATTTGTTGATTATCTATCACCATTAAAACGCCAGCGGATAAAAGCAAAACTAGAAAAAGAAGCTCGTTTAGCCAACAATTAATTATTGTTTTTATTAATATAATTCGGAATAAAACTTTGTCAAAAGCTCTTAAAATTATTTTTGCTGGCACGCCAGACTTTGCTGCACAACATCTGGCGGCGCTAATTAACTCTCATCATGAAGTGGTCGCGGTTTACTGTCCACCCGATAAACGTGCTGGACGTGGTAAAAAGCTAACCGCTTGTGCTACCAAAGAACTCGCTTTATCGCATGGTATTGTTGTTGAGCAACCAGTTAATTTTAAAGACGCTGGCGATCAAGAAAAGCTAGCCAGTTATAATGCTGATATTATGGTTGTTGTCGCTTACGGCTTATTATTGCCAATGGTTATTTTAGAAGCTCCGCGTTTAGGCTGTGTCAATGTACATGGCTCGATATTGCCAAAATGGCGTGGCGCCGCACCTATTCAACGTTCATTAGAGGCCGGTGATAAAGAAACAGGTGTGACGATTATGCAGATGGACAAAGGTTTAGATACCGGAGACATGATAGCTAAAGCAACCTGTGAAATTACTCAACAAGATACTAGCGCCACACTCTATGAAAAATTAGCCGATATCGGCCCTATTGCTTTACTAAGCACGCTTGATTTAATGGCTGAGAACAAGCATAGCGCCGAGCCTCAAGATAATAATTTAGCTAACTATGCGGCCAAACTTGATAAAGATGAAGCAGAATTAGATTGGCAATTACCCGCTGTTGAACTTCATCGTAAAATTCGTGCTTATATACCATGGCCAGTTGCACAATTTACCTTTACTGATGAAAAAAATATCGAACATCGTATTCGGGTTTGGCAAGCCAGCTATACTGATGAGACTCATGGTTGCCTGCCTGGAACAATAATTTCAGCAAATAAAAACGGTGTTACTGTTGCTACAACTTCAGGTTCACTGTGCTTAGAATCATTGCAATTACCCGGTAAAAAGCCAATGCCAGCGCGTGATATTTTAAACGGAAAAGCACTATGGTTTGCTGAAAACAGCCATATCAATAATTTAACTGCAAACAACATGAGTGAACAATAATGGCGACTAATATTAGAGCCCTAGCGGCAAGGTGTTGTTTTGCTGTTGTTGATAAAGGCAGAAGCCTTAGCGATGAGTTACCCAAAGCTCAAGCAAAAGTAGAAGGTAAAGATAAAGGACTTTTACAAGAACTTTGTTACGGCGTTTTACGGTATTTACCAGCACTTGAATATGACTTACGCCAGCTAATGGATAAGCCATTAAAAGGTAAACAACGGGTTGGCCACTTTCTTATTCTAGTGGGCATATATCAAGTAAAGCATACGCGCATTCCTGACCACGCGGCGGTAAGTGAAACAGTAGCAGCAACAAAACCTTTAAAGTGCGACTTTTTAAGAGGTTTAATTAATGGTGTCTTACGTAATGTTCAACGTAACCTAGCCAAAGACGATGCAGCAGAAATCGCAGCGAAGTTACCTGATCCAATAAAATATTCACACCCAAGCTGGTTTATCAAAAAGGTACAAAACGCTTACCCTGATCAATGGCAAGAAATTCTTAATGCTAATTTAGAGCGACCACCGATGTGGTTAAGAGTCAATCAACGTCACCATAATGTGACTGAATATTTAGCTTTACTCGAGCAAGCAGAAATCCCTGTAGCACTCGTTGACGATAAATCATCAGCGATTAAACTCGTTGCTGCTGTAGATGTTAATAAGCTTCCTGGCTTTATTGATGGTTGGATCTCAGTTCAAGATGGTGCGGCTCAACAAGCCGCGATATTACTCGATACTCAAGCGGGTGACTTTGTACTTGATTGTTGTGCTGCCCCAGGTGGTAAAACTTGCCACATTCTAGAATTAACCCCTGACTTAGCAAAAATGACGGCCATTGATATTGAAGAAAGTCGTTTATTAAGAGTAGAAGAAAACTTATCGCGCCTTAACTTATCAGCCGAGGTAATTACTGCTGATGCTGCTTCACAAGAATGGTGGGATGGACAACTTTTCGACCGTATTTTACTCGACGCCCCCTGCTCGGCTACCGGTGTAATTCGTCGCCACCCCGATATAAAATGGTTGAGAAAAGCAGAAGACATTGAAAAACTGGCAATATTGCAGCAACAAATATTAAAAAACATTTGGTCTTTACTTAAACCTGGCGGTATTTTGCTTTATGCAACCTGTAGTATTTTACCCAAAGAAAATATTCAACAGATAGAAGAGTTCTTATCTGAGAATAACAATGCTAAATTAGTATCAATAACAAATGAGAAAACCGACATAGGCTGGCAAATCTTGCCAAATGAGCAATCAATGGACGGTTTTTATTACGCTAAATTAGAAAAAACAATATAGGCTCTGATGATCTTTCAACCTAGCCGCTTAAAAACTAAAAATTAAAGTTAACTTATGAAAATAATAATAATTGGCGCAGGGCAAGTGGGCGGAACATTAGCTGAAAATCTTGTTGGTGAGCGTAACGATATTACGCTCATTGATACCAATGCAGAAACCTTGCATGAATTACAAGATAAAATGGACTTGCAAGTTGTCATTGGTAATGGCTGTCACCCAGACGTATTAAAGCAAGCGGGTGCAGAGGATGCCGAGTTGGTTATCGCGGTAAGTAGTGATGATGCAACGAATATGCTCGCCTGCCAAATTTGTTATACTTTATTTAACACCGCAAATAAAATAGCCCGAATTCGTTCATCACAAATATTGCGCTACCAAAAAGAACTCTTTCAATCAAAAAACATCCCCGTAGACCATGTTATTGCTCCAGAACAATTAGTTACTCGTGATATTGCGCGTTTAATTGATTACCCGGGTGCACTACAAGTCTTAGAGTTTGCCCAAGGAAAAGTCAGTTTAGTTGCCGTAAAAGCTTATTACGGGGGGTTATTGGTTGGTCATGCCCTGTCAACTTTGCGCGAGCATATTCCTAATGTTGACACACGAGTAGCGGCTATTTATCGTAACGGAAAACCTATCCGTCCGCTGGGTACTACCGTTATTGAAGCAGATGATGAAGTGTTTTTTATTGCTGCCACTATCCATATTCGTGCGGTAATGAATGAACTGCAAAAACTTGAAGCCTCATATAAAAGAATAATGATCGCTGGCGGTGGTAATATAGGCGCCGGCTTAGCTAAAATATTAGAAAAGAATCATCAAGTTAAACTTATTGAACGTTCACCAAAGCGTGCGGAATACTTAGCCTCTGAGCTCAATGATACCTTAGTTTTTATTGGTGACTCTTCCGACCAAGAACTGTTACTCGAAGAACATATTGATCAATTTGATGTGTTTATTGCCGTCACCAACGACGATGAAGCAAATATTATGTCATCTTTGTTAGCTAAGCGCTTAGGTGTACGTAAAGCGATGGTGCTTATTCAGCGAAGTGCTTATATAGATTTAGTACATGGCAGCGATATCGATATTGCCGTATCACCCCAACACGCTACTATCTCGGCATTATTGACACATGTACGCCGTGGTAGTATTGATAACGTATATAGCTTACGTGGTGGTGCTGCAGAAGCGATTGAAATTATTGCTAAAGGTGATGAAAAATCTTCAAAAGTAGTCGGTAAAACCATCCAAGCAATAAAGTTGCCGCCGGGGACTACCATTGGCGCCATTGTTAGACAGGATGAAGTGTTGATTGCTCACTCTGACACCAAGATAATGTCAGAAGATCATGTTATTCTTTTCTTAGTCAATAAACGTTATATTTATGATGTAGAGAAACTTTTCCATGTTGACGCGCTAACATTTTATTAAGATAAAAAGTGAATATCGAGACATAAAAAACCCCAGATTTATCTGGGGTTTTTCGTTTCTATTATTACACTATACTCTACATCTAAGAGCGCCAGAAACCTGGAGTAAAGAGTACTAATAAAGTAAATATTTCTAATCGCCCAAAGAGCATAGCAACAATTAATACCCATTTACTGAAATCGGTGATCTCAGCAAAATTTGCGGCTACAGCACCTAAGCCTGGACCTAAGTTATTCAGACAAGCAGCCACTGCTGTAAAAGCCGTAATGTCGTCCATACCTGTGGCAAGCAGTAACAACATACAAATAATAAATACCGCAGCATAAGCTGAGAAAAAGCCCCATATCGCTTCAACAACACGATCAGGTAAAGCTTTACGACCTAATTTTATCGTAAAAACAGCTTTAGGATGTACTAAACGGTTTAATTCTCGTAAGCCTTGTAGATATAAAAGTACCACTCGTACAACTTTCATTCCGCCACCTGTACTCCCCGCACAGCCACCAATAAAACTAGCAAAGATTAGAAGTATTGGCAGTAATGTCGGCCAATCGGCAAAGCTGGTTGTTGCAAAGCCGGCGGTGGTACTAATAGAAACTGACTGGAATAAGGCTTGGTCGAATGCTTCAAAACCATCTTCGTAAGTGCCTGTTGCTAACAGCACAATTAAACAAATGAGTGTTAATACAAATTGGATAGCAATAAAGACTTTAAATTCTGGATCGAAGAAGTAATTTTTTAAGGAGCGACTGTGCAATACAGCAAAATGCAGCGCAAAATTTACCCCAGCGATCAGCAAGAAAAACACACAAACAAAATTTATCGCGGGGCTATTAAAATAGCCGATACTGTCGGTATGTGTAGAGTAACCCCCGATAGCAATTGTTGAGAAAGCATGACAAATGGCATCAAAGATAGACATGCCTGCTCCCCAATAACTAATCGCACAGGCAATAGTTAAAAATAAATATATATACCATAAATGTTTTGCTGTATCGGCAATGCGCGGCGTCATTTTTGAATCTTTAACCGGTCCCGGTGTTTCAGCACGGTAAAGCTGCATACCACCAATACCTAGCATAGGTAAAACGGCAACCGCTAAAACTATAATACCCATACCGCCAAGCCACTGTAATTGCTGGCGATACCAAAGTACTGCATGCGGTAAACCATCAATCTCTTTTAAGATGGTCGCCCCAGTTGTTGTTAAGCCAGAAAATGATTCAAAAAAAGCATCTGCAACAGATAAATTAGGCTTGTCTAAGAGCAAAAGCGGCACCGCAGAGAAACTCGCCAGTACTACCCAGAATAAAACGACAATTAAAAAGCCTTCACGTGCGCGCAAGTCACTTTTTTCATTTTTAAACGGATACCAAGCAAGTAGACCTGCAAATAAGCAAAACAGAAATGCAGTCAGAAAGGAGACACCACCACCATCACGGTATAATAGTGCAATTAAAGCAGGCGGTAACATGGTTACACTCAACAGAGCAACCAGTAAGCCAAGAATTCGAATGATATTTTTTATTTGCACGAGTTAATTTTTATTATTCAGTAAAGTCATCGACCACATGTTTTTTGATGATAAAGCATAAAGATAAACACTGCGACTTTAAATCACCTATTTCGTCTTTAATTTATTCAGCTGACACGTTTATTATAAGATTCACGTTCCATATCGACTATTTCGACGCTAATTGAAATTGATTTAATAGCAAAGGAATTTAGATGACTTAACACGAGTTTAGATAGCTCTTGCCTTTGTTCTAAATTGCGACCTGACAGGATTTTGCAACAAACATGAATAAACCTTTGTTGATTATTGCTAGTTTGACTTTCATTTCCCACAGTAAAATATTTAAAGGGTGTTGCTCTTACTTTAATATCAGTCGGAGAAAATAATAAAGACTTAACTGCTCCTGCAAAAACGGCAGACATAATTTCTTTAATATCTAGTTCTTGAGCCAGTTCTTGTGAATATTCGATAATACAATGTGGCATGAAGGTATCCTTTTTTATCTGATATTATCTTATATTACGGGTCAGTAGACCTAAGGGTTAATAACCCGGCAGAAAGCGTTTGTAATTGTTGCTTAACTTTTGTTAGTTGTTCTTCAGGTAACGCTATAATCAATTCTACTTGAGCGGCAAAGTCTTGTTGAATAATTTCACCCTTAGCTTGTTCAACAAAATACAAGACATCGTTTATCTGTCCGTAATCGCACGTTAATTGCTTTTCTACCATAGGAACTTTTGTACTTGTTTCTACTAACAATAATGCTTGACGAACACTGCCACCATAAGCCCGTTGTAACCCACCCGTACCGAGCTTAGTACCGCCAAAATAACGAACAACTATTGCACATAACTCACCAACATGACCTCCTTGTAAAACAGCTAACATCGGTCGTCCTGCTGTACCCGAAGGTTCACCATCATCAGAAGAGCCATAACCTTGGCTATCATCTGGTTTTCCTGTGAGAAATGCATAGCAATGATGGCTTGCTTGAGGATGTAATTTTCGACAGTTAATTAATAGTTCTTTAGCATCTTCGGGGCTTGTACATGGGGAAATAAAACAAATAAAACGACTACGGCTAACGATTGTTTCATCAACAATACCGTTAGCCGCTACTTTGTAAGGTTTGTTCATAAAATATAAAGTCGTGAATATAGTCTTAAGGGTTATTTCAACTCTAATTCACGGGTCATATTTTCGTTATGCAATTGATGAACAATAATATTATCTTCAATACGAATGCCACCAAATGGACGCATAGCCTCTATTTTTTCCCAATTTATCATTTTGCCATTTTTTGAAGCTTTAAGATCGGCCAATAATGATTCAATAAAATATAACCCTGGTTCAATGGTAAATACCTGGTTACTTTCAATAATACGTGAAGTACGTAAAAAGGGATGTTGTTCTGGTGTATTAGCATGTGTGCCGCGTTCGTCGGCCATAAAGCCGCCAACATCATGAGTTTGTAGACCTAAATGATGACCTAAACCATGTGGAAAGAAGGTTGAAATAATACCCGTTTCAACTGCCGTATCAACATCAACGTTAATAAAGCCGAATTCATGTAAGACATTACCAATATCGCGATAGGTTTCAATATGTAAATCTACATAGCTTTTTCCGGGTTTTAAGCCATCAACAGCATTGAGCATCAATTTGTTCATGCGGGCAATCAATTCAGCAAACTTATCTCGTTTAAATGAATAAGTACGAGTTATATCAGAAGCATAACCATTAAAACTTGCGCCTGCATCAATTAAAAATGAACGATGTGCTTGCGGTACGCCACGATCTAAAGCGGTGTAATGTAAAATTGAGGTATTCGTGTTCAGTGCAACAATATTGCCATAAGGTGTTTCGTCGCCGGTATGATTGGTTGCTTTTAAATAGGCTTGCTGAATATCAAATTCTGACGAGCCTTGCAAGAAAGCGCTTTTTGCCGCTTTATGACCAGTAACAGCAATCGCGTTCGACTTACGTAAACACTCTTGTTCATATTGCGTTTTATAAGCGCGATGATAATGTATGTAATTGAGTAAAGGCTCAGGGTTTATATTTTTAAATCCTAGCGCTTTTGCTACTTCAATATGTTCGCCTATATAGGCAAAATCGGTTTTATCATAGGGTAGCAACTTCTCAACATCAGTCGCTTTGGTCAGCACTTTAACATCAAAAAAATCATTCCAATAGTCATTAGCTAAAGGTATAATTTTATGCCAAAAATCAATAGGTTGATAATAGATAAGTGTTGGTTTATCTTCACCATTAATAATCAACCAGCAATTGGGAATATTCACTAATGGCAACCAAGCTTTAAAATGAGGATTTACTTTAAAGGGGTAACCATAATCATCGAGAAATACTTTAATTTCTTGACCAGAATGAATCACTAAACCTTGTAGATTCTCACGTTTTAAAACAGACTTCGACCGTTGCTGAAGCTCGCTAATATGGGCTGGGTAAAGTGTTGCTAATTTGATCATTGATCGCGCCTCTGAAAATTTTCCAATATCATATCATACTCTTCTAACGTTTGAATTTACTGAGCAATACTCATCGAGAATATCTGATCAAAGAGTGATACATCCTGCCCTACTTTTATTTGATATATTTCTTGATACGCCATAACACTTTTCACATACTCACGTGTTTCTTTATAAGGAATCGTCTCTATCCAAATATCTGCAGGCATAGGCTCCAAGCCTTTTAACCAACTCCGAACACGATACGGACCGGCATTATAAGCCGCTGTAGCAAGCACTTGATTACCATCATGTCGGTCAAGTAAACGTTTTAAATACTTTGTACCTAGTTTTATATTGTCTTTCGCATTCATTAAACGCTTGTTAGTCACTTTACGCTTCTGTAAATGTTTAGCTGTTGCGGGCATAACTTGCATTAACCCCTTTGCGCCTGCGGGTGAGTTAGCATCGGCCATAAATGAGCTCTCTCTGCGCGCTATTGCAAATGCCCAGGCAGGATTTATTTTGTAAATTCCGGATGAATGCGTTATTTCATCAGCAAATGCTAATGGAAAACGTAAATCAACATCATTCAAATACCCCACTTTAGATAAGGTAAAAATGGCACGATCATACCATTGTGCCTCATAGGCTATTCTTGATGCGACCAGTTTTTCTCGATCACTTAACCGCGACAACCAATAATTCCACTCAAGCCGAGCTTGATGAAAACGTCCAATATGGAAAAATTCAAAAGCCCGCTTTGCTGCTGGGTTTTTTAATAAAGCGACTTTTTCAGCACTAGTAATCGCTAATGGATAATTTTGTAGGTTAACACTTTGCTTTATTGCACTTGCAGCAAGGAACCCATAGTAATGACGTTTATTCGCTAGTTCACTTAACACCTCATGCCCTAGTGCTTTTTCTCCTGTTTCAAGTAAGCTACGTCCATACCAGTAACGCCATTGATTTTTCTGGTGTGATTTTTCAGGTAGTGCCCTTAAATCAGCTTTAATTGCTGGCCAATCCTGATCTCTAAGTAGATCTGCCATTCTCCATTGCACAATGTTTGTCGACTGCAGTTTCTCATCCACTTTAGCTAGCCATATCGCTGAGCTTTTATGATCTTTACTGGCTAACGCAATAGCGAATTTTAAAACAATTTGCTGTTGTTGTGCTTCTGAAAAAGGTAATACTTCGATAGCCTTACTATATGTCTTTAACGCTTTTTCAGAGTCACGCCAAATTAAACGTTTTAAACCATAAGCGGCAATAGAGGCTTCTTTAACGGATTTCTGTGGAAAGCGTTTCATATTGCTAATGTAAGCAGGATCACGTCGCACTTTATGCCATAAGCTGCCTAAATACTGATCTTTTTTTGGTAGTAATTGAGTCAAATAAGGGATTAAGGTGTGTTTGCCGCCATCTGCAGCCAGAGCTATACGTTGCCATATACGTTCATCGGTTCTATAACCTGCTTTTTGCCAAAGCGTAAAAAGTGGATCACACACTTTCGGCTGAGACTTTCCTACCACCCAGAGCTTAGTGACTTTAGATAAAATTTTTGACTCCGCCACGCCTGATTGTAATTGATAACGATAATACTGACAGGTTAATTCCACATCAGAGGTCGGCTTAAAGAAGTCCTGAAATAATAATGCCTTGTCTCGTTTAGCTAAATAGTTCAGCCATTTTTTACGCAGCGGCCAGTCGAGTGGTGATCCGCGATATGTTTCAAGAAACTGACTAATTTCACCTGTATATGACATATTCATGCCATACATTAATCGTTGCTGATCTAAGTAAGGCTGCAATGGGTAATAGTGTAGCTGCTGATATAAGGTTTGATAATGCAATGAATTGGGTTGCCAGACGTACTTTTCCGCTTCTTGAAATGCACCACGAATACTGGTTTGACTAATTGATGTTGTTGCACTAATTGTACTTGAGAGGAAAAGTGAGAATATTATTAACACTGACGATGTTAAACGAAACATAGCGTTACCTTAATTATAAGAAAATTTACTTCCCTTGGCCGTTAATTGACCCGTTCTACCTAAAAACGTTTCTGTTTACATCTGTAACCCTACCACTTAACAGACTAGCTAGCAGTTACCCTTAATTTTTCATGCATAGCCCAACAAAGCAAGTGAAATTAGCATTCTGTAATGCTTGATACTTATCATCAATAATTTAGCTTTTAAAGTCGTTACAAGGTAATGATAATTTAGTTTTTATAAATAAAATTTAGTCTTGATACCCTGCTTTCCTTTTTTTTGCTAACATTGCCTTATTAATTATCTCCTTTGTATATCACCATGAATAATAACCCTGAAGATGTTTTCAAAAATCCCGATCACTTTTTAGATGCTGTTGGGTTACGTTGCCCTGAGCCCGTCATGATGGTAAGGAAATCGATTCGAAAAATTTCCGCTCAAGAAACTTTATTAATAACGGCAGACGACCCTTCCACAACTAGAGATATACCCAGTTTTTGTCGTTTTATGGATCATGAACTTATCGCCCAACAAACACATGAAAAACCTTTCCTTTATTTGATCAAAAAAGGGAAAGCTTAACACTTTCCCTTTTTAAATATTCAGCACCAATAAGTAAGTGTCGATACGACTAACGCTTACCTATTGTAAAAGTGCAACATCAGCAATGGCAAAGAAACTATTCCTAATTTCATTTAATAGCGTTAAACGATTAGTTTTTATCGCTTCATCGTCAGCCATCACCATAACATTATCAAAAAAGTTGTCTATCGGTGCTTTTAAACAAGCAAGCTCTGTTAATGCCGCCTGGTAATCTTTTGCCAACATCATTGGTGCAATCGTAGCTTTCACTTTATTAAATGCTTCAGCTAACGCTTTTTCTTGTGTTTCAGTGGCTAAATCAGCTTTAAACGTTGGGTAAAGTTCACCGCTAAATTTAGCTAAAATATTACCAACACGTTTATTAGCGGCAGCTAGTGTTGCGGCTTGTTCCAATGATTTAAAGTGACTTACCGCTTTAATACGTTTTTCAAAGTCTAAAGGTTCAGTTGGCGCATTGGCTAATACCGCTTGAATAACGTCAACTGATATACCTTGCTCTTGGTAATAGGCTCTGAATCTACCCAAAATAAAATCAACAACTTGAACATTAACGTTTTCATTTGAAAGTTTATCACCATATAAACCAACACTTTCTTTAATTAAAGTATTGATATCTAATGGTAATTTTTTCTCTATGATAATTCGGATCAAACCAATTGCCGCGCGACGTAAGGCAAAAGGGTCTTTATCACCTTTAGGAGCTTGGTTAATACCAAAAATGCCCACTAAGCTGTCAATTTTATCAGCTATAGCGACTGCACAACCAATATTACCTTCAGGTAAGGCATCACCCGCATATCTAGGTCTATATTGATCTTCTAAGGCTTGAGCAACTTCAGGTGCTTCGCCATCATTCTCAGCATAATATTTACCCATAGTACCTTGTACTTGGGGAAACTCTAATACCATATCAGACATCAAATCAGTTTTGCTGAGTAAACCTGCTCGTTTTGCTTGTTCCGTGTTTTCGCCTATTTGTCCGGCGATAACTGCGCTTAATGAAGCAATACGTTCAGATTTCTCTTTTAATGTTCCTAACTGTTTCTGAAATAATACCGATGATAGACTTTCTAAACGTGACGCTAACGTTTTGCTCTTATCTGTTTTAAAGAAAAACTCCGCATCTGCCAAGCGCGGACGAATAACTTTTTCATTGCCCTTAATCACTTGAATAGGGTCTTTGCTTTCAATGTTGGTTACAAAAATAAACTTATTTAATAATTGACCATTTTTGTCATTTACCGGAAAGTATTTTTGGTGATCTTTCATTGAATAAATAAGTGGTTCAGCGGGAACATCTAAAAAGGCTTTGTCAAAACTACCAATTAATATTACTGGCCATTCAACTAAACCAGTAACTTCTTCCAATAACTCATCGTCAATTAATGCAACACCATCTAATTGCTGAGCGGCTTTATTAATTTCTGACAAAATTAATGCTTGGCGCTCTTGGTAATTAACTTGAACAAATGCAGACGTTAATTTGTCTTCGTATTCATTTGCATGCGCTAAAGTAACGAAACCTTCATGATGAAAACGATGGCCCGTGACAACATTACTTGAAGTTACCTCTAAAGTTTCACCGGCAATGATTTCTGCGCCAAACATTATGGTCAAGGTATGGACTGGGCGAATAAATTGAGTACGAGTACTGCCCCAACGCATAGGTTTTGGAACAGGTAGTTTGCTTACCGCAATATTAACCATAGCAGGAATTAACTCTGCTATGGTTTTTCCTGTTTGTGTCGCGCGATGTAATAACCATTCACCTTTGTCAGTCTTTAAGCGCTGAGCTTCCTCAACACTAATACCATTGGAACGTGCCCAACCTTGCGCGGCTTTGCTAGGATTGCCTTCAGCATCAAATGCTACATCTATGGCAGGACCCCGTTTCTCAATTTCTTTATCGGCCTGTTTTTCAACTAACTGACTGACCTTTACCGCTAAACGACGTGGTGTAGCAAACCATTGAATATCTTCGTAAGTTAAACCTGCGCTATCTAATTGATCTTTTATTTGCTGGTAAAATGTAACGGCAAGATTTTTTAATGACTTCGGTGGTAATTCTTCAGTACCTAGCTCTATTAGTAGTGTTTCTGTGTTCATTATGATTTCCCACCAGCAGTATTATTATTTTTACAAAGAGGAAAACCTAATTCTTCACGCTTATCGTAATAAGCCTGTGCACAAGCTTTTGATAATGTTCTGACTCTAAGTATATAACGTTGGCGTTCGGTCACTGAAATAGCGTGACGAGCGTCTAATAGGTTAAAAGCGTGTGAGGCTTTCATAACTTGCTCGTAGGCAGGTAATGCTAAACCTGCTGCAATTAACTTCTGGCTATCTTTTTCACATTGATCAAAGGTATTAAACAAAGCATCGACATCTGCATGCTCAAAATTATACGTTGACTGCTCAACCTCATTTTGATGAAACACATCACCATAAAGTACAGTACCCATAGGACCATCAGCCCACACTAAGTCATAGATACTATCCACATTTTGAATATACATAGCTAAGCGTTCTAAGCCATAGGTTATCTCACCTGTGACTGGCGTACACTCTAAGCCACCTACTTGTTGGAAGTAAGTAAATTGTGATACTTCCATGCCGTTTAACCAAATCTCCCATCCTAGTCCCCACGCGCCTAGCGTTGGTGATTCCCAGTTGTCTTCAACAAAGCGGATATCATGAACTAGAGGATCAATGCCCAGTTCTTTTAAAGAATTTAAGTATAATTCTTGAATATTTTTCGGCGAAGGTTTTAACATGACTTGGAATTGATAGTAATGTTGTAACCGATTAGGGTTTTCACCATAACGGCCATCAGTGGGACGGCGACAAGGTTGAACATAAGCACTGCTCATTGGCTCAGGACCAATAGAACGTAAAAATGTCATTGGGTGAAAAGTACCAGCGCCGACTTCAAGATCAAGCGGTTGTACGATGACACAACCTTGACGTGACCAGTAGTCTTGTAACTGAAAGATTAATCCTTGAAATGTTTTTATATTGAACGTACTCATAATTTTCCGATTCATTATTCGTGTGAGTTTTACCGATAACGGCTAATGATATTAAGTATACCGATTGCATTATTATTAACCTAGTAACAAGTTAACAAACTTTGAGTTTTTACTCAGTAATCAATTTACTTTAGCTATTACCGTATTGCAGAATGTTAAAATGCCCAGATTTGATGTCCGGGCATTTATAATTTTAAAATAACGCGCTTAACTATATATCTAAGTTAGCTACGTTTAACGCATTCGCTTCAATGAAGTTTCTACGTGGTTCAACATGATCACCCATTAATGTAGTGAACAATAGATCCGCGGCAATAGCGTCTTCAATGGTAACTTGTAACATACGACGAGTTTCAGGATCCATGGTGGTTTCCCATAACTGGCTTGGGTTCATTTCACCCAATCCTTTATAACGTTGTATATACTGACCACGTTTTGATTCAGCCATTAACCATGTTAGTGCGTCTTCAAAAGTAGTAACCGTTTTAATTTTTTCACCACGTTTAACATAACCACCTTCTTCAATGAGACCATTGATAGCAGTATTTAAACCAAAAATAGTTTCAAATTCTTTTGAATGAATGAATTCATAACCACAATCATAAATATGATCAATACCATGTTGGCGAACGTTGAAACTTGGATAATAGATATTTCTTTCTTGGTCATGCTTAATATCTGCAGAATAGATAGAACCATTACCATCTTGTTCGTCTAATTGTGCGACTAAGTCACCAACCCATGCTTCTACTAACGCTTTATCATGGAAATCAGTTTTAACAATTTCTCTGCTGTAGATCATTTTTTCTAATATATCAGCAGGTATTTGACGTGAAACACGCTTAATAATGTCGTGCGTTTTACGATACTGTTTTACTAACTGTTCTAAAGCTAAGCCGGAAATAGCTGGTGCTGATTCATTAACATAAATCTCGGCACTATCTAGAGCTAACGTTGTTAAGTACTCTGTTAAGCCGTCATCATCTTTAATATAACGCTCTTGCTTACCTTTTTTCACTTTATAAAGTGGTGGTTGAGCAATAAAGATATGACCACGTTCCATTATTTCTGGCATTTGACGATAGAAAAACGTTAGTAATAATGTACGTATGTGAGAACCATCGACATCGGCATCGGTCATAATGATGATACTGTGATAACGAAGTTTCTCTGGATTATATTCATCACGACCAATACCACAACCTAAGGCGGTGATTAATGTTCCAACTTCTTGTGATGAAATCATTTTATCAAAGCGTGCTTTTTCAACGTTAAGAATTTTACCTTTCAACGGTAATATTGCTTGGTTTCTACGATTTCGCCCCTGCTTGGCAGAGCCGCCAGCAGAGTCTCCTTCGACAATATATAGTTCAGAAAGAGCAGGATCTTTTTCCTGACAATCCGCTAATTTACCCGGTAAGCCAGCAATATCTAATGCACCTTTACGGCGCGTCATTTCACGGGCTTTACGAGCAGCTTCTCGCGCTCTAGCTGCATCAACTATCTTCATGATAATAGTACGAGCAACAGAAGGTTTTTCTAAAAGGTATTCACCAAGTTTTTCGCCCATCGCTTGTTCAACAGCCGTTTTTACTTCTGAAGATACCAATTTATCTTTGGTCTGCGATGAGAACTTAGGATCAGGTACTTTAACCGAGATTACCGCAGTTAGTCCTTCACGAGCGTCATCACCCGAAGCACTTGTTTCTGTGCTACCACCTTTCTTTGTTTTATTAAGGCCTTCTTTAACCATGTAACTATTTAGTGTACGTGTTAAAGCAGTACGGAAACCGCTTAAGTGAGTACCACCATCACGTTGAGGAATATTATTAGTAAAACAATGAATACTTTCTTGGAAACCATCATTCCATTGCATAGCAACTTCAACAATAATGCCGTCTTCACGCGCTAAATCAAAATAGAATATTTCTTCATTGACGGGTGTTTTATTGGTATTAAGGTAATCGACGAAAGCTTGAATACCACCATCAAATTTAAAATGGTCTTCTTTACCTTTTTCACGTTCATCAATTAATCGAATTGAAATACCAGAGTTTAAGAAAGATAACTCACGGATACGTTTAACTAATAAGTCATAGTGGAATAAAATATCTGTGAAGGTCTTTTCACTTGGCCAAAAACGTACTTCAGTACCGGTTTTATCACTAACACCAACTTCAGCTAAAGGCGCTTCAGCAACACCTTCGTGATATATCTGCTCAAATAATTTACCTGCTCGGCGAATATTCAGTTTTAGCTTACTACTTAAAGCATTTACTACAGAAATACCAACACCATGAAGACCACCTGAAACTTTATAGCCAGAGTCTTCACCACCGAATTTACCACCTGCATGAAGTACTGTCATGATAACTTCAGCAGCAGAAATACCTTCTTCAGGGTGAATGTCAGTTGGAATACCACGACCATCATCTCTAACCGATACAGAGCCGTCTATGTGTATTTTAACAACAATTTCAGTACAATGACCTGCTAAGGCTTCATCGATAGAATTATCTAAAACTTCAAATACCATATGATGCAAGCCACTGCCATCATCCGTGTCACCAATGTACATTCCTGGTCTTTTACGTACAGCATCAAGTCCTTTTAGAACTTTGATACTGTCTGAGCCGTATTCATTTTCTACTGTCATAGCGTATAGCCTATTTACCTATTGCTGAGATTTGTCCATGTTTCACGTGAAACATCTTATAATTATTATCAGTAGGAACCAAAGGTTCTACTGCGATTTTATCAATTGCCGTGATGATAACTTGGCAGTCTAATTTATTTATCGCGTTGTTTAATAAGGTTCTAGAATTTAAGTCTAGTTCCGCACCAACATCGTCAATTAATAAAATTGGTTTTACTCGCTTAACTTTTTCTATTAACTTAGCTTGCGCGAAAGTTAACGCCAGTAAAAACAACTTTTGTTGGCCACGTGATAACTGATTGTCGATCACCACATTACCCGTTAAAAATTTCACATCAAACTTTTGTGCGCCGTATAAACTAAAGCCTGCTTTTTTTTCTCTCTCTCTATTTTGTAATAACACATCACTCAATGTTTTTTTACTATTCCAACCTTGACTATAAGATATTGATATACCTTCAGCTAAACTAGGCAACATCAACTCTAACCAAGGTTGAAGCTCAAGAGAAAGTTCCTTAATATATTCGTCACGTAATTTTGCAACCCTTACCGATGCCTCGCAGAATACTTGGCTCCAATAATCTAAGGTATCAACATCAGCCCTATTACGTAAACAAGCATTTCTTTGTTTTAGTATTCTTGAAAATTCTTTCCAACAATCTGAAAATGAATGTTTCACGTGAAACAATCCTAAATCAATGAAACGTCTTCTTTGTTTCGGTCCACCAAAAAATAATTTAAAACTTTCTGGTGTAATAACTTGTACCGCAATATTTATTGCTAATTGAGAAAGCTGTCTATGCTTTTCTCCAGCAATTTTAATTTCTGTTAAGCCGGTAGCAAAATCTTTGGCAACACCTAACTGTAATCCTTTATCGTCTTTAGCACTAACAATGAATTTACTTTTATTGTGAGTGACTAAATTTTCAACTTGCGACGTTCTAAAAGACTTACCATGACCCAAGTAAAAAATAGCTTCAAGTAAACTGCTTTTACCACTGCCGTTATCACCGATAATAAAATTTATATTATCGTTTAATTCAATGGTATCTGCTGCTAAATTTCTAAAATCATAAGCGGTAAGTTTTTCTATACTCATTAAAGTCGCATTGGCATAACAACATAAATAGCTTCGTTGCTTTCAGCACCTTCAATAACTACACTACTATTTGCATCTGCTAAAGTAAATTTAACCTCAGGCTCTTTTATTGCGTTTAGAACATCTAGAACATAATTTACGTTGAAACCTATTTCAACTTCCTCGTAAGGAAAATCAATTTCTAATATTTCTTCGGCTTGTTCTTGTTCAGGATTATTAGCGGTAATTTTTAATTCGTGCTTAGAAAAGTTAAGACGAACACCTTTAAATTTATCATTAGATAAAATAGAAGCGCGTGATAATAGTTGTCGTAAATTTTCTTTACTGGTGTTGAGTACTTTATCACCATTACGCGGTAAAACACGACGGTAGTCAGGAAAACGACCATCGACTAATTTACTGGTAAATGAAAAGCCACTATCAATAATGCGAATATGATTTGAGCCTAAAAAGACTTGAACGTTTTCTTCGACTGGGTCAAGTAAACGAATAATTTCTAAGATACCTTTGCGAGGCACAATAACTTGTCTAGACGGCAGTGTTAATTCATTAGACGAAATTTTACATATCGCTAAACGGTGACCGTCAGTAGCTACAGAGCGAATTTCGTTGCCTTCTGTCTCAATAGACATACCGTTAAGGTAGTACCTAACATCTTGATTTGCCATAGAAAAATGAGTGCTTTCTATTAATCGAAGCAAGTCAGATTTAAATATTTGAAATTCAACATCACCTTTCCACTCTTCTATATTAGGAAAGTCAGCAGCAGGTAGCGTTGCTAAAGAATATTTACTTCTGCCGGTACTGATAATGATTGCTTCATTATTCGATTCAAAAGATAACATTGAATCTTCGGGTAAACTTTTACAGATATCGAGAAGCTTGCGGGCGGGAATAGTAATTTTTCCGTCCTCGCCTTGGTTATCTATTTGCGTACTAGATACCATTTCAAGTTCTAAATCAGTGGCTGTTAACGTAAGTGACTGCCCACTTATATCTAAAAGAATATTACCAAGGATAGGTAATGTACTTTTACGTTCTACGGCACCAGAAACCAATAAAAGTGGTTTCAGTAATAATTCCCTATTTAATGAAAACTTCATTTATCTACCTATCTTTTTATGTACTTATTATTATAACGAAAGCTATGACGAAAGTGTTCTAGTTAAATTAGAATAATCTTCCTTAATATCATGCGACTCTTCGCGTAACGCTTTAACTTTTCGACATGCATGGAGAACAGTCGTATGATCTCGCCCACCGTAGGCATCTCCTATCTCAGGTAAACTATGATTAGTTAACTCTTTAGATAATGCCATTGCAATTTGTCTAGGTCTAGCAACAGATCTATTTCTACGTTTTGAAAGTAAATCGGCAACTTTAATTTTATAATATTCTGCAACAGTTCGTTGGATATTATCGATAGTAACTAACTTGTCTTGTAAGGCAAGCAAATCTCGTAATGCTTCGCGGACAAAATCAATAGTAATTGGCCGACCAGTAAAATTAGCATTAGCAATAACGCGATTCAATGCCCCTTCTAACTCACGAACATTAGAACGTAAACGTTTAGCTATAAAAAACGCAACTTCGTCAGCCAAATTAATATGACTTTCTTGAGCTTTACGCTTAAGAATGGCGACGCGTGTTTCTAGCTCAGGTGGTTCTATTGCTATCGTTAATCCCCAACCGAAACGAGATTTAAGTCTGTCTTCAACATCGACTTCTTTAGGATAACGGTCGCTGGTTAAAATAATTTGTTGATTACCTTCAAGCAAAGCATTAAAAGTATGGAAAAATTCTTCTTGGGTACGATCTTTACCGGCAAAGAATTGAATATCATCTATCAGTAATGCATCGACACTACGGTAGTAATGCTTAAATTTTTCCATCGCATTATTTTGTAAAGCGCGCACCATGTCTTGAACAAAACGTTCAGAGTGCATGTAGGCGATCTTTGCATTGGGTTTATTCAGTAAAATACCATTACCAACAGCGTGTAATAAATGAGTTTTACCTAAACCTGTACCGCCATAAATAAATAAAGGATTGTAAGCAGAACCAGGATTATCAGCAACTTGAGAAGCGGCAGCACGTGCTAATTGGTTAGACTTACCTTCAACGAAATTGTCAAAGGTATATTTAACTCTAACATTGGTCGTTTTAGGTAAGTTACTTTGTGGCTCTTCTCGTTTTTTATTCGAGGTAACAAGTTGAGGAATAGTATTAATAATATTCTGAGAGCTACTTTGGTTTGGAATACTGCCAACATCAAACCTAAGTAAAGGAGGATTTGTACTTTCTTGCAAAGTGACCAATTCATTTATACGACTTACATACTTATCTCGAACCCAATCAAGTACAAAACGATTAGGTGCATATAAAGTCATGATATTGTCGGCAACAACACACTGTAATGGACGTATCCACATACTAAATTGCTGTGCAGGCAATTCTTCTTGTAGAACTGAAAGGCATCGCTGCCAAAGTGAATGATCCAACCAAATGCTCCTGAAATTACGCTATCTTTTGTTAAATCATCTTTTAGCTAATATGACAAATAAAAACAAAAGTCGGTAAATATGGTATTTTGTAATGTGTCTATTATCACCATAGTTATCCACAACATCAATATTGACTTTTAAATAGTTGCCCTTTTAGAGAAAATAAATAAAAAAAATCACACATAAGCAATTAAAACGGTATTCTTAGACTAATTTACTGCTAAAATATCATTTACATATTATTTAGCTATTAGTGAAAATTGCTTATATTTTTATGAAAATTAATTGATCAAATGTTATAAAACTGTGGATATAAATAATTACCCTAAAGATCTATTAGGATCTTTTTAAAATAGATTACTATAAACATTGACAACACCTGCTACAAACTATAAAATTCGGCCTCTTTTTTTAGAACCAGTGTGCTCAATACGGCTGTTTGCCAGGGCAACAACAACAGACGGATGAGCGTAATGAAAAGAACATTTCAACCTAGTGTATTAAAGCGTAAACGCAACCACGGTTTCCGTGCACGTATGGCTACAAAAAACGGTCGTGCAGTAATTTCACGTCGTCGTGCGAAAGGCCGTAAAAGCCTTAGCGCATAATCTCTTCTTTAATCTTTAATTAAGAGATATTTTAACCATCATGGTTAATTATGAATTTAATCGGGAGTCACGCTTGTTGACTCCCGGTCACTTTCAATCTGTATTTTCTAAACCTCTTCGTTTCGGCTCTAGCCACATAACCATTCTTGTTAGTCCAAATATTGATGAACGTAATCGTTTAGGCCTAGCTATTGCTAAAAAACGCGTTAAATTAGCTGTTCAGCGAAATCGTATTAAACGTCAAATCAGAGAAAGCTTTCGACTCAATCAGCACGACTTACCTAACATCGATATGGTTGTAATGGTAAAGTCTGGTACTGATCAGTTAGAAAATGCCGAAATAAGAAAACAATTAGAAAAAATATGGCGAAAGATAATTCAGCGGCACAACAGCTAGCCATAGCTCTTGTAAAAGCTTACCAGCGCTGGCTTAGTCCACTACTGGGTAATAACTGCCGATTCCATCCAACTTGCTCTTTTTATGCTATTGAAGCGATAAATCGCTTCGGTGTGATAAAAGGTTGTTGGTTAGCAGCCAAACGTATACTAAAATGCCACCCATTAAACGCGGGTGGATTAGATCCCGTGCCACCATCAAAAGAAGAGAAATAATAAATTATGGAATCTCAACGCAGTTTTCTTTTTATTGCGCTTATGGTTGTTACTTATTTGCTATTCACTGAATACCAAAAAGATAATGCACCCGTAGTAGCACAAACAACAATGACTCAAACATCTGATCAAATTGCTACAGGCAATGGAGATTATGTTCCTGAATCATCAAGCTCAGCAATGCCAATGTCAGCGCCTACTAGAGCAAAAGAACAAGTCATTACAATTAATACTGACGTGTTAGTAGTAAAGATTGCGACTAGCGGTGGTGATATCGTTGATGCAAAATTAGTCAAATTTAATACAGAACAAGGAAACGACATTCCTTTTACCGTTTTGCAAAACGGTAGCCGTAAATACATCGCACAAAGTGGTTTAATAGGCGCGCAAGGCATAGATAAAGTGTCCGGACGTCCTATTTACCAAACGAGTAGCAAAAACTACCAGTTAGAAGGCGATGATCCATTAGTGGTAGATTTGAAATATACGACGAATGGCTTAGATGTCATTAAGCGTTTTACTTTTACTAAATCAAGCTACAGCGTTAATGTTGAATACATAATGAACAATACTTCAACAACAACGGCTAGTGTGCAAATGTATGCACAATTAAAACAATCGACGGTAGTAGAAAGTGGCAGTTCATTAATGCCTACGTATCGTGGAGCTGCGTATTCGACCACCGAAGAACGTTATGAAAAATATGATTTTGATGATATTAAAGAAGCAAAATTAAACGTAACAACAGCAGGTGGCTGGATTGCTATGCTAGAGCATTATTTTGTTTCTGCCTGGGTACCAAGCCAAACGGCAGACAACCAAATATATACTAGCTACTCAGCAAACAATGAAGCTGTTATAGGTTTTAAATCTCCGCCAATAATGATCGAACCAAACAACCAATCAATCACTTCAGCAATATTTTATGTTGGACCTAAAGATCAATACGTACTTGACGAAATAGCACCTCACTTGGGCTTAACAATAGATTACGGTTTTTTATGGATGATCAGTAAACCCTTGTTTTGGTTGTTGTTACAAATACAGTCGTTAGTAAGTAACTGGGGTATTGCAATTATTGTTATTACTTTAGTGGTTAAAGGGGCAATGTATCCGTTAACCAAAGCGCAATACACCTCAATGGCTAAAATGCGTGAACTTGCACCTAAAATGGCACAGTTAAAAGAACGCTTTGGTGATGACCGTCAAAAAATGTCACAAGCTACTATGGAAATGTACAAGAAAGAAAAAGTAAACCCAGCGGGTGGTTGTTTACCTATGATCATTCAAATGCCAATATTCTTGGCATTATATTGGGTATTTTTAGAAAGTGTTGAACTACGACATGCACCGTTCTTTTTCTGGATAGAGGATCTTTCAACAATGGATCCTTACTTTGTATTGCCAGTATTCATGGGTGTAAGTATGTTCGTGATGCAAAAAATGCAACCTATGACGATACAAGATCCGATGCAACAGAAAATAATGCAATACATGCCAGTGGCATTCTCTGTATTTATGGCTTGGTTCCCATCAGGTTTAGTACTTTACTGGTTTGTCAGTAACATGATTTCAATTGCTCAAATGAAAATTATTTTCAGTGGTATTGAAAAAGCTAAACTAGCCAAAGCTAAAGATTAATTTCTACAGCGTAAAATTATTAAAGGCGGCCTATTAGGTCGCCTTTTTTATTTCCAGTAAAAAATGTTTATAATAGCTGAGCTATTATCTAGGAAATGATTATGACCGAAATTTTATATCAAAAAGAAACCATTGCCGCACAAGCTACTGCACCTGGTAGAGGTGGAGTGGGTATTATCAGAATATCTGGACCTGAAGTTAAGAGTGTTGCACAGGCTATTTTAGGCAAGATACCTGAAATTAGAAAAGCTGAGTATTTACCCTTTAACGATGCTAACCAGCAAACGCTCGATCAAGGCATTGCCTTATATTTTAAAGCGCCCCACTCGTTTACTGGTGAAGATGTCCTTGAATTGCAAGGACATGGTGGACCCGTTATTTTAGATATGCTGTTAAAAGAAATTTTAGCACTACCTAAAGTACGTATGGCAAAACCTGGTGAATTTAGTGAGCAGGCATTCATTAATGACAAACTAGATTTAACACAAGCTGAGGCCATCGCTGATTTAATCAACTCGAGTTCAGAGCAAGCAGCTCGTTGTGCATTACATTCACTACAGGGTGATTTTTCTAAGCTTGTTAATCAACTTGTCGAAAGTACTATTCATTTAAGAATGTATGTTGAAGCCGCAATTGATTTTCCAGAAGAAGAAATAGACTTTCTTGCTGATGAAAAAGTTGTTGGCGATCTGAAAAAAATCATAAGTCAGGTAGAAAAGGTTCAAAGCCAAGCCCATCAAGGCAGTATTATTCGTGAAGGAATGCGCGTAGTTATCGCGGGACGACCTAATGCCGGTAAATCAAGCTTGTTAAATGCATTAAGCGGACGTGAAGCGGCTATTGTCACAGATATAGCAGGAACTACGCGAGACGTCCTTACAGAGCAGATACACATCGATGGTATGCCACTGCATATTATTGATACGGCCGGCTTACGTGAAAGTAACGATCAAGTAGAACAAATTGGTATTGAGCGCGCTTGGCAGGAAATAAATCAAGCCGATAGAGTGCTTCTTATGGTCGATGCTTGTGATGATAATAATGATGATCCGCAGAAATTATGGCCAGAATTTTTTGCCAAACTTCCCAAAAATATTGGTTTAAGCATTATTAAAAACAAAGCAGATATTAAGGGTATAGCGACCGGCTTATCAGCGACTAATGACATTCCTACGGTAACTTTATCGGCAAAAAATGGTGATGGCATAGCAGAGCTCAAAGACCATTTAAAAAGTATTATGGGCTATCAAGGCAGTACTGAAGGGGGATTTATGGCAAGGAGACGACATTTAGCCGCATTAGAACAAGCTCACCATCATTTAATTATCGGTTTAGAACAGCTTGAATCTTATGTCGCAGGAGAAATTCTCGCTGAAGAGCTACGTTTATGTCAGATAGAACTCAATAAAATAACCGGTGAATTTACCAATGACGACCTACTAACAGAAATATTTTCGTCTTTTTGTATTGGAAAATAACGCTAAATACCACTTAAAACTTAAGATAAAAGGAACCAAATGAGCTCATTTCAAATCATTGTTGGCAGTATGTTAGGTGGATCTGAGTATGTTGCTGAGGCCTGTGAAGAGACATTATTGGCACTAAATCACCAAACAACTCTGCACTTGCAGCCCGATTTTGAACAAATAATAGCCGATAATCAAACTTGGCTAATTTGTACATCGACACATGGTGCTGGAGACTTTCCTGACAACATTCAAAAATTTGTTGAAGATCTTAAAAATAGCACTATAGATCTATCCCCAGTTAAATTTATGATCATAGGTTTGGGTGATTCAAATTATGATACCTTTTGTAAAGCCGCTAAAGATTTTCAAAAGTTATTTTTATCAAGGGGTTGCAAAGAAATAGTCGTGATCAAAACCTTAGATATGAGTGAGGAAATAGATCCAGAGGATCTTGCTCAACGATGGTTGGAAAATAATAAAGATCTTTTATAAAGATCTTACTCATAAGTTATCAACAAAACTGTCCCCTACAATAACCATCTGTGGATAAGTCTGGGTAAAAGCTATTAATTTCTTATTATTATTCAGTGTATAGAATTCTAATTTATTTAGCTTGTGGATAACTAGCCATTTTGATCATAGGTTTAAAACCCTTTGATCAAAGTTTGATCACAGTGTTATGATCGTACTAATGAACTGTTATCTATAAGGAAAAAGGACTTATCAACAGAAAATGGCTTTACTAATAAGTAATAGTAATAAGATCTCTTTAAAGATCTTATATATTATAAGAAGGATCACACTCAGATCTTTTTAATCATTTGATCATTCCCCTCATCGCAAAAAAGCGCTAAAATACGTTCCCTAATTTTTGAATAACAAATTATTCATAAAATATTTTTTAACGATTAATCAAGGCCTGAAATTTATGTGGTACCAAGAATCTTATGACGTAATCGTAGTGGGTGGTGGTCATGCCGGAACTGAAGCATGTCTTGCAGCAGCACGTATGGGTTGTAAAACATTATTGTTAACGCATAACATCGACACTTTGGGTCAAATGTCATGTAATCCAGCCATCGGTGGAATTGGCAAAGGACATCTTGTAAAAGAAATTGATGCCTTAGGCGGATTAATGGCAACGGCTACAGACCATGCTGCGATTCAATTTAGAACATTAAATGCCAGTAAAGGCCCTGCCGTTCGTGCTACACGAGCACAGGCTGATCGAATTTTATATCGTTCGTATGTTAGAAATCATTTAGAAAATCAAGAAAATCTTACTATTTTTCAACAACCTTGTGACGATCTAATTCTAGAAAATAATAGAATTGTTGGTGTATCTACACAAATGGGATTGAAATTTAAGGCGAAATCCGTTGTTTTAACCGTTGGCACATTTTTAGCTGGACAAATTCATATCGGTTTAAATAATTATGAAGGTGGCCGAGCAGGAGATCCTGCAAGTGTAAATTTAGCAAAAAACCTACGTGATATGCCATTTCGAATGGATCGTTTAAAAACAGGGACTCCACCTCGATTAGATGCACGCAGCTTAGATTTTTCTAAAATGGAGCAACAACCAGGCGATGATCCTCGACCAGTATTTTCATTTATGGGATCAAGAGATGATCATCCAGCTCAAGTACCTTGTTACATTACCCATACCAACAGTAATACCCATGATATTATTAGAAATGGTCTCGATAGATCGCCAATGTACACTGGCGTTATTGAAGGCGTTGGACCAAGATATTGTCCTTCAATAGAAGATAAAATAACTCGCTTTGCAGATAAAGATTCGCATCAAATATTTGTTGAACCTGAAGGGTTAACAACCCATGAAATATATCCTAACGGTATATCAACAAGTTTGCCTTTCGATGTTCAAATGGCATTAGTACGTTCAATCAAAGGTTTTGAAAACGCTCATATCACTCGACCGGGCTACGCTATTGAATATGATTACTTTGATCCTCGTGATTTGAAACAAACCCTTGAAAGTAAATTTGTTGAAAATTTATATTTTGCTGGACAAATTAACGGTACTACAGGTTATGAAGAAGCTGGAGCTCAAGGGCTATTAGCGGCGACAAATGCTGCAGCTCGAGTACAAGGAAAAGAAGAACTTATTTTAGGCCGCGATGAAGCTTACATGGGTGTATTGGTTGACGACTTAGCGACGCTAGGCACTAAAGAACCTTACCGTATGTTTACTTCACGTGCTGAATACCGATTATTGTTACGCGAAGATAACGCTGATATCAGATTAACTGAAAAAGGTTATAAACTGGGCTTAGTTGATGAAGCTCGCTGGAAAGCCTTTAACGAAAAAATAGAGATGGTTGAATTAGAACGTCAGCGCTTAAAAACAACCTGGATCCAAAAAGATCACTCTGGCGTAGAGCAAATCAATGAGCTACTTAAAGCTGATATCAGTCGAGAAAATAGTTTAGAAGATCTGATCAGACGCCCTGAAGTTCGTTACGATGATTTAATGAAAATAGAAGGTTTAGGACCGGCAATTACTAATAAACAAGCTGCAGAGCAAGTTGAAATTCAAATTAAATATGCAGGTTATATTGATAGACAACTTGATGAAATATCAAAAAAGAAACGACACGAAAATACACTGATCCCACTAGATTTTGATTTCACCCAAATATCGGGTTTATCAAATGAAGTTGTGGCAAAATTAAGTGACTCTCGACCTGAAACGATTGGTAAAGCATCACGTATATCAGGTATTACACCAGCAGCCATATCGTTATTATTGGTTTATCTTAAAAAGCATGGTTTGTTACGTAAGATTGCCTAATTAAAATTATTAAAACGCGAAAAAAAATGACACTTAAAACTGAACTAACATTACTGATTGATAAAAGCGAATTAACACTCAATGAAGCACAAATAGATTTATTAATTCAATATGTTGAATTGTTAAATAAATGGAATAAGGCTTATAACCTAACATCTGTCCGTAATACCAGTGATATGTTGGTTAAACATATAATGGATAGCCTAATGGTAGGCAAAGAGTTAAAAGGTCAATCATTTATTGATGTAGGCACAGGACCAGGTTTACCAGGTATACCGCTAGCTATTTTATACCCTGAAAGAAATTTTGTTTTATTGGACAGTTTAGGCAAAAGAATCACTTTCTTACGACAAGTGGTTTTTCAACTAAAACTCAAAAATGTCACACCTGTGTTATCAAGGGTTGAAAAATATCAACCTGATGAACTCTTTGATGGTGTGTTAAGTCGAGCATTTGCATCACTTGAAGATATGGTCAATTGGTGTCAACATCTCATTGCGGATGAAACGGGGCGATTTTATGCACTAAAAGGTCAATTTCCCCGCGAAGAAATAGAACAATTACCAGAACATATAAAGTTTGTAGACAGTAGCGAAATAATCGTGCCTAATTTACAAGGCGAACGCCATGTTATTAAACTAAAAAAAATAATAATATAATAAAATACTTTCGAGGTCATTGTGGGAAAAATCATTGCGGTTGCTAACCAAAAAGGTGGGGTTGGTAAAACAACAACATCTGTTAATTTAGCTGCCTCACTAGCAGCAACCAAACGAAAAATATTATTAATTGATTTAGACCCTCAAGGCAATGCCACTATGGGCAGTGGAATCGATAAGTATGAAGTGCACGCAACATGCTATGAATTACTTGTCGAACAAAAGTCTTTCGAAGAAGTTGTATGTCGTGAAACGTCAGGTTTATATGATTTAATTGCCGCTAACACTGATGTTACTGCCGCTGAAATCAAATTAATGCAGGTGTATTCTCGAGAACATCGTCTAAAGAATGCCTTAGCCCCTATTCGCGATCAATATGATTATATTATAATTGACTGCCCTCCTTCATTGAATATGCTGACAGTGAACGCCATGACTGCTGCTGATTCTGTGTTGGTGCCTATGCAATGTGAATACTATGCATTAGAAGGCTTAACAGCGCTTATGGACACAGTTTCGCAATTAACATCGGTAGTGAATGCTGACTTACATATAGAAGGCATTTTGCGAACGATGTACGACCCTCGTAACCGATTAGCTAATGATGTATCAGAACAATTGAAACGTCATTTTGGTGATAAAGTTTACCGAACCGTTATTCCACGTAATGTCCGTTTAGCTGAAGCACCTAGTTTTGGCTCACCAGTAATGTATTACGATAAATCATCAACCGGTGCAAAAGCGTATTTAGCACTTGCCGGTGAAATACTACGTAAAGCAGAACAAAAAAAACAAAAACCTGAAAAAACAATTGATTAATTATTTAGATAAACCCGAAGGAAAATTATGAGTCCAGCAAAACGTAGAGGCCTAGGTCGTGGCCTTGATGCATTATTAACATCAAATAAAGAAACTGATGATGCGACTCAACGTAATTTATCTTCTAATCAAGACAGTGAATTACAATATTTACCCATAGAGCAATTACAACAGGGTAAATATCAACCTCGTAAAGATATGTCTGCTGAGGCTTTAGAAGATTTATCAAATTCTATTCTTTCTCAAGGAATTATACAGCCCATTGTTGTTCGAAATATTAGTGAAAACAATTATGAAATAATTGCTGGCGAGCGTCGATGGCGAGCCGCGCAATTAGCTAAAATGGACAAAGTTCCTTGTTTAATTAAAAATGTACCCGATGAAGCGGCAATCGCTATTGCCTTAATTGAAAATATTCAGCGTGAAGATCTCAATGCCATGGAAGAAGCTATTGCATTAGAGCGTTTATTAACAGAATTTGAGTTAACGCACCAAGAAGTAGCCAATGCGGTGGGTAAATCTAGAACGACTGTTTCTAATCTTCTGCGTTTAAATAATCTCAATGAAGACGTTAAGACATTGCTAGAACATGGTGATATCGAAATGGGACATGCACGTGCGTTACTAGCATTAGAAAAAGACATTCAAAGTAATGCGGCTAGAACTGTTGTTGCTAAAGATTTAACCGTGCGTGAAACAGAAGCGTTAATTAAAAAGATTCAAGCACCAGAAAAGATCATTGAAGAAAAAGAAAAAGACCCAGATACTAAAAGTCTAGAGCAAAATTTATCAGAAAGGTTTGGTTCGCAGGTGACAATAGCTCATAACAAAAAAGGTAAAGGAAAGTTGGTTATCTCCTACAGCGACCTATCTGAGCTTGATAGTATTATTTCTCGCTTCAACTCTTATTAATCTACGGACATATTATATTTAAAGTAGTTAAGCGGTAATAATGCAAAATATTCTTTATGACCCATTAACCACTATAAAAAATAAGTTTTATTTAACTATTTTATCATTCGTTATGTCATTCAAAGGTAACGTTTTCATTTTAGATTAAGGCTTTCTAAATTTAGTGTTAAATTTAGTGTTAAATTTAGTACATATTGGGGCAATGAGCGCCCTATTTTGTTGCATTAGTGCTGTAATTAAGTATACTTGCGACGACTTTTTTAAAGTTAAAGTTTTAACTTTAAAAAATACTATGACTACGAAGCATTACGTTGGAGACCGCAGTGGCGAAAGGTTATCAAAATTTATTAACTACGCCTGGTCGAAAATTAGCGTCGAGACAAATCGGTATAATGACAAAATTGATCGTTATATGCGCTGTAATAACATATTTCAATTGGGGACTATTATACGCTTACTCTTTACTTGTAGGTGGAATAGTGGTGATAGTTCCTAATATTATTTTCGCTTATAAAGCATTTAAGTATGCAGGTGCAAGTGCCTCAAGAAAGGTTATGGAATCTTTCTATAGTGGCGTAAAATTAAAAATGCTATATACCGCGTTATTATTCGCGCTAGTATTTAAATTTTTAGTGATTTCACCCCTAATATTTTTAAGCACATATTGTGTGGTGGTGTTTTTAACATTACTGCTGCCAGTTTTTTTAACGGAACGTTAATTAACTGGCGATGAAGATTTATAAACTTTAACTTTTGGGATAATAAAATGGCAGAAGAAGTCACCTTATCAAGCCATATCCAACACCATTTAACTAATGCAAAAATGTGTACAACCGATACTGGTTTAGCATTTAATAAAGCATGTAGTGACAGTGGGTTTTGGACATGGCATATAGATACACTAGCATGGTCAATTGGCCTAGGTATGTTGTTTTTGTGGACTTTTCGCAAAGCTGCTAAAGGAGCTACTGTAGGTGTTCCTGATAAATTTCAATGTTTTATTGAAATGGTTGTCGAGTTTGTTGGTGACAACGTTAATAAAACGTTCCAAGGAAAAAGTACATTAATTGCACCATTAGCCTTAACGATATTTGTTTGGGTCTTTTTAATGAACTTAATGGACTTAATTCCAGTTGATTTCTTACCTGCATTTGCTGGTTTTGTCGGTGAAACTGCTTTCGGTATGGACAGTCATGATGTCTACATGAAAGTTGTACCAACAACAGATATTAATTTAACAGCTGCACTAGCACTTGGTGTTTTTTTATTGATGATATTTTATTCAATAAAAATAAAAGGTCTTGGCGGCTTTGTTAAAGAATTAACCTTGCATCCGTTCAACACCAAAAACAAGTTAGCGATGGTATTTTTGATCCCTTGTAATTTATTACTTGAGACCATTGCTCTTGTTGCTAAGCCATTTTCATTAGCACTACGTTTGTTTGGTAACTTATATGCCGGTGAATTAATATTCATCTTAATTGGCGCTGTTGGTTTGATGCAGCTTCCATTGCACTTTGTCTGGGCTGTATTCCATATATTAGTTATCGTATTGCAAGCATTCGTCTTTATGATGCTAACAATCGTTTACTTAAGTATGGCGAGTTCTGATAATCATTAATTTTTAACCTTTAACTTTAACTTTAACTTTACAATTAAAACTTTGGAGAAAAAAATGGAACAAATATTAACAATGCCTGAAGCGATTAAGTTTATCGCAGTTGCTTTACTAATCGGATTTGGTGCTATTGGTACTGCAATTGGCTTTGGTAACATGGGTGGTAAATTCTTGGAAGCGTGTGCACGTCAACCAGAACTAGCTCCTTCACTACAAGTGAAAATGTTTATTTTAGCTGGTTTAATCGATGCCGTTGCTATGATCGGTGTTGGTATCGCGATGGTATTATTGTTTGTACTTTAATTTCATTATTTGAACAGCTTACTATTAAGGAGGAGCGGTTGTGAATTTAAACGCCACTCTAATTGGTGAATTAATAGCATTCGTTGTTTTTGTTTGGTTCTGCATGAAATATGTATGGCCACCATTGAACGATGCTATTGAAGCTCGCCAGAAAAAGATCGCTGATGGACTTGCTGCTTCAGACCGTGCTGCAAATGATCTTGAGCTTGCTCAAGAAAAAGCTACTGCTCAACTTAGAGAAGCTAAGTCACAAGCTGCCGAAATTATTGAAGCAGCGAAAAAACGTGAAACGCAAATAGTTGAAGAAGCTGCAGTAAAAGCTCAAGCTGAGAAAGAAAAAATCTTAGCTACAGGTCACACAGAAATCGAAACTGAACGTAACCGTGTTAAAGAAGAATTGCGCAAACAATTTGCTATTCTTGCTGTAGCCGGTGCCGAGAAGATTCTTGAACGTTCTATTGATGCCGCCACACATAGTGACATCTTAGATAAATTCGTCGCTGAACTTTAAGAGGGAATAGAGCTATGTCTGAATTGACAACTGTCGCTCGTCCTTACGCTAAAGCAGCGTTCGATTTTGCTGTTGAAGCAAAGGCTATTGATAGCTGGTTATCACAGCTAACCTTTGCTGCTGAAGTTGCCAAAGATGAAACCATTAAAGGGGTTCTTTCTGGTGGTGCTTCAGTCGAGCAGGCACAAGCACTTTTTTTAAGTGTTTGTGGCGAGCAAATAGACAGTCAAGGCCAAAATTTCTTGAAAATAATGGCAGAAAACGAACGCTTGTTGGTGCTACCACATGTTTTGACGCAATTTTTAGCACTTAAAGCTGAATTTGAGCAAGAAGTTACTGTGGATGTAACCTCAGCTGTAGAAATTACAGCAGAGCAAAAAACAACACTTAGCGCCGCGCTTGTAAAGCGTCTGGCTCGAAAAGTTAAGCTTAATTGTATTGTCGATGCGACTATTATTTCAGGTTTAATTATTAAAGCTGATGACATGGTAATTGATGGCTCTATACAAGGTAAATTGAGCCGTTTAGCAACAATTTTACAATCCTAGAATAAGGGAAAAGAGCATGCAACTGAATTCCACTGAAATCGCCGAACTGATCAAAAATCGTATTGAACAGTTTGACGTTGTCAGCGAAGCTCGCAACGAAGGTACTATCGTTTCTGTAACTGACGGTATTATTCGTATACATGGCCTTGCAGATGTAATGCAAGGTGAAATGATCGAACTTCCTGGTAGCCGTTTTGCTATCGCGTTAAACCTTGACCGTGATTCGGTCGGTGCGGTAGTTATGGGTCCATACGCTGACTTAGCTGAAGGCGTAAAAGTTAAAAGTACTGGTCGTATTTTAGAAGTACCAGTAGGTCGTGGTTTATTAGGTCGAGTGGTTAACACTTTGGGTGAGCCCATTGACGGTAAAGGACCTATTGAAAATGATGGTTTTTCTCCTGTTGAAGTTTTAGCACCAGGTGTTATCGAACGTAAATCTGTTGATCAACCTGTACAAACAGGTATTAAATCAATTGATTCAATGATTCCAATTGGCCGTGGCCAACGCGAACTTATCATTGGTGACCGTCAAATCGGTAAGTCTGCCATCGCTTTAGATGCCATTATTAACCAGAAAGATACCGGTATTAAGTGTGTATACGTAGCAATAGGCCAAAAGGCTTCTACAGTTGCTAACTTAGTACGTTCTTTAGAAGAGCACGGCGCGTTAGATAATACTATCGTTGTTGTTGCTGGTGCTTCTGAAGCTGCCGCACTACAGTACTTGTCAGCATATTCTGGCTGTACTATGGGTGAATACTTCCGAGATCGTGGTGAAGATGCATTAATCGTATATGATGATTTGTCAAAACAAGCTGTTGCTTACCGTCAAATTTCATTACTTTTACGTCGTCCACCAGGTCGTGAAGCTTACCCAGGTGACGTTTTCTATCTTCATAGTCGTCTACTTGAACGTGCTGCTCGTGTAAACGAAGCATACGTAGAAAAGTTCACCAATGGTGCAGTTAAAGGTAAAACGGGTTCATTAACGGCTTTACCTATCATTGAAACGCAAGCGGGTGATGTATCTGCTTTCGTACCAACTAACGTAATATCAATTACTGATGGTCAGATTTTCTTAGAGTCTAACCTATTTAACTCAGGTATTCGTCCTGCTGTTAACGCCGGTATTTCTGTTTCTCGTGTTGGTGGTGCTGCGCAAACTAAGATCATCAAGAAGTTAGGTGGTGGTATACGTTTAGCCTTAGCACAATATGCTGAATTAGCTGCATTTGCTCAATTTGCTTCAGATTTAGATGACGCGACTCGTGCTCAATTAGAGCATGGACAACGTGTTACTGAACTGATGAAGCAAAAGCAATACAGTCCATTGTCAATTGCTGAAACAGCCGTATCGTTATTTGCCGCAGAAAAAGGTTACTTGAACGATGTTGAAATCGCTAAAGTGGTTGATTTTGAAGATGCATTACGCACTTACGTAAACAATGATCACGCTGAGTTGATGGCTACTATCAATGAAAAAGGCGACTATAACAAAGATATTGAGTCTGGTTTAGCAAAAGCAATTGAAGCTTTTAAAGCTACTCAAACTTGGTAATTTAGTTCACCTTTTTGGAGAATAGTCATGGCTGGTGGTAAAGAGATTAAATCAAAGATTGGAAGTGTAAAGAATACACAGAAGATCACCAGCGCAATGGAAATGGTTGCAGCTAGTAAAATGCGCAAAGCGCAAGATAACATGGCTGCATCTCGTCCATACGCTGAGAATATGCGAGATGTGATCGGTCGCGTCGCACTTGGTAATTTAGAATTTCGTCATCCATATATGGTTGAACGTGAAGTCAAGCGTGTAGGTTATATCGTTGTCTCAACAGACCGTGGTTTGTGTGGTGGTTTAAATATTAATTTATTTAAAAAGGTACTTGTTGATGCGGGTACACACCAAACAGCGGGCGCCGATGTTGAATTTGCCATAGTGGGTTCTAAAGCTACGTCATTTTTTAACAATATTGGTGCTAAAATAGTGTCGCAGAAGTCTGGATTAGGTGACAATCCTTCACTAACTGATTTAATTGGTAGTGTTAAGGTGATGTTGAATGCCTATGATAGTGGTGAGATAGATAGATTGTTCATTGTATATAACAAGTTTGTTAATACCATGACGCAAAATCCAACAATCGATCAACTTCTACCTTTGCCTAAATCAGATGATGACGCATTTAAGCATAGCTGGGATTATTTATACGAACCTGATGCTCAAGTTTTACTTGAAAAACTGCTCGTTCGTTATACGGAATCGCAAGTATATCAAGGTGTGGTTGAAAATCTCGCCTGTGAACAAGCTGCTCGTATGGTTGCAATGAAAGCTGCAACAGATAATGCGGGTGACTTAATTGATGATTTACAATTGGTATATAACAAAGCGCGTCAAGCAAGTATTACTCAAGAATTGGGTGAAATCTGTGCTGGTGCAGCAGCGGTATAAACAAAAGTTCTTTGTTTATTTTATTAGTAAATAAGAGCACAAGATTAGAGGATTAAACATGAGTACAGGTAAAGTCGTCCAAATCATTGGCGCAGTTGTGGATGTAGAATTTCCACAAAATGCTGTACCTCAGGTATATGACGCGTTAAAAATAACTGAAGGTAACCTTAGTGGCTTAGTACTTGAAGTACAACAGCAACTTGGTGGTGGCGTAGTTCGTACTATCGCCATGGGTTCATCTGACGGTTTACGTCGTGGTCTGAATGTAGAAAACACAGGTGAGAATATCCAAGTTCCAGTAGGTACTGCAACTTTGGGTCGCATCATGAACGTATTGGGTGAGCCTATCGATGAAGCTGGCCCAATCGGCGAAGAAGAAAAGTGGTCAATTCACCGCCAAGCGCCAGCATATGCTGACCAAGCGATGTCAAATGAACTACTTGAAACTGGCATAAAAGTAATCGATCTAGTTTGTCCATTCGCTAAGGGTGGTAAAGTAGGTTTGTTCGGTGGTGCTGGTGTTGGTAAAACTGTTAACATGATGGAACTTATTCGTAACATCGCGATTGAGCATAGCGGCTACTCAGTATTTGCTGGTGTAGGTGAGCGTACTCGTGAAGGTAACGATTTCTATCATGAAATGAACGATTCAAATGTACTTGATAAAGTATCTCTTGTTTACGGTCAAATGAACGAGCCTCCAGGAAACCGTTTACGTGTTGCCTTTACAGGTTTAACAATGGCTGAGAAATTTCGTGATGAAGGTCGTGACGTATTATTCTTTGTTGATAATATTTACCGTTATACATTAGCCGGTACTGAAGTATCTGCACTTCTTGGTCGTATGCCATCAGCGGTTGGTTATCAACCAACTCTTGCTGAAGAAATGGGTGTACTTCAAGAGCGTATTACTTCAACTAAGAAAGGTTCAATCACTTCAATCCAAGCGGTATACGTACCAGCAGATGATTTGACTGATCCCTCTCCAGCTACTACCTTTGCTCACTTAGATGCAACGGTTGTATTGAGTCGTGATATCGCTTCGCAAGGTATTTACCCTGCAATTGACCCACTAGATTCTACTTCTCGTCAACTTGATCCATTAGTTGTTGGCGCTGAGCATTATGAAACTGCCCGTGGTGTTCAATCAACATTACAACGTTACAAAGAGCTTAAAGATATTATCGCCATCTTAGGTATGGATGAATTATCTGAAGAAGACAAATTAGCTGTGAATCGTGCACGTAAGATTCAACGCTTTTTATCTCAACCGTTCTTTGTTGCTGAAGTATTCACCGGTTCTCCTGGTAAGTATGTGTCACTTAAAAACACTATTAGTGGTTTTAAAGGCTTACTTGCAGGCGAATACGATGATTTACCTGAGCAAGCTTTTTATATGGTTGGTTCTATCGAAGAAGCAGTTGAAAAAGCTAAAAACATGTAATTTGCTTGGGCGTGTTAGGTTAACGTAAGTCATCGACTTATTGACTATCTAACCGCCTACTTTAGGAGGTCAAAATGTCAGCAATGACGGTAAATCTAAATGTAGTAAGTGCAGAAGAGAATCTATTCTCTGGACGTATTGAATCATTACAGATCACAGGTTCAGAAGGTGAACTAGGTATTATGCCTGGTCACGCACCTTTATTGACCTCGCTAAAACCTGGTATGGCTCGTATTGTTAAATATGGTGGCTCAGTAGATGTTATATATCTTTCTGGCGGCATGTTAGAAGTTCAACCAAATAACGTAACCGTATTAGCTGATATAGCGATACGTGCAGACGATTTGGATGAAAAAGAAGTATTAGAAGCTAAGCAACGTGCAGAAAAACACATGAACGCCCATGGCGGAGATGTTGGTTTTGCTGAAGTTGCGGCTGAATTAGCGCGAGTAACTGCGCAATTACGCGTAATACAAGCGTCTAATAAAAAAGTCTAACTTTACAGACAAAGCACTGAGTTTTAGTGACAGAAAAGCGATATTTACTTAAGGTATATATCGCTTTTTTTTGTCTTTAATATAGTGGCTAATTAAGTTTTACCACACAGCCACTTGGTTAAATTTACTGAAGCTTGCTAAACAATTAATCTTGATGATGTAAAAATATATCAGACACTTATAGCGCTACATGGCTATAGTTTATCTGTTAAAACAAGGTTACAATATTTGTTATTACCATCAAAAACATAAATAACGGATATACTATGTCTCTTTCAGTTGTCATTCTTGCCGCGGGTAAAGGTACTCGCATGCGTTCATCACTCCCTAAAGTACTTCACGCAATTGCTGACAAACCTATGGTTAGCCATGTCATTAATGCTGCACGCCAATTAAACGCTGATAATATTTATATTGTCTATGGCTTTGGTGGTGAAGTATTAAAAGCGACAATAGCGAATAGTAGTGCAAATGACGATTTAACATTTATTGAACAAAAAGAACAACTAGGTACCGGACATGCCGTAGACATGGCATCACCTTTCATTAAAGATAATGAAAATGTTTTAGTGCTTTATGGTGATGTACCACTGACCAAAGTTAGCACATTAGAAAAATTATTAGCGGTTAAGCCATACCATGGTATGGGGTTACTAACGGTAAATTTAGCTGATCCTACTGGCTACGGACGTATTATGCGTAAAGATAATGCCGTGGTTGGCATCATAGAGCAAAAAGATGCTTCGGCCGAACAGTTATTAATTACTGAAGCTAATACTGGAATTTTATTAGCAAATGGTGGAGATTTAAAGCGTTGGTTAGCAAATCTGTCAAGTGACAATGCCCAAGGTGAATATTATTTAACTGATATTATTGCCGCATGTCATCATGAAGGTAAAACTATTGCTACTGCTCATCCCGATACCGAGATTGAAGTTGAAGGTGCCAATAATCGAGTGCAACTTGCTTCATTAGAACGAGCTTTCCAACTACGTGAAGCCGAAGCGTTAATGATAGCGGGGGCAAGCTTACGTGATCCTAACCGCATCGATATTCGCGGAAACGTAATCATCGGAGAAGAAGTGCATATCGACATTAATTGTATTTTTGAAGGTGATGTTTCTTTAGCTAATGGTGTGCAAATCGGTGCCAATTGTATTTTAAAAAATTGTACAATCGGCGAAAATAGCATAGTTAAAGCAAATAGTATTATCGAAGACGCCGTCGTTGGTAAAGACTGTTCTGTCGGCCCATTTGCTCGACTGCGCCCCGGCTCTGTAATGAATAAAGACTCTCATGTTGGTAATTTTGTTGAAATGAAAAAAACAACTTTAGGAGCTGGTAGTAAAGCGGGACACTTAACGTATTTGGGCGATACGATTATTGGTCAAAATGTTAATATTGGTGCTGGAACCATCACTTGTAACTATGACGGGGTTAATAAGTTTAAAACCATTATAGATGACGGTGCTTTCGTCGGTTCAAATAGTTCGTTAGTGGCCCCGGTTACTATTGGTGCTAATGCTACCATAGGTGCGGGCTCTGTTATTGCTAAAGATGTAGCAGCCAATGAACTTGCGGTTGCTAGAGGTAAACAAAGAAATATAGCCGACTGGCAAAGACCAACCAAAAAAAGCTAGGTTAATTGATATTTAAAATGAAAGAGGCACAATATGCGCCTCTTTTTTATGTTCACTGATATGAATTAGGATTAATATCAGTCAAATAAATATTTATTGCCATAAAAGCATACTTTTGTTCTAATAGCTTAAGTTACTAAACGAAACTTATTCTGTAAGATAAGTGACGAAACAAAAGATAAACTTAATCGCATGTCAAAAAGAAACACCCAGCAGCGTCGCCACAGCATTATCTCTGAGCTTAATGAGCACGGAGAAGTAAGTGTCGATAGTCTTGCAAAAAAATTCGTTACTTCAGAAGTAACCATCAGAAAAGATTTAGCTGCGCTAGAAAATAGCGGATTATTGCTCAGACGTTACGGTGGAGCTGTGCCTTTGCCTAGAGATATTATTGAGCATAAGTCTGATAAAGTTTCGAAACGAAAGGTTTCAATCGCCAGTAAAGCGGCGACACTTATTCGTGATCATAACCGCATCATAATCGACAGCGGTAGTACGACTTCAGCCTTAGTGAAAGAGCTTAATAGTAAACAAGGTTTAATCGTAATGACCAACTCTTTAGCAATAGCTTCTGATTTGCATGCGCTTGAAAATGAACCGACATTACTGATGACCGGGGGCACTTGGGATACACATTCTGAGTCTTTTCAAGGTCAAGTAGCAGAAAGTGTCTTGAGATCTTATGATTTTGACCAACTTTTTATTGGTGCCGATGGTATCGATATAGAGCGTGGCACGACTACTTTTAATGAGCTATTAGGGCTTAGCCGCGTGATGGCAGATGTCTCTCGTGAAGTTATTGTACTTGTTGAATCTGAAAAAATTAATCGTAAAATACCTAACGTTGAAATTCCTTGGCAAAATATAGACATACTGATCACTGATGCAGATCTGCCTGATGAACTCAAAGCCAAACTCTTAGAACAAGACGTTAAATTACTCATTGCAAAATAAAAGGAAAAAACTATGTGTGGGATCGTAGGTGCTGTAGCACAACGTGATGTAGCAGATATATTAGTTGAAGGGTTAAAACGCCTAGAATACCGCGGATATGACTCAGCCGGTGTTGCTATTATCGATAATAACAACCAATTAAACAGAGTACGCCGCTTAGGCAAAGTACAAGAGTTAGCAGACGCTTTAATAACAAACCCTTTATCAGGTGGAACAGGTATTGCTCATACGCGCTGGGCTACTCATGGTGCGCCAAGTGAAGTGAATGCTCACCCACATGTATCTAGTCAAAATATCGCTGTTGTTCATAATGGTATCATCGAAAATCATCAAAGTTTAAGAATACGTTTGCAGGGCATGGGCTACGAATTTGTCTCAGAAACAGATACTGAAGTTATTGCTCATTTAGTTCATCTTGAATTGAAAACATCAGCGACCTTACTTGAAGCAGTACAAAAAACAGTTAAGCAGCTTGATGGCGCCTATGGCACCGTTGTACTTGATACTACCGATAAGAGTCGTGTAGTTGTTGCACGCTCTGGGAGCCCTTTAGTGATAGGTTATGGCGTAGGTGAAAACTTTATAGCCTCTGATATGATGGCGCTATTACCGGTCACCCGAAAGTTTGCTTTTCTTGAAGAAGGTGATGTTGCTGAAGTTACTCGTTTTGAAGTTAACGTCTTTGATACTAACGGCGTACCCGTAAAGCGTGAAGCAAAAGAACAAGATATCAGTCAAGACAGTGGCGATAAAGGTGAATACCGTCACTACATGCTGAAAGAAACTTACGAACAACCTACGGCTATCCGCAATACTTTAGAGGGGCGCTTGTCTGGTAATGTGCTCGATATGAATACTTTTGGTGAAGGCGCTGATGAAATATTTAAGGGTATCGAACACGTACAGATTATTGCCTGTGGTACTAGCTACCATTCAGGTATGGTAGCACGGTATTGGTTAGAGTCGCTAGCAGGTGTTTCTTGTAATATAGAGATTGCCAGTGAGTTTAGATACAGAAAGTCTCATGTTCCTAAAAATGCCTTAATTGTAACTATCTCTCAGTCGGGTGAAACAGCTGATACTTTAGCGGCACTTCGCTTAGCAAAAGAGCTTGGCTATAAAGCCAGCTTAGTTATTTGTAACGTAGCCGGTTCATCTTTAGTGCGTGAATCTGATCTTGCTTTCATGACCAAAGCCGGTGCAGAAATTGGCGTCGCTTCTACCAAAGCATTTACCACACAGTTAGTCGGCTTGTTAATGATGACTTGGGCTATAGGTAAACATCACGGTATGAGTGAAGCGGTTCAAAATGAAATCGCCAGTTCATTAATGGCTTTACCCAGTAAACTAGAAGAAGTCTTAGCACTAGCAAGTTCTATTGAAGATTTAGCGGAAGACTTTGCTGATAAACACAACGCTTTGTTTTTAGGTCGTGGCGACCAATATCCTATCGCTATGGAAGGGGCTTTGAAGTTAAAAGAAATCTCTTATATCCACGCTGAAGCATACGCTGCTGGTGAATTAAAACATGGCCCATTAGCGTTAATCGATGCTGATATGCCTGTAATTGTTGTTGCGCCTAAAAATGATTTAATTGAAAAGCTTAAATCAAATGTTGAAGAGGTTCGCGCGCGTGGTGGCTTAATGTATGTATTCGCTGACAGTGAAGCAAATTTTGCCAGTGATGATACGATGAAAGTTATTAATGTGCCGGTATGTGACGATTTAATCGCACCTATTGTTTATACGTTACCACTACAATTGCTTTCATATTATGTCGCAATAATTAAAGGCACAGATGTTGACCAACCTCGTAACTTAGCAAAATCAGTTACCGTTGAGTAGAGAGACTTTTTTGAAGGTATATGTGGGTTCTAAATAAAGTTGGAAACGTCTAAATAAAGATGGAAACATAGGAATAAAGTTAGAAACAAAAAAGGCATTAAACTTAGTTTAATGCCTTTTTTTTTGGTAAATGATGTAGAAGCTAAATAAAGTTGGAACCTAACTTAAACTGGCATAAGTGAACCTTAATAATCATTCGAAACACATCATGAAATGGCTGTTAACGTCTTCTGCGTGGCATGAGTTAGTCTAGGGGTAATGCTTCAATCGGTTTAATTTAGGCTTCAAAATTAATCCATTGCTAACGACTTCTTGTAGCCAATTGCGGACATTAAGTCTTTACAAATTCAGGAGCATATTTAGGGCAATATTAGCCAAAATTACTGCTCACTTGTAGGGCAAGTTTAAGCTCAAAGCCGCCAGTCGCATTTCGTTTCTTAACGCTAACTTTTGCCACCATAGTCGACATTAGCTTATCAATGTCAAACACTGTCTCAGATCAAATTTTGTATCGCTAATACGCCAATAAACGGCGAGTAATAGTTTGCTAGAGTGAGATGCGGAACCTAGCCAACGATAAAGTCCTGCTTTAAAACCTTGTAAACTTTATTTTCATGTCAGATTTAGACATTATGTCTATCAAAAAACTGGGAAGTCATAAATAACCACAGTTCTAACTACTCAATAACTTCAACTCTGTTTTTTCCAAATTCCTTAGCATTGTATAAAGCTTGATCGGCCCTATTTATAAAGACTTCAAGAGTGTCATCAGCAATAAACGAAGTCACACCAAAACTGCCCGTTATGTGTTTAACTTCCGGAAAAACACTTTCTTTAATTAAGGTTCGTAGTTTCTCCGCCAGTTTTCGGCTTCCGTTCAAATCCGTTTCGGGGCATATTATTAAACATTCTTCCCTTCCCCAGCGACCGACAGTACTTCAGTTATCGCTAGCTTAAGGGCCTTTTCTTCAAGTGATTTCTGATAAGTTATAACAGTAGATATACCAAGAATTCCTACGATAAGGTCATTATCATTATTAGAATAGATGGGCGTTTTTACTTTAAGGTAGACTTTTTTTTCCCGATTATCCATCGTCAACAATGATTTCTTCCTCTGTGGACTCTCCCAACAAAACTTTTAGATCCACTTTTCTCAGTGTTTCCATTATATCAGGCGGGAAAAAGTTAGAATCGTCTGCTAAATGTAATTTTTTAGCAGTGCATCCAAAAAGGTCAAGAGTATGTTTGTTTGCGTATACATACCTTGATTTGCTGTCCTTAATGTATACATATGACGGCAGGTTATCTAGTGCAGTACGTAATCCACTTAGTAAATCGATGTGATGTTCTATCATTCATCAGACCTTCATATATTTAATTTGTTAATGTGACAACTATCCTGACACAGGGGGGGATTTTGCTTTAGGGATTATTGATCTTTTATCGCTTATTTTTATTTGAGAATAGAGAGTTTTTAACTTAATTCATCGTTCGGCGCTTATTGGTCATCTTTACTGCTTTAAAGCCTTTTAGTATAGCGTTGGAGAAAAATCAAATGTATTGGAACTTACTAATTCCTCAAACTCTGTAATAGGCACAGGACGACTAAACAAGAAACCTTGATACTGACTACACCCATTATTAAATAAAAACTGGCGCTGTTCATTGGTTTCAACACCTTCGGCTATTACATCATAATTTAGGCTACTAGCTAGGTTAATAATTGTTTGTATGATTACAGCATCATTAGGATCGGTTGTGATATCACGAACAAAAGATTGATCTATTTTTAATTGCTTCAGTGGTAATAGTTTCAGACATGAAAGAGAAGAGTATCCTGTGCCAAAATCATCCAAAGAAAACCCAATGCCGAGTTGATTCAGTTGCCGCATTTTGTCAATGATAATATCAACATTTTCCAACAAGATGCTTTCGGTTAATTCCAGTTTTAAACAGCACGGATTTATGTTCTTTGAAGAGATGATATCTTTTACAACGGCCACAAAATCTTCTTGTTGAAATTGTAAGGCACTAACATTAACAGATATCTGCCAATGCTCTCGGTTGGGGGTATTTTGCCATATTTTAAGTTGCTGACAAGCAGACTTCAATACCCAACACCCTATTGGGATGATTAAGCCGCTCTCCTCTGCCAAAGAAATAAAGTCGAGTGGCGAAACCATTCCTCGTATTGGATGAAACCAGCGTAACAAGACTTCCGCACCTTGAATGCCTCTGATTTCATCTACCTGAATTTGATAATACAATTCAAGCTCATCATTATCTATTGCTTGGCGCAGGTCAGCTAAAATAGCAGTGTTTTTTTCTAATGCAATCTGCATGGCAGGATCAAAAAAACGAATGGTATTTCTACCCGCCGTTTTTGCCTGATACATAGCAACGTCAGCTTGCTTTAGAACCTCATCCTGACAGGTTAAATTTGATTTGAATATACTGATGCCAATACTGGGCGTACAGTGAAAAACCATTTCATTTTTGTCGGCTGAATTTTCTTTGGTAGTTAATTTATAGGGTTTACAAATGGACTGTCGTATTTTTTTAGCTATTTCATTGGCAAGATGACTTGCCGTCACGTCATCATCACCAAGGTTGTCAATGATGGCAACAAACTCATCTCCCCCTAATCGAGCAACAAGCTCTCCCTCTCGAAGAGTCTCTTTCATTCTAGCGGCAACAGCAATGAGTAACTGATCGCCCATATTATGGCCTTGGGTATCATTAAGGACTTTAAAGTTATCAAGATCGATAAAAAAAAGTCCGCTAAATCGTTCGTCACGAGAATTAGCTGCCATCATGAGTTTCAATCTGTCTTGCAACATTCTCCGGTTAGGAAGCTCAGTTAGCGGGTCGTAAAAAGCAAGTTGTTTAATTTGCTCTTCATAACTTTTACGTTTTGTAATATCTCTGCTAACACTCATTAAACCGTAACGAGTACCATCTAAACCATCAAAGGTTTTCTTGATAGTTTCATGCAATACCTTGGCTCCGTCAGGATAAACAACCCATTCATCTTGACTATATAATTTTCCACTAGCAATAATTTCATGCTCATTAAGACCTGCCTTATCTTTGGTTTTAAAACTTTCTGTGAGCTCTTGATCCACTTTCCCCTTAAGCTCTTGCTCTTTCAGACCAACGTATCTCTCAAAAGCCTGATTACAGCCTAGGTAACGTCCGTTAGCATCTTTAAAGGATATTAAATCAGGTAATGAATCAATCAAGCCTCTCATCATGCTTTGCTCGCGGTTTAACAGTTTTTGACTTTCAATCAGGTCCCATGAGGATTTACGGCGCTCTCGTTGGCGAATTAGTATTAAGCCCACTAACATAGTACAAACGGGGAAAATGAAGATTAAGGGCTGCATAATCGCATTTATGACTTGGTAACGCAGATGCTCGGGCAATAGAAGCATACAAGCCAGTACTGCTATTTGAATCAGCATGCCAAATGCATATAACTTGAACCAACCAATCGTCAGTTTTTTTTGTTTCAGAATATAGGCTAACAAATAACCCAAGCAACCAGGAATGATGACAACTAAGGAGCCTACTAGCGCTCCTGCCCCGCCAATGTAAAGCCTTAAGCTTACCATCATAGCAGCAGCAATCAGGGTAGGTACCAATCCAAAAAATAAACCACAAAGGCTGATAAGGACCCAGCGTGTGTCAAAGAACAGTCCAGGCGCTAACTCCCATGAAGTATTCATAACTGCCAGGCCCACTATACCGACAAATAATCCAGATATTAAATCGCGTGCGCTTTTATTCTTAATAGATTCTAGATTCAGAGCATCATAAATAACGCCTAAAGAAATTAAGAGCGCTGCATTGTAGAGTAAAGCGGTAAAGCTGCTAGTATCCATCCGTGATTGAACGTCCTTAAAAGTTGGTAAGTATTTCGCCTTTAAAAACAAACAATAGCTGTATATATGCCATGATTCAATTGTTTTTTAATAATGACACATGACGGTGCCTATTCAGGATTAGCCCAAATGGCTAACCAATCAAATTGCCGTAACAAAAAGCATGACAAGCTCTTTAAGCAGAATTTTTGATAAAAAATATAATCCAAAACAGTATTTTACTCCACAGTTTAATGTCTCGAATGTGGCATAAGTGACGATTAACAAAATCCCAAAATCGGTTTTTTTTTAGTGCTAATGTTCCCTTGGCACTAAGTTGCTATAAATCCTATCTCACTAAGTGCCACAATTCGCCATAAAAAATATTTTACCAGTACTGATTTATTAGTGTGTGACTTTTTCTAGTGAAATAGTCACAATTGCTTGAAATCCACCTATTAGCAATTTCGAGGTGATGAGCGCAAAACCCCAAAAAGGACACCAATAATAAATTTAACCACTTACACCTAACCGTGATAATTTACATAACATTTTGTTTAAGAGGGTATTACAATCATTTCTACAAGAAGGTAAACCGACTAATTATTTAACTCGAAAAAACGATTAAAACAACAACCTTCATTTACTCTAATGAAATAAAGCAATTACCTGCATTTGTCCATAGGTCATTAGAAAAAGTATTGCATTATTGGGCCTGGCTTTAGTCCGCAATGCGCACAAAGTGATTATTAATAATTTGATGATGAACGACCGCTATGGTGGCTTAGTTGTCTGTCAGGATAAGGTAGCTCAACGTCTAATGAACACTAAAAACAGCTCGAAAACCCATTGATGCTAACGTCCGGTTTCGTATCTTTGTTAACATTAAGCCAGTGATCATCAGACTGTTCTTCAGCTAGCCAATTTTGACTAAATCATTTTTGCATTAGGTCAAAGCTAATATTTAAATGTGTCAGGTCAAATATGAGCTCTATAATTTTTACTATTACAAATGGTTATTTTTTGGGTTTAGAAGCGTCAATGACAAAAGATTCAATCAATCCTATGGCTCTTTCGGGAATAACGAGGTCAATCGAAGTTTTTAGCTGATCGGAACTAGTTGGTCTATCACCTACTTTACTTGGTGGCTTTTTCATGCCCTTTCCATCAAACCAAAACAACAAGTAGATACCATTTCCTTCTGAAGCAGGATCTCTTGTGTATTGCTTTTCGAGTTGTTCAGCTGCCGCAGTCCAAATTTTTTGATGATCATCACGCTTTATTTCTATTGGAAGTTTCATATTTTTATAGTAAACAGCGATGTCAGCTCGTTTCTCTTCAACATAATATGCTTCTGGCTCAACTACTATATCAAGGTGTTTTAGCTTAGCTCTCAGTAAGTCTAGTAATATGTCTCTGGAGTCATTTTCATTAATATGCTCGTCTGTTAGCTTGCCTTTTATAGTATTCCAAAACCATCTATATTTATTGGAATTATCATTTCTAATTTCGCTGGCAATCTCTTTCAAGCAATCTACTACTAGTGCTTTCAAATCAGAAGCATTTGCAGGTTCTAAGTCTGCTAATGTTGATACGACCTTTGTTACATCTGGGTATGTAAAAAAAGCTTCTCTCTTCTTTCTGAAATGATCTGCTAAACCTGAGCGTAACTCTGTCTGCCATTCACCTAAATTCTTATCGTTTGATAGTTTTTCTAACACTAATGTTGCAGCGTCACTTGTATCTTCTGTGAAAGAATTGAGAATTGATCTTAATAATCTTGCAACATCATAGGAATCGTTTCGAGGTACCATTCTAGAGCCACCGGTAAGATACACATTAGAAAACTTAGTCCCTAACAAGTTAAAAACATCTTTTCTATACTCTACACTTTTTACTTTATTGCCATCATCACCTTCAGTGAGCAAATTCGAGCTCAAAATGTGATAAGTCACCCACTTTGCCTCTTCATTGTTTCTAAGTTCAGTTTGTAATTTTTTTATGTAGTCAATTGGGCTAAGCTCAAAAGCAAATGCAAGTATAGTAGCTTTCTTTCCTGTTTCTTTTAAATAACGCCTTTTTAGAACTAAATCTATTAACTCTAGTTTCTTCTTTTTTGGTAATTTAGATATACAACTAAGCATTGTCGTTAGTAGTTCGACAGATATTTTGAAATACTTTACTAATAACTCAGGAATAATTTCTAATGCTATAGGGTACAAACAGTCTTCTTTAGTAAATTTATAAAGGCCAGAGACTTTATTGTTATTATTATCTAATTGTATTTCCCAAAACTCGTGAACAGTGTTTTTAACAAATTCTTTATGGGTACTTGTTAAGTAGATAAACCATGCTGGTTTATCATTTTCGAATGAAGTTAATTGATATCCAATAGCTGCCTGTAAAACCTCTTCTGGCAAGTTTATTACCTCATGCGGATCGCTCTCGAACAACTGTGCGATAGCAACTTCCATAAGAGTAGCGCGATAATAGGTTTTTCCCTCTAAATGGTTTTCTGCAATTTGGCTAAGTGTGTTAAAAGAATTATCATTTAGTGAGTTTTTCCAACCTTCTATTATTAGTTCAAAATTTTCCTCCCCAACTTCCTCTTTTAACCTTTGTTCAGGAGAGTACTCATGATTTAAGTCAGAGTACCTATCAAGCCAAATCATGGCTAAATACTGAAGTAAATCGACTTCTTTACCCACTCTTAACTCTTCTTCTTTTGAGCTTATGTCAGCTTTAGTTTGATTGACTCTTTTTTCCCTATCCGCGATTTTTTTTTGTTGCCTTTTAATATCTTTAGCTCGCCAACCTTGATGCTCTATGTTGCTATAGTTAAATTTTGCAAGAATTAAAGCTAACCCTGTATCTTGTTCAGTTAACTGTTCAATATCTTCAATTGCTAATAGCTCAAGCGCGTTTAAAGTATGAAAGTACCTTGAACATAAAATGTTAAACAGCTTTGATTTTAGTTCTTCTTCGGGCTCCGAGGTTAAGTATTCATATATGTCTTTAATAATTTCAGAATCAGTATACGTGTTTAATGTTAGTGAGTTGAACGCCCACATGATATCAAAATGATCTTTATCTTCATGTTTTTTAATATAATGAATAAGTAACTGAAGAATTTTCTTTTCGCCAGATAGCAACTTTTGCCTTACTTTGTTTTCTCTATTGCTATTTAGGGTATTCTTTTGGTATTCATCTAGATTTATATCTAACCATGCCAATAACTCATCTATAGTGCACTCAGTATAATTTTCAGTTATTAGCCCGATTGAAACAGAGTTTGTGAGCTTAAACTTCCAACCCTCCTTTCGATCACCTAGCCATGTTACAGAAGCAGCGGCTAACTCTTTAAGTTCGCTAATGCCACTATTTTTGGCGATCCGATGTATCAATAAGTCCATATATGTACCGTAATACCCAGATTCAGGCTTAGTTAAGAAGCCCAAAAGGTTTGTTGGGCTTAAAAATTGCGGATACAATTTATCAATTAAATTTCCTCTTAAGTAATTCTCATTATCAATCAATGTAGAAAAATGAAGATCACTTAATAGCCCTAACAGAGTTGGCGACCAATCGATTAAACTGGCTTTTAAAGAGTCTATTGCTTTATCTCTATAGTGGTTAGGTTTAGAGTTATCTTTAATGAAGGCTAGTAAGGATTTAGTTAATGAATCATTATCTTTTATCGTACCAACACTTAATGAACCTAATATAATCGACATGAAATGTGAGTCGCAAGGGTCGTGATCTATATACTCAACTATAGGGGTAACAATTTTTAAGTCAGCTAGACCACCTAATTCAGTTGTAGAGTAGTCACTTTGTCTGAACCAAGCATCTTGTTTAGACAAGTTTTTTAGCTCCCTTAGTGCAGTTAGTTTTGTGTTAGGAGTCCAGGAATAAGTGTCACCGTAGATAACAGCTCCATAAGGGTCATGCTTGATAATCTTTTCTGCTGATCCTGCTAGCAAGGTAACAAGCCAAGCATAGACGCCTCTCAAGTCTGGTGCCGTTTTTCCGTCGAATCCAGTCAGTAATGTCATGACTCTATTTAATGATAAGCCTCCACGTACTCTCTTACTTAGGTATCTAGCAGCTAAAAACTCTGCTATTTTTCTATGCTTCGGTTCAAATCGACCTTCTTCTAACTGAGAAAATATTCTTCGACGAGCTGCTACTTTCAAGTGAAATAGGTTGTCATTGAACTTGTGAACAGGGGGGAGCTTTTGATGCAGAATTTCTTGTTACAGAGATTCCTTGTACGCCAGATAGCATCATCAATGCTGCTAAATACTCCGAAGAATTTACTAATGAAACATCACTTATTTCATCATCTAACTCAGCTACATGCTCTATATTTAGTTCTTGTAATAATACGCCACATGCAACGTCTAATAAGTCAGCTTTATTTTTTGGCCAGTCCTCTAAACTCTCATAATAGGATAAAAGTAACTCTAGGTTTCCAGGTGATTGTAAGAAATTTTCAAGGCCGTTTTCTTTTATCCTTAATACAAACTCCTCTTTATTATCGAGTTCTATTAATTCCAGCGCAGCTTCTTCAGTCAAGGGGTCTAGTTCGATTTGAGTGACTTCACTTCCTTTAATTGATTTTGATAAGCCTTCTATATCTATATGGCCATGCCATTCTGCGGTTCTACAAGAGACTCTTATCTTCGATGGTTTGGCCTCTTTTAATTTAGCTACGAGTGCATCAACTACACCTTTCCCTTTGAATTTACTCCTTTGCTCATCCAAGCCGTCTAAATAGATAACTTTATCTAGAAGGTGAGATAGGTCATTGGTAAATAAAAACTCGCCAACAGTTACAAATATTGAGTTTTCCTCGTATTCTGCCGCTTTTTTAAACTCTGTTGTTTTCCCCATGCCTGGTTGACCTAGAACGACTATTACCTCTTTATTAAAAAAATCTTTAATTTGTGATTGACGATTATTTTGTTTGGGGGGAATGGTTTGTGTATAGGTTCTAGGAATTGTGCTCACTTGGATTAACCCCTTTTAAGGTATAAATTAGCTTGATGAAATTCTTTTTACATACAGTATGTGATTGGAAATCAAAAAGCACTTGGAATGTTTGTTTTATCTTAATAAACCAAGCATTTAAATAACTATGTAATATCATTTGTAGTCTCAGCCAGACTCCCTATAATCATATAAAAAATGAAGGGAAGTGGTTTGCAATTGTACTAAATAATCCGTCATTAGCTCCGTGATATAAGTTAGGGCCGGGAATGACTTTATTTATGATTAAATGTTGTTCTAAACGAACTTCTGAGGTTTATATGCAAGTGGAATGTAGGGAGTAACATGTGGCTAGAGATGATTTTAACGAAAAAGTGAAACAACTGTTATGCCAGCAAGTCGGTGGTAAATGCGCTAAGCCTGATTGTCGAATTACGACTATAGGACCGCATGAAATAATGGATAAAAGGACAACTATTGGTGTTGCCGCCCATATCGCAGCAGCCGCTCAAGGAGGACCTCGCTTTGATAAATTGATGTCACCTAAAGAACGTAAGTCGGTGCACAATGGTATTTGGCTTTGTCAAAATCATGCTAGAGAAATAGATGTAAATCCTGATAAGTATCCAATTGATTTATTAGAAAGGTGGAAAAAAAAGGCTATATCACTTGCTGATAGTGAGCTGGGCCAGCGACAACTGAGTCAGGCTGAAGTTAATACGAAAGCAGTAGACACTTTACTTACGCACGTACAACCGACCTTTCAGCAAAATAAAATAACATCACTCATTCAAACCGTTCATAGCGGGGTAGCTGCCAAGTTTGATCAACTAGATTCAAGGTTTAGTGTTTTGACTCGTTTTGATGGAAATAATGTTAATTACATAATTGATGCTAAAGAAGATATCCCACTAAAATTAAATGTATTTAATGAAGCATCTAAAGATTTTACTGAGCAATTTAAACAGTTACTTTCGCATGGTAGCGAAGTTGAAATATCAACTGATAATATGGAGATTAAGGGGTCTCCACTGTTCGAACAAATAATTCAACCTGGTGGTACTTTTAAAATCATGCCAGTAGGCACTTCTGCTGTACTTAAGCTAACTACAGTAACTCTTTCCTCAGAATCGCCTTTTGTATTCGATGATTTTATTGGAGAAATGACTAATGGCAATGAATCAATAACCTTTAAAGGAACGGCTTGTGAAGGACTATTAAACGTAAGTATTCAAGTACACCTTACGTCTCCTAATTTTAATATTCATTTTAAACTGAATTGGCAAAAATGGCTTGATTATCCACTTACTAAATTACCTTTTTTTAATAAAATTACTAGAGTTTTTAATAGTTTTAGCCAAAATGCTTTACTTAAATTATCCATTGAAGTGAAAGGTGAGTCTGTTTTTAATACGGAAAACCAATTAAATAGCGAAATGGTTGAATCTAGTAATACAGTAACGGCACTCTTAGATTATTTGGTGGCGGCAAGAACTATATGTAACTATTGCCAGTCTAGAATATTGTTCGATATAGAAAAAGTTGAATACCAACCTGATGATTATGATTTTGTATTGAAGCAAGCTGCTTTACTAGAGTCACCTAAAACATATTCAGCCCATGATTTAACTACCCCAATTACTGCAACACTAATAGTTCAAGAATCTAGGGAAAACTTAGATTTAGTTACTAATCCTACACCTGGTAATGTACAGATTAAGCAATCAGACATCAGAGTTAAATTACTTGATCACTGGGTGCAGCTTCCCACCAAGCAAACAACATGCGGGCCAGTCGTTTCAAAAATTACTCCTGCCGACACATCAAACCTAAAAACGGGGGATGAATTTCATGTGGTATGGGAACCGGTAGATGAGTTTATTTGTGTGATGAAATACCTTAAAAATGCATAAATATTAAAAAATAGAAAAAGGAATAAGTTTGACATTAAAAGACTTGATAAAAGATAGAAATTATAAGTTTGCACTAGTTATTGGCAATGGAGTAAATCGCTATAACAGTATAGATACAAATAACTCTTGGGACTCTATGTTATTAAGTCTATGGGGGAAGCATGTTAGTTCATCGTCCATGACAATACCTCAAGGTATTTCGTTAACTGAGTTTTATGACGCGCTTGATTTGAATAGTAAATCAGAGGCGAAAGATCTTCAAAAAGAGTTTTGCAACCTTATGGCTGATTGGCAACCAGGGCTACATCATCAAGCGATTACTGATTGGGCGCGTAAAAAAAGAACGCCAATATTAACAACTAATTTTGAAGATACTTTACCTGCTACTCAGTCATTATCTACTAAACATGCTGATTCTAAGAAGTTCACTGATTTTTACCCTTGGGGGACTTATTATTCAGAAAATGAAGTTCATAACCCTTCGACTGAGTTCGCTATTTGGTTTATCAATGGAATGCAAAAGTACAAAAGTACAAACGTAGCATACGGCTAGGACTCTCTCATTATATGGGGAGTGTTGAAAGAGCTCGAGGTATGTTTCATAAAGGAAGCGAAACACGGCTATTTTCTGGTAAAAATGTAAATGAGTGGCGTGGTTACCAGACCTGGCTTCATGTGATATTTAATAATGACCTTATTTTCATGGGCCTTGAGCTTAATACTACGGAAGTGTTCTTACGCTGGTTATTGATAGAAAGGGCAAAGTACTTTCGAAAATTTCCTGAACGCAGTAAATCTGCATTTTTTGTCTATTCAGGTGATGATGTTTCTAAAGGTCAGCGTTTATTTTTGGATAGTGTAGGGTTTAAATTAGTAAAAGAACCTACATACGATGATATTTATCAAACACCTTGGGTTTAGCGAAACTAATCCCTTTGTATTATTGCTGGAAGAGTTCGTTATGAGCTAAAAAATCATTCGAAATTTGGCAAAGCATTTAGAGATAAAATCCGAGATCACATCTAATTTTAAGAAAAAGTACTCAAAAGGAGTACTTTTTTAATATTTTTTTAAAAAAATTTAAAAAATATCCCCACCGCTATCTTGTTGTTATTAAAAGAACCTCAAAAACTCGAAATTCAATTATAGAGTAATATTACACAATAATACTTAACAAACAACATGTTACATGCGATCCGCAGTTGATCATTTTTAGAGCACTGCTAAACTATACCTCTACCCATTAATGGTTCGTCAGGATGACGAGTTGTACATAGAAGGAGTTTGTTATGTGTAGAGCAGAGAATAAAACTACGTCGAAAGAGATCTTTAGACGTGAAAAATTAGGCATCAGATTGGCAAAACCTGAGTCGCTTCCTCTTAAACGAAAAGAAATATTTATTTTCGTTTTTGGAGGTGATTGATCATGCCTAGAAGTAATTATGTCCATAGCGATGAAAAATACGCAAAATGGTTTAAGGAAGGTCGAGGACAAGGTAGGTTTGAAAACTACAAGCCTTGGTTAACAATATTTGACGTCCCGTCCCACGGGCGTAGTCATCGTATTCCCTCAAAAAAACTCAATCGTATTGTCACTACATTTTCAGATATTGAAGCTGCAAGAGTGTATCAATTAGAACATGATACTTCGGTCATTGATTATCACGAACAATATCCGTTAAACCGAGAAAAGACATTAATTATTGCTAATCGTCCAGATATTTCTTTTGGTCACCCAGCTGTTAATGAATTCCCAATAGTTATGACGACAGATTTTGTCGTTCGCTATACGGACAAGACCGAAGCAGAACAAATCAAACCCTCCTCTGCCCTTGAAGATGATCGAGTAATCGAAAAAATAAAAATAGAAAAGACGTACTGGAATGATCAGGGCATTGAACACAAAGTCAAAACAGAAAAAGATTTCCCTCTTTCGCTCAAGAAAAATTTAAAGTGGTTGCATCAGCCTTTATGGAACAAAACACCTGACCATATTTTAATGAAATTTGCTGCTGAATTTATGGCGTTGTTTACTAAGTATCCAAATGACAGGATTGCGGAGATAGCAGAGTATCTAGAGCTTACAACTACCTTAGCTAAACTGCAGGAAGGTCATGGTTTGATGCTGTTACGGCAGCTATTTGCCAAACATTATCTGACCTTTGATTTGATGATTTATTTTACTCAAATAAAAGGTAAGGACATCTCATTTAACTCTTCAAAGCTTAAGTTAGGGAAAGCTAGCTAATGTTTCAAATTAACGATGTTTTTAATATGGATGAGCAAAGGTACCGTGTAATAGCTATGCCGGTAGAACATGTTGTTTTGTTTAACCTTGATGAAAGGCTGGCCGAGCCTGAAATCCATCCAAGGCTGCCATTAGAAAGCTTAGCTGATGATGATGGGCTTATTCGTATTAAAGACCCTTACGCAGAGCATATTGCAAATGCAGGGTATGCAAATAAAAAAGATAAAGCTGTGCGTGATAGGCGCTTTAAAGTCATCAAAGATATCGTAAGTGATACAGAGTTTTTTATCTCGTCTCGGCGAAAAGAACTATTCAAGGAAGCTAGATTAAATCACGATAAAAAATCTAAGTTCTTATGGCAGCAGTGTAGGCTTTATTGGAAAAAAGGGTTAGTACCAAATGCGCTCATTGGCAAGCTTTGTAACAGCGGTGCTAGAGGCAAGATTCGTACTTTTGTAGATTCAAGAGGTGGTCCAAATAAATATAAGCAACAGAGAACCAAAGCGATAGTAACTCAAGCTGTTCGCAGTATGTTTAGTTCTGTTATAAACAAATTTTATTTAATTGAGTGCAAGTCATTTGCACAGACATATCGTAAGTTTCAAGCTCGTTATCATACTAAGTTTCATGTCGAAAACAGTAAAGATATTCCAACCATTAACCAAATGCGTCAGCACTACAAGATGGAATATTTAGAGATAGATACGCTCAAAAAACAGACGGATAAATACAAATATGAAAAGGATATCAAAGCAAAATCGTCGACAATAAATACACAGGTCAATGGTCCTGGAGATATATTTGAAACTGATGCGACCTTAGCCAAGATATTTTTAGTATGTGAAAGAGACCGCTCACTCATTATAGGAAAGCCAACACTAATGCTGGTAAAGGATATTTTTTCACGAAAAGTAATTGGTTGGTATTTAGGTTTTGAAAACCCTTCATATTATTCAAATGTATTAGCTCTTGCTTCTGCTATCACGGATAACACAAACGAATTTAAAGAAGCAGGGTTTGAAAATGTCCCTAAAGGTTTAGTACCAGTCACTTTTTGTCAGCAGCTTGTCGCGGATAAGGGGGAGTTAAATACTCATCATGGGGATGTATTGCGAAATCAGTTTGGTATTACGTTCAGTACGACTAGAAGCTATGGCTCTGATGCAAAGGGGATGATTGAAAGGGCTATTCGAAGTGTTGAGCAAAGTTTTGAAGATGACCTTCCCGGTGTAGCTGAAGCTATTAAGGCAAAAAAACAAGGTGGAAAAGATAAGCGTTTGGAAGCGAATGTTACTCTTAGAGAGCTCAGAAAGTATGTGTTGGAAGAAATTCTTATACATAATCAGTACGGAAATTTATCTGGCAATTATGACCGAGATGAAGATATGCCTGTCGATTTACCACTTACGCCTAGTTCTTTGTGGCAATGGGGCATTTTGAATAGGATGGGGACTTTGAAGTCAGTATCTAGAAAAGCTTTTTTGTTAGCTATGTTGCCCAGAGGCAAAGCAACTACATCAGTGAATGGCTTTTGTTTTAATGGCATTTACTACTGGAGTGACAAATTTGAGAAGCTAGGTTTCTTTGAAAAAATTAGAAGTTTATGCCCATATGATGAACTTGAGTTCATTTATGAACCATCATGCATGGATAACATTACAGTGGTTTTACCAGGTAAGGTGCCTGAATTTGTTCAATGTCCTATAGCTGATCTGAGCCGTTACTATCGGTCATGTTCTTTACAAGAAGTTAAAGTACTCCAGAAAGCTATTGGACAAACTGATGCTGAAACCAAGCAGGAACACGAGGATGTGCTTGTAGATAGAGAAAATAAAAAAGAGCAATTCATCAAAGAATTGAAAAAGAAAAAACCCAGAGGGTATCTTGAATCTGACGCGGCAAGAATAAAGGGAATACCAAAAAATAGAAGTGAAGCACTGGCTCAAGAACGAGCAGAGCGAATGGAAGAAGGCACAATTTTTGAGCCTGTAAACGAATTAGACCCAAATGACGAAGAGCATCAGGATGAAGCTCTTCACAACCCAGAAGTAGCAGATTTACTTAAAAATAAAAGGACTTAATGTTATGCAATTAAATTTTTTGCAAGAACTCGACAATCAGAATCAGCACTTACCTGCTGCTCAATATCAAAAAAGCCAACTTCAGGCTTACCAAGGGAATGAGCTAATTGAAGCCCTTCCCACATTATGCAGCGCCACAGATATTTTTAATCGTCTGGTGCCGCTTCAAACAGAGATCATGAATAACAGTGCCTTATCTGCTCATGAAAGAGCGCATTTGCTAAGTATGGCCATCGAAGATTTCTTCTTCCCAACAGAGCAACACTTTGAGCTAGCTTATAAATATGACTTGATGATTCGTCAAGGCTATAGCAAGCGAGCTATTACAGATGTGCCTAGCATGAAAACTCAAAGAGCTAATCCAAATATTTTGTTTGTAAAAGGCCCTGTCGGTGAAGGGAAAACTCAGGCTGTGTTACGGGTCGCTAATATGTATGAACAAGTCATTGTTCATAAAGAGCATAACAAAGCCCAAGTGGTTCATCTTGAAATGAGGTGCCCAGTTGATCCAACTGTGAAGTCGTTCTGTTATAGCTTTTTTGAAAGCATGCAAAGAGCAACGAAAACGGATGTGATGACAAGCGTATTTCGTACTCGAAATGAACATGAATTGTTCTATGCACTTAAGTGCGCGGTTGAACGATTCCATGTTGGAATACTTGTCATCGATGATATCGAAAATTTATTTTCGGTGAAATCGCCGCAACAATTGATTCGAAAGATTGTTGAGCTATCTGAGTCTACTGGTCTTCCGATAGTCCTTAGTGGGAGCAATGAATCTGAAGGATTGTTCAAGAGTCATGCAAAAATAACCTTTGATGTGTTGGGAACGGGTTCACTCGATTGGAAGCTTTTACCGTTAGTGAAGTTACAAGGTGATAAGTATGTACATTCAATGGAGAATTGGGACAGCTTTGTCTCGGCTTTATGGGAGTATCAAGTTTTGACTTCACGAGAAAAGACCGTGCCAAATGACTTTTGTGAGGCCTTGTATGAATTATCACAAGGCATACCTAAACTGGCTGTTAGTCTTTTTGTTGCGACTCAATTGACCGCGTTGTATTCACAAAAAGAAAAAATTACAGTGCAATTGCTCAAACGAGTAGAGAAAAAAGAGTTTGGTTTAGTTCGTACTCAAATGGATGTATTGAAGAGGCAAGATACGCTCGCATTGAGATCGTATGAAGGCTTGTCCTTGCCTTCTGTAGACTCGTTAATGTTCAGCTTTCAAAAGGAAGCTGAACACCGTAAAACAAGGGGTGACAAATCCATACAATCTCGCGTGCTGAATTTTTTAGTCGATCAGAAAGTAAAAGTCGATATCGCTAAGGAAGCGGCAGCTCGAATAGTTACAAGCTTTCCTGATGTGTCGATTAAAGTTGTTTTGGAAAAAGCGACTGAATGGTTGAAAGAGCACGAGAAAGAAGTGATTAACTCAAAGGAGCTCAATAAACGCGTTAAAAAGCGTAAGGTTACAGATGAGGATAGGCAGGAAATAGAGTCAACCTTGAGTGAAGCATCAAAATGTAAAAATGATGCTGACGATGATTATTTTAGTGAGTGGTAAACCGCATGCTCAACTTCCCATACCCTTATGAAGATGAGCTTACTTACAGCATATTAGCGCGCGCAAGCGCGCATTTTTGTAGCTTTAGTCACAAAACGTGGCTAGAGCAAACATTAAAAAACCGTTGTGCTATTGCAACGTTAGACTTCCCTTCCCATTTAGATGAACTCTCTAAGCTTTTTTTTCTTAGTAAAATTTCATCGCAAGATTTGATTTGCCAGCACACATTATTTCCTTTATTCGCGCCTTTCATTACACAAGAAAGAAAAGATAAGTGTTTTGAATGGATGAAAGAAAAATCTAATGGCGGTACGCACCTAATGAGTGGATGGGCTGCAGGTCGTTTACCCAAGCTGCAGTCAATACGTTATTGCCCAATGTGTATTTCTGAGCAGACTAATTCACTTGGCGAAGCCTATTGGCAGCGGATCCATCAAGTTGCAGGTCTAGTCACCTGTACCAAGCATAATTGTATTCTTGAAGACGTCAGCGATTTTAATCACAAGCGGCATCGTCATGAGTATTACCGAGCATCTACAGTCCACCAAACCCAGCAACCTAGGCTTAGTTGTAATGAACTTGATAAACGACTCACTCCTTTTATTCAAGCACTCTTAAATGGCCCTGAGCGGGCTTCACCTAAATATGAGCAATGGACTTGGTACTATCATGATTTAATTCATCAATCTCATTGTGAAAAGGGACAATATTGTTGTTTCGAAGCGGTAATGGAAAAGGTATTAAATTATTGGACAGAAGCATGGCTTCAACAATACAACTTATGGCCAATTGATACCCACTGCAGTTGGTTACATGGCATAACCCGTAAACACCGAAAATCCTTTTCGTACCTAGAGCATATTGTAGTTTTACATGCACTGCATGACGGAAAATGGGATATCAACGACGTACTTTGTGAAGTTAGTGAAATTAAAGTAACTAAAGCCCTAGTTCAAAAGGGGCCACCCAAAAAAACTTCTCAGGCTGTTATTCGAAAAGCCAAGTGTAAGTGGTTAAAGTTAGTCAAAAAGCTTGGCACTAAAATAGCGCGAACAAGTAAGGCGGGCGGGTTATATATGTGGCTTTACCGTAACCAACACAATTGGCTTATTAGGCTAAATAAACGCTATCAGCGCCCTATTGATAACTCTACGAATCGCGTCAACTGGCGCCGGCGAGATATCACATCAACAAAGCTGTTAATTAAGATACGTAATCAAGCTGAAAGTGATCTTACCTTGCCGCGCCACTCAAAGTTATGGTTTCTACAACAGCTACCGAGTAATGCAACTATTGGGAAGAACCTTAGCAAACTGCCACTTACAAGTAGGTTTCTTAATGCCTATCAAGAAACAGTGACAGAGTATCAAATACGCAGATTGGTTAGAGCAATGATTTATGAATCGAACCTCCCTTCTTGGCAGTTACTTCGCAGCGCTGGATTAAGTGAAGAGAGAATGACAGATGTAACCCGAAAGTTCTGCGAATCGCATGGGTTAATTTAATGAAGCTTTATTAAGTAGGAGCAACTAATGATTAGTAAAGAAAAATCGATGTCAGAGTACAGCCTTAAAGAAGTATCGAGCGTGGCGTTGTCTGCATTTTGGAATATCATGGACCAGTGGGGAGTTGAAAGCGAACACCAAATATCACTCATTGGTATAAAAACCGATTTAAGTAGTGATGACTTGAAGGAAATGAATGTTTCATCGCTATCAAGTGAAATGGTAGCTCGAATCTCGCTCGTTCTTAAGATTTATAAATACCTTGAAATATTATTGCCTAACCGTGAACAATCACGTGTATGGATTAATAAGAGCAACGACGCTTTTGGTGGTGAAACAGCATTGATGGTAATTCTAGCTGACAATGAAAATGGGTTACTAACTGTTGCTGAATATCTTAATAGTCAGTTTCAAATGCCCAATACAGCCTTAGATAAAAAAATGCAAAAAGAGTACATATTGATTTTGATATTGGAGTGGGTAGATTCAACTGAAGATGCGCTTAACTGGTATAAAAGTGAAGTCCCCCCTGCATTAGGAATGACTCCTTTGCAGGCAGTCGAATGTGGTGAGTATCGCAATGTGTTGAAGTATATAGAGCATATTAGCCTAGGGGGGTATGCTTAATGAAAATTGTGCCTGAAGGTTCACTAAAGAGAGAAGCAAAAATCCTCGTTAACGGCAGATTCGCTGGAATATTATCTGAATTCAAAAAAGGTAAAAATCAGCGTGTTGTTTTTCAATACGATGAGAGGTACCTAAAAGATGGCTCACCTATCGGTTATCGATTCCCGTTAACAACAGGACCATTTGAATGGGATGAACTTCCACCTTTCTTTGAAAATTTAGCAAGTGAGGGTTGGTTAAGGAAAGTACAATGTGAAAGAGCTGGTATAGATATAGAGGATACTTTCGGGATTTTGCTAGCTAATGGTACAGAGCTCATTGGTGCAATATCCATAGTTCCATATGAAAGCTAAAACTTATCAACACAAGCTAATAAGTGGAGGTTAGGACAAATGAGAGAGCAACGTTTGAATACTAAGTAGCCATATTCTTAATGATAATTATATAGAAAATCGCGTCCGAACGATCATATAAAAATATGATGGTTCGAACGCACCCACCCCTAGCCCTTATTGCTTTGAACTGTTTCGGTTACTTGGCCTCAGCTGTTTCACCTAGTCGACGACAAGTTACAAAGCACCGGAAAAAACGGTACGCGACCCCTTAATAGGGTGGCGCGGCATATGCCTCGTTTTTTGAATATGAGCTGACGAACAGCTCTAGTTATTGAGATTAGCTCTCAACATACTATTGGGTTTGAATCAGTTTAAAAGGGAAGTAGTTCACTATGCAAGTTTAACTTCATAAGCTTTTGGTAAAATGAATATTCTAGAGCGTTTATATCCTGGTCTGGTAATGCTCTAATACCCTGTCTTTTAAGGTTTGGTTCTCCATATTGAAGCTTCTGGCAGTATTCATTAACAGCAACAATTAGCTCATCTATATTTAAATTACTTTTAATCTTTTCTGCTACCACCCAGTTTGCTTCTTCATTGCAGGAACGAGCTACTTGTCTATCCCCATTTACATGATGAGAATCTTCTGGTAATAGCAGTCCGGCCCTAATTTGTTCAACGAAATAATACTGATTATTATGCGTAATAATTATCAAACGACATATGGAAAGGTTGTTTTTTGAATTTAGGCGTATTGCTAATTGATGCTTGAATATGACTTCGCCAGTTATTTTTTTATAAGTAGGCTTCTGAACAGAGGATTGGTGGTTTGCCCCCGTAAATGTATAAAAAAGGTGTTCTATTTTGGGCTTTAGCAAATATTCATAATTACTTATGAAGTAATTCATTTGACGTTCTGTAGCGGTGGCTCTTCCATTACGCCATTTTGATACTTGAGCTACGGATTTTTCACTTAAGCCCGCTTTTACAGCTATGTCTTTATTTCGATATCCATTCTCTTCAATGGCTACTTTTAAAAGCTTCTTAGTATATTTATATTCTTTATCCAATTTAAATCCCTTTCTAGTTAATGGATTAAAGGAGAGCGATAACTCTCCTTTATTTAAAGCTAATCACCAATATAACTATCGTTATTTGGATTATGTTCATTTGCCCAATCATCCATATTAGCATCGTTATTATCGTTGTTAATATCTGACCATGTATCTAATTCTTCCTGAGACATATCATCTGTGTCAATCATTTTAGTTATCCTTATTTGTTTTATTAAAGAGTGGGTTATTTGGGTTACGCTGATTCGAACGATTATCAAGTGCTTTTTGATGCTCGTTGTTTGTTCCTGTTGTACCTTTATTCGAATTAGCTTGGTTTGACTTATGTTTGTTTTGTTGATTATTCATAATTTTCTCCTGTTGAATGAACAGGAGAAACTATACGGGGGGTCGTTAAATAATGACGATGATAGAGAAGTGATTGTTTAGTGATTATGAGTGAATATTAGTGATTTTTTCGTTTCCAACTTTATTTAGAGGTATTTAGCTGGTTTTTGAACGTAAAAAAGTTGGGTGGCAAGTTTGTTTCGATCTTTATTTAAAAAAGCCTATTTTAGCTTAACGATAAAAATAGGCTTAGAAGAGGAAGGTGTTTCCTACTTTATTTAGAACCCACAGTATAAATGTTGTACCAGTGAAATAAAGTACGAAATTCGAAATAAAATACGAAACTAGAAGCAATTATTCTTAAGAGTAATTGCTTTTTTATTAGCTTTAAGCTGAACTTTAGGGCATTTCATCTAGTTTAGTTAAAGCATAAACGCTGATAAACACGAATTGGGACTGTTAAAACCTTCTAAATAAAGATGGAAACCGGAATCATTACGTTTGAACACCGAAAATACTTTTCAAAAATTTTAATTAAACTTTGAAATAGTTAATTTCTAAAGTATAACTCTAAGGGCAGTAGTTGCGAAAAAACGGTCTAAATTTACCAATATAAATCATCCATTATAATGATCACTTTGATACAAAAGCGGACATTAACATCAATAACTAGCGAATTTAAACGCTTCTAGCTGTTATTTTATAGTTAAGTGTGTAAACTTTTTTAGTTCGTGATCGTATGAAATCTTTGTGCCAAGAAGAAATAAATACTAAGAAAAATGAGCAAGCTAAATGAAAAAACTCTCAGCGTTAATATTTACCATTTTCCTATCTTCCTGTGTATCTCAACCTTATGCAAAGACTAACGCCCCTTTTGACGGTGTTAAATTTGATAACATTGAGCCTTTTGACGATAAAAGTATATTTGACCTACTCAGTTGGAAAATTAAGGCTATAAGTGAGTCTACCCCTTGGCCAGATGAAATTTACTCCAAACAGTTTAAACCTTCTAGCCAAAGATCGGTAAAGCCAATAATTACTGTAATCAGCCATGCATCAGTTCTTATTCAGATTGATAATTTAAACATACTAACAGATCCTCATTATTCACTCAGAGCTTCACCTGTTCAATTTGCTGGACCCAAAAGAGTCGTTAAGCCCGGTATTGCCTTCGATGATCTGCCTTCAATAGATATCGTTCTTATATCTCATAATCATTATGACCATCTAGATCTTGATACGCTCAAGCGATTAAATGAGAGAGATGCTCCCAAATTCGTTGCAGGACTTAAAACAAAGTCATTTTTAAAAAAGAATGGAATTGAAGCCGGTGTCGATCTGGATTGGTGGCAAAATATAACAGCTAATAATACTAAGATTACTTTTGTTCCTTCCCAGCATTGGTCAGCCAGAGGTCTATTCGATAAAAGAGAAATGCTTTGGGGTGGGTTTTATATTGAAAATAATTATAAGATATACTTTGCAGGAGACACCGGATACGGGAAATTCTTTAAAAAAATTAAAGATAAACTCGGTGCACCGGATCTTTCTTTGATTCCAATTGGAGCGTATGAACCTAGATGGTTCATGAAATATGCCCACCTTAACCCAAAGGACTCTCTTCAAGCATTTAGAGACTTAGAAAGTAAGAAAATGATCGGTATTCACTTTGGGACTTTTAAGTTAACTGATGAGGGATATAATGATCCAATTGAGTCTCTTAATGAAGAAATTAAGAGATTAAATATGGATCCTCTAAAAGTAATTATTCCTACTTTTGGAAAACCTTATTCAATTTAGGTTATATTATAGTCAATTCATTATTGATAGCACTTATATATTTTTAGGCTAAAAAACATAACAATAGACTATGGCTGCAATAGTTAGTGTTGATGAAAGCCCAGCGTCTGCAATGAGATTGCAGTATGCATTTTATTTAGGTGATTTATAGCAAAAGAAAAGGTCGGCTTAAGGCTCTAATCTGCCGATAAAATCTCAAAAATTTATGTTCACTTTTGGATTAGGCTGCGTCAAAACTCTCAGCGTAGAATTTTTATGCAACGTTACGTAAATTCAAAGGTAGTTTGACACCAAACTTACTACAGATTCAAATCTACAGAGCCTTATTTGTTGATATTTCCAAATTACGCAAGTTCAAAATAGTTTTCACATAGCCAGGGCTATTTGTTGACCCAAATAATAACCAGCAGTTATCGTCAGTAAAAATACGATAGCGGACGTTACGCTTAGATTACCTAACGGTAACTGATCCGACAAAATATACCCTACATTAGATAATGAAGTGTTCTAAATTTTTATCTTGAAATTTGAAAAATAAATACTTAAATTTGATTTGAAATATCTAAAGTGGACATTATATTAATACTCATTTACTTGACTTCTTATGTATTAAATTTAATGTTTCTATATCGGCTCGATTGCGACTTAAAGTATATATTCTAAGGTGGTATGGGGCCTTGTGCCATAGAGTTTATGATCACATAGTAAAGGTTTGTAGATCATCCGTATCGAAATCACTGCTGTGATGATTTTCTATTTAAAACGGCTGTCAACAAAGCTCACAATGAAGAAACTACGTGAGGTCTGCACCTATGAGAAATTTAACTCATCTATAGGGTGATGGTATGCGTTGATTTTCCTCTGAAACTTTCCAGCATAATTATTATTTGTAGTTTAATGTTATTTCCTCCCATACGGTACATTTTTTCACTTATTTAGGGGATTTTTAGCCAGTAAACCAAACTTATCCCTGGCTGTGTTCAGTAGTTCTTTTTAACTCAGTTTAATACGCGGATACATACTCCTCTTTGGCGGTGCGTGAAGGTAATTAATGCTTATCAACAACTCAATGATAACTATCGACGTATGAAATGAAGGGCATATAAGGTATGAACATCCTCTGTTACTTTTACTCCTACTGCTAATTGCTTAGGTAACTTAGGTTCAGGTCCATGTAACAATAATATCGTCACCTACATTTTCTTTAAGTGCTTTATGTGCTTTAATAAATTTAGCTTGTTTATCTTCGTCAAATTTATGTAGAACACCTTTGTGTTGTTTATAGCTATAGTCGTATTAATGCAGCTATTTATTCAAACCGAAAGTTCTAAAACATACATTAAAAGTCTCTTCAATATAGTGAGTTATTTGGTAGGCATAACGATAGGTATGTTCATGTAAATGTTAAAAAAGGCTTTACATTGAACGATTGAAAAATATCCTTGATCCTGACTATTGTCAGGCTTCAATTTATCTTTTTTCAGTATAGTTATTGATATGAAGAATAATCGTTGTTTTATGGAAGCGCAACGCTTGTGCTATCATTCGTGGTGGTCAATCTTTAGAGCACATTAATAACGCTTTAATCTTGTCGAGAATGCTTCCATCACTTGTACTATTGTGTAGGATATCTTGTTCGTCATTTTAACCTTGGGTAAGATTAATCAATTTCATGCAACTATGATGATCTCACTATCATTAAAATCAAGCTATTGTTTGAAATCGCTGTATCTTCATTGATCTCGGTATATAACTTTATTATGAATAGCTGTTTATGAATATAAATCACTATCAACAAAAGCCTGAGTTAACTGCTGATACAGCTGAATAATAGGAGGTCGCTCTGTAATATGTTCAAAAAGTGCAGTATGCACCTGCGCTTGTACACGCTCCGTTTTATCCGATAGTTGATAACATAAGTTAACCGGTTTTATAATCTCATCTAATAACACGTCAATAAGAATAAAGGCTTGTGCTAACACTATCTTGCCACCCCCTTTTTTTAATATCACCCGCTGCGCTGTACCCACTATTTTTTTACCGTTAATATTAATATTGTAATCACCATCACAGTAAGAGAACTTTGTCGCATGTGCTTTGCTAACCAAGTTAAATTGATGAAAAAAACCATGTAACACTGTACATAGGTTGTCGTAAGCTTGAGGAATTGAATACGGTGTATCTTTTGACCAAAGATAAAGGTGAGATAAATTTATAATACCTGGACATTGCGGCACTGGGGCACCACCGGTTTTACGTGAATTTAACAGCCATTCATTGGCTAGCAAACCCGCTTTAAGTGCCTCTGATTTTGGCCATTTCTTACCTGCAGGTAATACCAAAGTAGCTTCTTTAGCTTGCCAAAGCATTAAGCACTGCTTGAGCTCACCAGTTTGGATTTGAGCAATAAGCGCTGTTTCTTTTTCAAAGACCTTATCGACAGAGGTTTGCTGGTAATGTAGGAGTTTATTGCGGCTCATATTAACTTCTTATACGGGTATCATGTTGAGTGTCAGTATTTTATCGCTAGATCAGAATAATTTACCAAGGAAGTTAGTAAGTGTATAGGTAAAACACCCATGATAAGGGTGGAAGTCTCGGGTTCGAGCAGCAGCTACATCAGCGGGTGTTGAGCTTGCGACATAGCCCATTACCGCGATAGATTGCGGATAGATGATTTAGGAGACCCACAATTGGTTATTGAGTCACGAACAGCAATAGATGAGCTTTCTCAGATCTTATCGCTAGGATCAGTTTATTGTTTTCAGGAACCAATAATGGCTGATAAAGCAATGTATCACTTTGTCTGGATAGCTAAATATTGGCATAAGGCAGTTTGTTAGCACCTTTGTATTTATGTAATATATCCTTAGGAATATGACAATAATCATTAGGAAAGCGAGTTAACCTTTCTTGGTGTTCTTTATCGCTTTTCACATAATTGAGCAGCGGCAACACTTCAACCACCATTTTCTTTGCATTGTTGTGACGGGTAATATACTCAATAGCCGTGTTGAGGTGACTACTATGTTCACTGTATATGCCGGTACGGTATTTTTTGCCAATATCTTCGGCTTGCTTATTGACACTGTAAGGGTCAATAATTTCAAAAAAGTAATCTATTAGTTTATCAAGATTAACAGCGTTTGGGTAAAAGGTTACTTTCACACACTCTGCATAGCCATCATAACTACTTTTGGTAGAATTGGTTAAGCCATTAGCTCGACCTGCTTCTGTGGTAAACACTCCAGGTAAGTACTTCATAAATTCTTGTACACCCCAAAGGCAACCACCGGCAAAATAAATAATTTCTTGCGTCCTCTTAGCCTGCTTATTATATTGTTGTGTTTTTATCAATTGTTAGCCTTTAGTAAGAGGTGAATTAAGTTTTATGTATTATGCTATTGATGACTGTAATTGCTAGTAATATGTTTTTACTACTCTGTTTGTTATAAATATGATTGTTATGTATCCAGTTGTAAACCGTTATAATTTGGGTATGGTTACCATGTGTAATATTTTACTCGCTAAGATATAATATTGATTCACGTAACGATTACTACCTTTCAAATAAACCTCAACATTATCTTACGTTATTTTCGTTTGGATGAGTTGGGGAATATATAAAATCGTTTTTACTTAAAGATAAACAGTATAATTAGAGAAGATTAACATGATTAGAGTTGTACCAATTGCTTTGTTCTTTTTATTATTTAACCTATCAAGCTTTTCATCGGTAGCCAACGATACTCATGATGTAAGCAACGATGTAAGTAAAAAATTAAGTGATAATATTGAGCGAATTACGATTGAGGCTTCAACCACGGCTAATACTAAACCTGTGGGGACCTTTGGTTCGCCAGTTTCAAATCTAGAATATGATCCGCGCGTTGACCTACAGTCGCGAAATATGGCAGAAGCTCAAGCCGATGTAACTATACGTGGTGGTATTTTCGAAAATACTGGCTTTAGGGTGGGCAGTGCGACCTTATTTGATCCGCAAACTGGACATTACTTTGCCGAAATTCCTATTGCTCAGGAAATGTTATCTAATGCTAATATACTCACCGGTGCAGATAATGCTCTACTCGGTGTTAACAGCTCGGTAGGCACTGTTTCGCGAGACTGGACAGGGATTAAAACTGCAGGTAGTGTTTCAATTGGTGCTGGTAACAATAACTTTAATCTACAACGCGTACACAGTGGCGTTAGTGTGGCATTGGCTGATTATACCGATTGGACTATCGGGGTTGAAGCTGAATACTCTCGCTCTGAAAGTGACGGTACAATAGATAATGGCGACCACGATTTTCAACGTGCTTCTGCTCGTATTCAGTTAGTTGGACCATCATCACAGACTGATCTATTTTTTGGCTCTCAAGAAAAGTTTTTTGGCTGGCCAAATATGTACACGCCATTTAATGTTAATGAAACTGAAGACATTAAAACACGATTATTAATACTTAATCATCAACAGCAGTATGCACAAGACAGCAGCTTTGAAATTTCCACTTATTTTCGTCGTAACAACGACCATTATGTTTTTTCGCGTGAAAATCCTAATGTATTTCAAGCGTTTCATGAAACTGAGGTTAAGTCGATAGCAGTTTCTGGTCGCCATGCACAAACAGCATCATTTGCCCTCAATTACTCAAGCCAGTTTATAGCAGACAAAATTGAATCAACGACGCTTGAAAATAACTTTACCTCTCGCCATTATTACAAACTCAGTGTTTTGCCTGAATATCGAATGGATCTACAAGAGGATCAACAGTTAACTTTTCGTCTTGGTGCTGCTTTTGACGACACTAACCGTGACGATTCACAAGTGTCACTAATTGGTGATATAACATGGAATATCATTAATGCTGATGACAGTTCACAAACACTTTATTTCTCTTATGCAGAAGCGAGTCAAGTGGCAGGTTATACCGCTATAGGAGGGAGTAATGCGGGGGGATTGTTTAGAAGTAACTATGATCTTAAGCGAGAAACCACTAAAAACATTGAATTAGGTTTGGCATTAGATCGAGAAACTTGGCGTCTTAATACAGCTATTTTTTATCGACAAGATCATGATTTAACTGATTGGACCTATAGTTTGAGTTCAACCTCTGCTCGTTCTGCAAATCCGGTCGATATCGATACGCTAGGTCTAGAACTACTGGCAGTAAAGCGTTTTGAGCATGCAGAAATCATCACCAGCTATACCTTCTTTGATAAATCTGAAAATTATGGTACTACAGATATCGATGCTAGCTTTTATGCTTTGAATTACCCAGATCACCGCGTAACATTAGGGGTGATCTGGTACCCAACCGACATCGTTGAAATTCGTGTTGATAACGAGTGGCGTAAACAAGAAGAAAATATGCTTAGAAACGGTGATGACGATGCTTTATTTACCCACTTTACAGTAAAAATTTCTCCTGCGCAGTTTAAAGGTTTGGATATTGTATTTGCAGCAGATAATCTTTGGGATGAATCTTTTGAAGAAGTGCCAGGTACTCCCGGACGCGGAGAACAATACACTATTAGTGCTACCTACCACTGGTAAAATACTTAAAAGTACTTGCATTGGCCCCAGATTATTGGTTTGGGGTAAATCAATGCTCAGTATAATTATATAATAGAAAACTATTACAAATAGTTATCGATATCAATTGTCAAACAGGCTCTATATTTACCATATATCTCGCCAAAGATGACGTTCTCGTAACCAGTAAATTACAATTTGCTCAACAAGGGGCAGAGCAAGTATGTGTAAGCTATGTTTTATATGGTTCCTTGACCATGCTGGCGCTGACATCAGACGGTCCGTCGCGTTTATATACATTAGATAGTACATAAGACTGCTGTTTACTGACCACCGCAAAACTGGAAATACCGACACTGGCAGCAGAGTTTGCGCTCCATATGTTAAACTTTACTCAGTGTTCATCGGGCTTTACAGGTTACATTAGTGCTCTACTGTTAGGTAATGAAGGCGCGCTTGCTAAAAAAATATAACATGCGTTGGAATGGCACTATGATGGGCAATGTTCATCTTTTTTTTCTTATAGCGGTATTTTTTGCTACTCCAGTGACACTAAAAATTCTCATGAACTGGCTAAATAACGTTTGTTGTATGAAGAAAATCTCTTAGCCATGTTTGTTGAAAAGGCTTAGGTTAAAGCTTTTACTGAACACGAGCATATATTAACAATCACATCATCTCATATTCATCAACGTGTTGCTGTGATTATAGACTCAATAGAAGATGTTAATATATGTTTAGGGTATTTAAAGCCAACTCTCTAATCATTTTTAATGATTTATTCGTATAAATATGACCGATACCTAAAGGTTGCGCTATCATGTGACTTTGTAGTCAGTCTCCTCTTTTTAATTAGGATATAACGGGTATGTTACCAAGCACCCCTGAGTGGAAGTCACTCGTTAAACATTATAATAAAAACGTACCAGTACAAATGCGCGATTTATTTACGCAAGATACGGAACGTTTTAATAATTTTTCACTTTCTGGCGCGGGAATAATGCTCGATTATTCGAAAAACCGTGTTACTGATGAAACCATGCATTTACTCATGAATTTGGCACAGTCATCTGGCTTAGTCGATAAGCGAGCTCAAATGTTTAATGGCTCGGCGATTAATACCACTGAAAATCGTCCGGTATTACATACCGCGTTACGTAACTTTTCAGGGAACGCTGTCTATGTTGATGGTGTCGATGTGATGCCACAAATACAAACAACGCTGGCTAAGCTTGAGATTTTTGTTAATGATATTTCATCAGGTAAAAAAGTAGGCTATACCGGCAAAGCATTTACGGATGTGATTAGTATTGGCATTGGTGGGTCTTTTCTTGGACCTAAAATAATGTCAGAGGCACTAAAACCTTATCAACAAAGCCAGTTAAACGTCCATTTTATTGCGAACGTTGACGGTTGTCATATTCATGATGTGCTTGCTAAAGTTAATCCTGAAACGACGCTCTTTATTACGTCATCTAAAACTTTAACTACCCAAGAAACACTGCGTAATACCCTAACAGCACGTGATTGGTTTGTTGCTACTGCCACCACCGAAAACGTTAAACATCACTTTGCCTGTGTGTCGTCTAATGTTGAGGCCGCGCAAGCATTAGGTATAGATAAAGATAATATTTTTCCGATGTGGGATTGGGTGGGAGGACGTTATTCGGTGTGGTCTGCGATTGGCTTACCCTTAGCCTTAGCTATAGGTTTTGAGCATTATCGTGACTTTTTACAAGGGGCGTTTGAAATGGATGAACATTTCACCCAGGCGCCACTTGAAAAAAATCTCCCGGTTATTTTGGCGTTATTAGGTATTTGGTACCGAAACTTTCATGGCGCGCAATCACAAGTCTTATTACCTTATTACCATTATTTACGGGGTTTACCGGCATATATCCAACAGCTGGATATGGAGAGTAACGGAAAATCTATTTCACTAGATAATAAATCGATGTCTTATGATACGGGGCCAATCATTTGGGGAAGCGAAGGGACCAACGGTCAGCACTCGTTTCATCAACTTATTCATCAAAGCAAAACCCCTATTCCTGTTGATTTTTTGATGCCATTATTTCCTTTTCATGAGATGGGTAATCATCATGATATGCTGGCGTCTAACTGTTTTGGTCAAAGTCAGGCTTTAATGGCGGGGCAAAGTCTCGAAGAAGTAAAAGCGGCAATGAAAAAAGCGAACTGTGATGTATCAGAGATTCAAAAGCTGTCTACACATAAAGTTATGGAGGGTAATAAACCCAGTAACACGCTCTTATTTGAAAAGTTAACACCTAAGGTGCTTGGCAGTTTAATTGCGATGTATGAGCATAAAGTGTTTGTGCAGGGGGTTATTTGGAAAGTGAACTCTTTTGACCAATGGGGGGTTGAATTAGGCAAGTCGCTGGGTAATAAAGTACTGACAAAAATAACTGACCCCAGTGAAACGCTAGATATGGATGGCTCAACGAATGCCCTTATTAAGCTTTACAGAGCTCGATAAATGCTAAAACCTAGTCAATAGTCACCTATTAGCGCTAATTTTCTTAGCGCTATTTTTTTGGTCTATTTAAGTGGGATTTATATATTTTGTTATTTGCATCTATCAATAATTAGAAGGTTTGATATTTTAAATACTCGGGGTATAAAGTTAAGAAGTCGCACCAAGAACTAAAGCTACGATATTGAAAACCTTTATCTGTGGCTGTGTACCATTTTGATTCACGAAGTGCCTGTAATCGAAATTTAATTTTATACCCATCGATTGCAACGTAACAGGCAAGGCTTTCAGTTGTGTTGTTTTTTATTTTAACCTGTGCAAATCCGTCTAAATTACGGCCATAAATAGTTTTTGTTTTTGGCTTTGCATGGACGATATTTGTTAATAACAATATTAATACAGCAAAAAATAAGGTGATGAGTAAGTTTTTCATTAAATTTACATTATTTAGATAATAAGGAAGTATTAGCTACTTGATATTCTTTACAAAAGTATAGCGGACTTATTGTGTAGAGTGAAAAGTGATTTAATATTTAAATAAAAATAACATTTTTTTTTATATACCATTGAAAGCTCCCCCTATTGACACCATAACTATTTATAACATTATATAAGCGCTAAAGTTTTAAATGAAAAGCGCATGCATTAAAGAGAAGAATATTATTATGGCTAACGTCGTTCCAGTAAGAAAAGATCAACACCAGAATTTAAAAGTTACTACTAAACGTGGCTTAGAACATATTGAGAAGCAACACATTGCTCCAATTACCGCAGCAGAATATACTAAAGCCGCTAACAGCTTTCCTATCTTCTTAGTTAAGCAGCCTGAGGGCTCAAGCTTCCGCAGTATCGTTATGCTAGGACTAGAAGCTGGCGAAAACTTATACTATAAAGATGAACGTTGGACTGGTACTTACTTACCACATGGTGCATCTATGGTGCCATTTGGTTTAGGTATAGACCCAGATAAAGAAAAAACGTTAACGACTTATATCGACTTAGACAGTGCCTATGTAGGCGATGATAAAGATAATGCCTTGTTTGATGCTGAAGGTTTGGTTACCGATTTTTATAAAAACGTTCAAGAATCATTAGGCCGTTTATATGAAAATGAAACCATGACTGAAAGATTTATGGTTGAATTAGCTGAAAATGATTTATTGCAAGAATTAGAATTGCACATTAATTTCAGTACCGGTGAAAATAAAAAACTGGTTGGTTTATTTGGTATTAACGAGAAAAAACTTCAGGAACTTAGCGAAGCTAAAGTTTTAGATTTCCATAAACGAGGTCTATTTATTCCTATTCATGCGATGTTAGGATCGATTGGTCAAATTAATCGTTTAGCTCAATTACGCAATCTATCTGATAGTGAGCAAAAAGTAACGGCTATTCAAATACAATTTGCTAAAGAAACTGCTGAAGCGTAATCGCTTAAGAGTTTTAAGAGAAGAGCCTTATGGCTCTTTTTTTATATCTAAATAAACGTAATGTTATATTCTGGGATATACTCATTTTTTAAACTTTTCCATGGAGAGTACAGTGGCTATTCAACTTCCTTTTTCCCATTTAAGTCAATGGCAACAGATCGCTTTTTCTGCTGCATTATTAGAGCGAATGATACCCAATTATAAAGTTTTTTCTGAACATGCAGATTTTGGTGAATTTTTAGTATTACTTAATCAATTAGAGCTTATCTGGCAATGGCTTGATAAAAATAATCGTTGTAAAATAAATTATGAAGCACAAATAAATAAACTGGAGCCACAAATTCCCGATCCAGAAGGTTTTGATTTTTTTGGGGTATTTCCAGCCATTGATGCAACTATGGCAACAATGTCACTTTTACAGGCGATGCAAGATAAAGAGGTGGAAGGCGCTGAAATTGTCTCACGATTATCAGAGAATAGCGTAACTTATTATGTTGAACTGATGATCGCTGATCAAAGAGACGCTAATGACGACAGTGACATTACGACTAAAGAAATTGAACAACACCCATTAATGGAGTGGGAGTTTGATACGCAAAATGAGCTCTATTACGCACTAAAAGACTCTCCTGAAAATAAAGAAACCTGTATTAAGATTAAAGCGATGGTTCTTGAGGAAGGATTATCCAATTTAGGTATTGAAATTACTTAGGATGCACAACCTACTTATTAGAATAACTAAACAATTAGGATAAAAGATGAAATTATTTCACACTATTTTGATGACGCTAGCCTATCTATTTGCCTCATTAGCTTTTGCTAATCCGGCAAGTACGCTCGAACAAAAAAATCAAAATATCGAAAAATCGATTAATAAGGCAATGAATACTTTTCAAGTACCAGGTGTTGCTGTTGCTATTATCAAAGATAATAAAGTGGTGATGAGTAAAGGTTTCGGTTTAACGGAACATGGTAAAAATAATAAGGTTAATGGCGATACTCTTTTTGGTATTGCTTCTAACACTAAGGCGATGACCGCGGCGTTACTAGCCAATTTGGTGGATCAAGGGAAATTGACATGGCAAACAAGAGTTATTGATATACTTCCTGAGTTTCAAATGCCAAACGCTTACGTGACTCGCGAGTTTACTTTACTCGATTTATTATCACACAACAGTGGTTTAGGTTTAGGTGCAGGCGACCTGATGATTTGGCCTGGTACAACGTTAACCAACAAAGATATTATTAAAGGCATAAAGCATTTACCCGAGGTTTCAAGTTTTCGCAGTGAATTCGCTTACGATAATTTAATGTATGTTATTGCCGGCGAGATCATCGCAAAAGTTACCGGTAAAACTTGGCAAGAAAATATTAAAGAAACTATTTTTAAGCCGTTAGGGATGAAGAATACTAAAGCAAAGTTTTCACTGATTTCAATAAACAACAAAAATGTTGCTCGTGCTCATGTTCCGTTAGATGGCAAGTTAAATGTGGTTGGCGGTAACTTCTTAGAACAGTTTTCTTCAGCGGGATCTGTTGCCTCAAGTGTTAATGATATGTCTTTATGGCTCAAAGCGCAGTTAAACGAAGGCGGTTATGGTGATAACAAAAAACTTTTTAGTGAACTTCAAAGCCACAATATGTGGCAAATGCGAACAATATTACCGGTATCAGCTACCGCGATAAAAAATGATAAAACTCATTTTTCAGGTTATGGTCTAGGTTGGTTTTTAAATGATTACCACGGTGTAAAGTTAGTTCATCACAGTGGCGGTATTCTAGGTATGGTCTCTAAAGTTGTCTTAGTTCCAGAAGAAAACTTAGCGATGGTTATTTTAACCAATCAGCAATCCGGATATGCTTTTAATGCGATTTATCATCAAATATTAAATGAATATTTAGACTTGCCTGAAAAAGACTGGGTGGATTTTTATGAGACGATGAGTGAGCAACGAAAAAGTGTAGAAAAAAATCGTTTAGCAGAAGCTGCCAGTAATGTTGATAAAAATTCCCGTCATTCTTTACCTTTAAAAGCTTATGCACAAACCTATCAAGATAATTGGTACGGTGATATTGCGATTAACTATGCAAATAATGCGTTAAGCATGCAGTTTGGTCATACACCCGCACTACACGGTGTATTAGAGCATTATCAACATAATACATTTATTGTGCGTTGGGATGATAGAACCTTGGAAGCAGATGCTTTTGTTAATTTTAATCTGAATCCCGACGGTTCAATTAACGAGGTAATTATGCAAGCTGTGTCGCGCGCAACTGATTTTAGCTTTGATTTTCATGACTTAAAGCTCAAACCTAAGCAGTAAGCGTTTTATTGATAATATTAAGCTGGGGGGATTTTAAAGTTAACTCCCAACGATTAACCAAGCTTACATTTTTTGATATAAACGATAAACGACTTGTCCGGCTATTTTTTCTTTTAATAGTGTCCAATTAGTGGGCAGCTGTTGATTATTGTCTTCACTTTCCATTTCTACATAAATTAATGCGTTGTCAGCCAAACTATGTTGGTCTAATTGTTTGGCCGTTTGCTCCACTAAATTTTTGCGAAAAGGCGGATCAATAAAAACAATATCAAATTTTTTGATGTTTTTTTCAATGAAAATCAGCACATCGCTATTTACTATCGAGATATTAGACGATTTTAGTAAACGTTGGTTTTCAAGTAATTGCTGAGCCGCCGCTTTGTTTAATTCTACGAAGCTAACATGGCTTGCCCCTCGTGATAACGCCTCAAAACCCAAACCACCAGAGCCAGCAAAGCAATCTAAACAGAGACTGTCTTGAATAAAAGGCATTAACCAATTAAAGACAGTTTCTTTTACTCTATCTGTGGTCGGTCTTAAACCTTCTGCCATTAAAACAGGCAGTTTTCGACCACGGTGTGATCCGCCAATAATACGAATACTGCCTTTATTGTTAGGTTTTGCTGATTGTTTACGTTGTTTGTTCATATCTTACTCAGCTTTTGTTTTTTGTATTGTTTTTAGGTGCTACTATAGCGAGGATTTTATCCTTGTTTAGTGAACTATTGCCATCAAAATGATGGTTCAGAGAAGAATTTATTGTTATGTCGAAGAAAAAAGGTCTATTTTCCTGGTTAGGTTTGGGACGTCAGCAAGAAGAAGCTGTTGAAGAAGTTACAGATGTTGTTGAAACATCAGTAGAAACACTTGATGTTTCTGAAGAAAAGATCGCAGAGAATGTTGAAGAAATTCAAAGTGAAAGCCTTGTAATCGATGACGTTTTTGTCGACAATATTCTTGCAGAGCCAGAGCCAGAG
>NZ_JACGVZ010000016.1:0-105051 GCF_014077465.1 Colwellia sp. BRX10-4
TTGCACTCACACTTTCTTCACAGCCCCCTTTAATGGCAGTGTGACTTTCAGACGCAATGCTACTGAATGATAAAATTGTGATAAAGAAAAGAAGATAATGCACTCATTCTCCAAGGGAATATAACAGCTTATTATGGATACTTCTCAGTAATGTCCGTTCCATAATTTTTATTAATTATCACTTAATGTTTCACAATTTCAATAAATTAGAAAGATTAATTTAACTAAAACTTATTGTGTTCGGATATTACTGAGAAGTCTCAGTAATATCCTACCAACACACAAAAAAAAAAGCGTTTCTATTCAGTAAGATAACTTGAAATTTTACCGGTATATCAGGGTTTTGGTCATTTACTGAGACTTCTCAGTAATATCCATTTGATAAAATATTTGATCTTTATTTAATTGAAACCTATAACTGTGTATAAGCACAGTTATAGGTTGGTAATAATGTCTACATCGCATTTTATTGAAAGTATCCGTCATATCCTTCGTACAAAACATTACAGTATCCAAACTGAAAAAGCGTATTTTCTTTAGATTAAACGCTTCATTCTTTTTAACCAAAAGCGACACGCCAAAGATATGGGAGAGCAAAAAGTAAGTAATTATCTCAATTACTTAGCTGTTGATGGGCAAGTAACGTCTTCAACCCAAAACTTAGCGTTATGCTCAATTGTTTTCATGTACAAGCATGTATTTAAAAGAGAACTAACCCTCTTATCTGATAAGGTTAGGGCTAGAGCGCGTACTAGGATGCCAATGGTATTATCAAACCAAGAGGCTACTGCTATTATCAAAGAATTAAAGCCTCTGTACCACCTTATTTTCAGCTTGTTATATGGGTGGATTAAGAAAAGCAGAACTATTGAGATTGCATATCAAAGATATCGATTTTGACGGTAATTCAATTTACGTTTTTAGGTGGAAAGGGGCTAAAAACAGAATGACCTTATTGCCTAAAATACTCATAGAGCCACTTAAGGCCCAAATAGATAAAGTCGAAGACTTGCATAGTAAAGATTTAGCTGAAGGAGAAGGTAAAACGAGTTTGCCTTCAGGATTATCACGCAAATACTCAAAAGCAATTACTCAGTTTAAATGGCAATATTTATTTCCCTCAACCGTGAGGTGTAAGCATCCAATGGACGGCTATTTTTGTCGTCATCACTTACATTGGACCTCATTAACCAAAGCTCTGAGATCTGCCGTTGTGAAAACTGATATTAGAAAGCATGTCACAGCACATACTTTCAGACACAATTTTGCGACTCAGTTACTGTTAAATGGAGCTGATATTAGAACGGTACAAGGATTACTTGGCCAATTACATGAATATAGATTTGAAGACTAATCAAATCTATATTCATGTAATTTTTCAGCATTCTTCAGTGACTCTTAGCCCCATTGATAGATAACTTAACCATTAGAAAAAGTATCTTTTTTTTTATTTTGCTGATGCCCTCAGTTAGCATTGACTGTTTGATGATGAATGACCGCTGTGGTGGCTTTTGTTGACTATCAAGATGAAGGTAGCTAACGTCTAATGAACACTAATAACAGCTCGGGAATCCATTGATGTTAACGTCCGCTTTCGTATCTTTGCTGACCTTGCTGGATCGTTGACGAGTTACAAAATTTTTATCAGGTATAACTTGAATGTTAAATTTCCTAATCGTGTGACGCATTTCTCATTATTTGTGACGAACCACGTAACTTATTGCAGACAATTGCATTTTTGATTAAATATTTGTAAGACATATCTTACGTTAATGTAAGATATTGAGTAAGTAGATGTAAAAATAAAGACGTGTTATATGCTTTAGTTGTTGATTATATTGGTTTTTGTTTATCTGTATGCTTGTTACATTTTTATATCGTTAAATATAAAATATTATTATGGGTACGAATAAATCTTAATTAACGTAATATTTACCACATCAGGAAGATGCAGGTCAGGAAGACCGATAGAGTAGGGTACTCTAAAAAGGACGCTTGAAGGAATAGGCCCGATGACAGGAGTCATCGAAGGAATTAAACGGATTTAGGTTAAAGGAATAACGGCTGATGGAACAAGCCAGATGACAGGAGTCATCGAATGAACTAAATGGATTTAGGTTAAAGGAATAACGGCTGACGGAACAAGCCAGATGACAGGAGTCATCGAATGAACTAAATGGATTTAGGTTAAAGGAATAACGGCTGACGGAATAAGCCCAAGGATGAAATATCACTATTGATGTGACTTAGGACGAGTTGCAATCACGGAAGATGAATGGAAAGCAAAGGATTATTAGGAAACACTACGGACAGTTCTTTATGGATGAAGCGAGACACATATAATATGCAGGATGCATATAAGCTAGTTCAGGAAATACGGCTCTTAGAGCCGTATTTTTTTGCTTGAAATATAGGGATTTAATTCTTAAGAAATGTTGAATAATATGGGTGCTTACCTAAAATGGCTTGGCTACCGTTTAGAGAAAAGGTATAACCACACAAGGTAAAGCTGCTTCTAATGGCAATATTCTTGATTATCACTTTAGTATCTAGTGGTGAAAACCGCGCTAAATAGTCACCATTATTTTCTTGATTAACGTCCAATGTTCTAATCACTTCACCACTATCATAAGAGATAACCTGACAGCTTTTATCACCTTGTGCAATCATTTGTTGCCATAAAAAACCACTAATAGATTTGTCACCCTGCCATTTTATAGTAATACCATCAAAAGATGATACGAATAAAGAAAAGTTATCAGGTAGTGTAACTTCGTGTCTCAGGGATAATTTTGATTGCTCTATTGCTGTTGTTTCATTAGTGTTTGCTGCTATAACGTCATCATCAACTGAGGTAATACTCGATGGCAGAATTATTGCCGTTATGATGATTAATATCAGTACTGTTAACGCTAATACCTTCTGTTTATTGTTAAGTAGCTTCAGCCTGATCGCTTCACCGATATCATTAGCAGGTGAAATAGGCGAGTCTTTAGCTTTGTTGTCATGTTGAGCCAATCTATCAGGGGTCTCTTGATAGGAGCATGCCAATGAATCTTTTACTTCGTGCTGATTAAATGTCGGTTCTATACGTTTTTGAGGTTGAAAACTTCCTTTTTTTATATAGCCCGTTAAATCGATATGACCAGCGTAACCAAGAATATGATTAATTTTTTGGCTTTTGTAGGTCATTAAGAAGGTAGAAATAGCTAAAGGGAGTAAAAGTAACCAGTAGCTTATGGTGTTATCACTGATGATGATAATTAACCCAGCAAGTAAAAAGCTGGCTGTAGGTGGCAGCAACCAGCTTATCTTGAGGTTGGCATCATTTAGACGACGCTTTGTTGAAAGAGTAAAAATACCTGCAAAAATAGACAAGGCCATAAAAGATAATAAGTTGTTAAAAGAAAAAATGGCGCTAGTAAGGGTAAACAACAAGTAACAACTTATATGAATAGCGATGAATCGACGACGATTATCTGAACCGGTTAAACAAAATAGTGACTTCAACAAAAGCACATAAACTCCTAAAAATATTGTTTGATCTGAAAACTTTGGCAAGAGTAACCAATTTTCTTTTAACTTTCAGTGATATTTTCATATTCCACCACTTACCATCTTGATACCTCCCGACAAAGTCACACCTCTGGTGTAAGCCATTTCGCACAATGACGTCAGTGATCATACAATAATTTGTAAGTGTAAAAAAAAACACTTCGTAACTATATGTTTAATATTAATAAATTTTCATTATTCGTTAAATAGAGAAAGTAACGTTAATTTTATTTTGTTTACCTTGCTAGCGACAAAGCACATGAATGCTAATATTTGTCTTGTCAGGACGACACAAGTTACGGATAACACTACAAATAAGTTTAAGGGATAAATACTATTTGTTGAACACGTATAGGAAGTACGAAATGGAAAGTGGTATAAGTTAATATTCAGTTGATAAAGGATTTACCCGCAAGGACACTAACATTTCCAACGGAATGGAAGGTAAATGGATTTACATGAATGGATGCAACAACAAGTGCTGAAGTTAACTTAATTTACTACGCTTATAATGAATAAAAATTTATGGATAAAACTAGCTGAGAAGGGATACTTAACACAGAGATAATACCTCTGCTTATACGGAGTCATTTAAACGAATTAAATGAACAGTTAGTACTGAAATGGATGTTAATTAAGGATAGTAATAAAGTTTGAGTAAAGTGATATTACCCAAAAATAATTTCCGTATGATTTAGGAAATTTAAAAATTAGTAAATGGATTTGCAGTATTATATCTAGTAACGAAAAAAAGCGACTTTTATGTCGCTTTTTCTTTGTCTAGAAAAAGATTATTTACACACCCAATTTATCTTGATAATTGTCGAAATTATATTGTTGTTCAGTAAAGAAAAAAACTGCTCAAAGCAGGTTTTATCAAGCGAAATTCATACTACAACTTAGCTATTAGATGTTCGGTATGAATCACAAGCTTCTTCATCTTCACACTCACCATATAAATATAAACTATGGTTTGTTAGCTTTATTTTATGTGATTTAGCAATATCTTCTTGGCGTTGTTCAATGACGTTATCTTCAAACTCAACTACTTTGCCACATTTTAAGCAAACAAGATGGTCGTGATGTTTTTTATGACTTAATTCGAAAACTGATTTACCGCCTTCAAAATGATGACGACTAACAATGCCCGCATCGTCAAATTGATTAAGTACCCGGTAAACGGTAGCCAAGCCAATCTCTTCATTTTGCACTAATAATATTTTGTAAACATCTTCCGCACTAATATGCTGATTATTCGGATTTTGCAAAATAGTGAGAATTTTGATTCGCGGCAGGGTGATTTTTAATCCAGCTCTTTTTAGCTCTTCATTTTGGTCTACCATTAACTTTAATTCTCTAATTCGGTAATTTGAACAAAATTATAGGGGGTTCTTCTGCTTGAGGGAAGCCTTAGTTGAAATGAATAGTAAATTCATTGGCTTTGATTTTCGAAATTTGTATAAACACCAATAGCTTACTGGTACGATGAGTTGTATTAGCGAGTAATTATAGGATCAAAGGAGATTTAGATGTTAAGAAAAGCGTGGTTATTAAAATTACTGCTAAATATTTGGCCACCATTTTTATTTACGGGTATCAAAGTTACAGAGCTATCTAGTGATTTTAGACAAGCCAAGGTGCGTTTAAAAATGAGAGCATGGAATAAAAATGCTTTAGGCACACATTTTGGAGGCTCACTATTCTCAATGACCGACCCTTTTTATGTGTTAATGATTTTAGCGCGTTTAGATAATCAATATTATGTCTGGGATAAATCAGCTGATATTGATTTTATCAGACCAGGGAAAGGCGAAGTAACAGCTGATTTTTACGTCAGTGATGATTTTATTAATGAGATTATTGAAAAAACCCGTCATGGTGAAAAATATCAACCCACGGTGAATGTTTATGTCAAAAATATTGATGGTGAGCTAGTGGCTAAACTAAATAGGCGTTTATATATACGTCAGAAGAATAAACCTACTTTATTGACCTAATTAGGTAAAAGTAAGACAAAAAAAAGCCTGTCGATACAGGCTTATGATTAGTGAGTTATAAGAAATAAATTAGTCTGCAAGTTCTGCTAAACACATTTCTTCAAATATTTGAGTAACCCACTTGTCAATTCTCGCTTCGGTTAATTCTGGCTGACGGTCTTCATCAATACATAAACCAATAAACGTCTTTTCATCAACTAAGGCTTTTGATGCTTCAAATTCATAACCTTCAGTTGACCAGTTACCAACAATAATTGCGCCTCTTGACTCGGCAATATCTTTTAAAGGTTCCATTGCGTCACAGAAGTATTCAGAATAATCCTCTTGATCACCTAAACCAAAAATAGCGACTAACTTATCGGTAAAGTCGACTTCTTCAAGCTCGGGTAAGAAGTCGTCCCAATCACATTGATTTTCGCCATAATACCAAGTTGGGATACCTAAAATGATTAAATCAAATTCAGCTATTTCTTCTTTTGTACTTTTTGCGATGTCTTTTACTTCAACTAATTTTTTGCTTAACTTTTTTTGAATAGTTTTGCTGACAGCTTCAGTATTGCCTGTATCACTACCGAAAAATAAACCTACAATTGCCATGGTATAAAACCCTTATTTACTAATGTTTAATGCTGGTGCCGTCATTGAATTTTTCAATATCGACTCAATAAGTTCTCCGCGACTAACACCTTTAACTTTAGCTAAGTCGTCGAGTTGCTCAAACAAGTCTTGATGTATTTTAAACTCAACTCGTTTTAAGCCATTGTTTTTATCGCGTTTAACTTGATTGCGCTTGTTTATTTTTACTTGCACGCTACGCGAATGAGGATTTGTTTTTGGGCGCCCGGGACGCTTTTCATCACTAAACAAATCAATAGTGGTTAAATCACTTGCTTCTTTTGCCATTGTTAACTCTTACCCAACCCCTTGGCTTTCCCAAACCAGTTGAATAATGCCTTTGGCAATAAAGCCAGCACAACCTAAAAATAGAACCAAATAAACGACCATACGGCCCATTTTGGGAACATCATTTTTTGTCATTACATCATGGACTGATAAGCCAATGAAAATAAAGATAAAAGCAAAAAATAAATTCAAACCAATAGTTTCAATAAGTTCTAAGTTTTCAGCTAACATAATTCACCCTAAAAATTTCACGCGTACTATAGCATAATTTAACGCTTAAACACATAATTTTTACCACAAATGACAAGGCAATTTGACGCTATTTTTTCAATCAATCAATTAATTGTAGCAAACCTAAAAAGGTCATTCGATTCATCCGTTTTAAAGCGTTTATAAGTCGATATTAAAGGCTTAAATAGTCATTAACAATTTTGTTAAATACTGTCGTTTTCTCTGCATGTAACCAATGCCCCGTGCCTTGTATTATTTTGGCTCGACTATTTGGATATAATGCATGGATAATATCACGATGCGCTGCGGTTATATAATCAGAGTTACCACCTTTGATAAAAAGGGTTTCACCTTTAAAATCTTGTTTACCTTCATTTTCCGCCATTATTTGTCGATAACATTGCTGAATATTATCTAAATTGCATTTGAAATTGAATTTTCCATCTTTGGCCACTAAATTACGCAATAAAAACTGCCTAACGCCTATGTCATCAACGAATGCAGACAATTGCTTGTCTGCATCTTTTCTATTATTAATGTCTTCAAGCTTAATACTTTGTAAACCTTCAATAATTAGGTTGTGGTGAGGTGGATAGGCAACAGGTGCAATATCAGCAACAATAAGTTTATCCACTTTTTCACTATGGTCTAGTGCAAGCTGCATGGCTATTTTACCGCCCATCGAGTGTCCAAGGATATGGGCACGTTCAATATTAATCATTGCCATTAGATCGACAACGTCTTGGGCTAATTCTTGATAGCTCATTGAATTTTTGTGAAAAGATAAACCGTGATTTCTCACATCGATATTAGTTACTCGGTAATTATCTTTTAAACCTTTTGCCACCATATTGAGATTTTCTAAACTACCGAACAAGCCATGTATTAAAATAATATCGGCGCCGGAGCCTTGTTGTTGATAATGTAAATTTTTAGTCATTGATAGCTCATCGAATGTATATACTTGCTTTAACGTTATTGTCTTAGCTTTTATTGCACCATGCAATTATTTTGAGGCTTTATCGAGATATTGGCGCTGGAAAGTTTTCCTTAAGCTAAGTATAATCCTGCGCGAATAATAAAATTCTAGGGTAATTAATGAAAAACATTGAAATAGATGAAGAACTTTATCAACACATAGTGTCGAATACCCAATTTATTGGCGAAAGTGCTTCGTCAATCTTGCGTCGCTTACTGAGTTTAACGTTAGCTGAAGATGCGCTTGATGATCTTGTCGAAAGTGTTCAAGATGTTGAAGTCACCACTGACAACTTAGTGCCTGGCGTTGAAGAAAATATCGAAATGGAAGCCGTGATAGTTGAAGAAGTAATGGTAGAACCACCTAGTATTGATAATGTACTCAATTATATCAATAAAGAAGAGTTAGCCATGCAACGTGGTGCAGTTGGTCGATTTTTACTTATTCTTGCCGCTTTATATCGCGTGCACAGTGAAAGTTTTGCTGTTGTCTCTGAGATCCGTGGGCGAGACCGTCTATATTTTGCCAAAAGCAAAGATGAGCTTTCCGCCAGTGGTAGCAGTACCAAACCATTGCAAATACCTGATAGTCCATTTTGGGTAATGACAAACTCGAACACTACCCGTAAAAAGATGATGTTAACGAAAGCATCGCTAATGTTAGGTTACACTAACGAAGATGCCGAAAATATTAGAGATCTTTTATAAGCGCTATAAAGTTGTCGACGATAACATTTAAATAAAAAATAAAGGGAATATCATGACTATTCATGCACACGCAGGAAAACCAGTTAGACCACAAGACCGTATCAATATTGGTAAATTAGTTAGTGATTATTTTTTATTAAGGCCAGACGTTGCTATTACCGCGCAAAGGGTAACTTTTGGTACCTCAGGTCATCGCGGTAATGCCAGTAAAACCAGCTTTAATGAGCAACATATTCTGGCTATTTGCCAAGCAGTTGCCGAACATCGCATTGAACAAGGATTGAAAGGGCCATTGTTTTTAGGTAAAGATACCCATGCCCTTTCAGAGCCCGCTTTTGCGAATGCGCTGTCGGTGTTAATTGCCAATAACATCCCGGTCGTTATTCAAGATGATGATGGTTTTACACCAACCCCAGTTATTTCTAGGCTCATTATTGCTCATAATAAATTATCGATAAATAAAGATAAGCAAGCCGATGGTTTAATTATTACCCCTTCTCACAATCCACCAACAGATGGCGGCATTAAATATAATCCACCTCATGGCGGGCCTGCTGAAGGTGGTGTAACTAAAAAAATTGAACAACGAGCAAATGACTTAATTGCCGAAAAGCTTATTAATGTCAAACAAGTTAGCTACCAGCAAGCTTGTTCGTCCGCTTTATTATCAAAAGAAGACTTTATTACTTTTTATGTTAACGAACTTGAACAAGTGGTTGACATGAAAGCTATTGCGAAAGCCGGTGTTAAAATTGGTGTTGACCCACTTGGTGGTTCAGGGATTCATTATTGGCCCGTTATCGCAAAGAAATATCAGTTAAATCTTGAAGTTGTCAACCCTGTTGTTGATGCCAGTTTTGCTTTTATGCCACTTGATAAAGATGGCAAAATTCGTATGGATTGCTCATCTCCTTATGCTATGGCTGGACTCATTGCTTTAAAAGACAAGTTTGATATTGCTGTTGGCAATGACCCCGATTTTGACCGCCACGGTATCGTCACTCGCACGGGCGGGTTAATGAACCCTAATCATTACTTAGCCGTTGCTATATATTATTTGATGACCCATCGCGATTGGCCTAAAACCAGTAAAATTGGGAAAACGTTAGTGTCTAGTTCACTTATAGACCGTGTTGCTAAGTATATTGACCGTCCTTTATCAGAAGTGCCGGTAGGTTTTAAATGGTTTGTCGATGGCCTCAGTGATGCTTCATATGCGTTTGGTGGTGAAGAGAGTGCGGGTGCTGCTTTTTTATCTCGTGATGGTAGTTGCTGGACAACAGATAAAGACGGTTTTATTATGGCGTTATTAGCAGCAGAAATTCTTGCTGTTACCGGTAAAGACCCCTATCAATTATACCAAGAGCTTGCTGAAAAATTAGGTGAACCTTGTTATGGACGTGTTGAAGCCGTTGCAAGTTTTGAACAAAAACAAGTGCTAACTTCATTAAGCGCCAACGACATTACGACTAAGATGCTCGCCGGTGAAAAAATTAACCAAGTTTTATCACACGCGCCTGGTAATAATGCCGCTATTGGTGGTGTGAAAGTTACGACTGACAATGGTTGGTTTGCTGCGCGTCCCTCAGGGACCGAAGACATTTATAAAATTTATGCCGAGAGTTTTATCGATCAAAAACACTTAGCCCTTATTATAACCGAAGCCCAAGTACTGGTAAGTGCTGCTTTTACTAAAGCCGGTTTATAGGTTGATAGTTAAGATGAAAGTATCATAATTTTTACCCTGCTATAAATTGAAATAACATAATAATATGGGTTAGTACCTAGATAATTAATCCATACTATATGCTCGCACTGCTAAACGTCGCTGACTTATCGTCACTCTTCATTATCGTCACTTTAACTTTTATTCTGATCAAACCAAGCAATAACCTCCATTTCTTTGTACAATATAAGCAATTTTTATTGCCTTAGTGAATGTGGTTTGAATAAATTACAAGTAGTCTTACAAGAACAACAGCAAGCGTTACAATCTACGGGTGACTTTCTCGCCTTAACTCGTGAGAATGAGTGGTCATTAGCAGGACGTTTTTCCTTTCAAGTTAAACATCAAGCAAGTAACAGCCAAACAAACGTCACCGTACTTGATACCGGTCTTATTACTTTTGAACCCGTTGAACTACAAACATCTACTAAAGACATTGTGCTCTCTAGTGCCGTGCACGGTAATGAAACCGCGCCAATTGAAATTTGTGCTGAGCTCATTAAAAAGCTTATTTTAGGAAAGCTTGCCTGTACTGAGCGTGTACTGTTTATTTTTGGCAACCCGGCTTCTATTAATATTTCTGAACGTTTTATTGAAGAAAATATGAATCGTTTATTCTCTGGTGGCCATTCTGCTGATCAGGGACAGGGGGCGGGTTTAATTAATAAAGAACGCCATCGTGCCTTATTACTTGAAAATACCGTGCGAGATTTTTTTCAGCAAGGTCAAAGCTTATCCAGTAATAAAGAGAGAGAGCGTTGTCATTACGATTTACATACTGCCATTAGAGGCTCAAAAAACGATAAATTTGCGGTTTATCCTTTTCGACATGGTAAAGCTTGGAAAAAATCTCAACTACAATTTATGCATGCGTGTGGGGTAAGTACTATTTTACTTTCGCATTCACCCACCACGACCTTTAGTTACTTTTCATCAAATGAATTTAATGCTGACGCTTTTACTGTGGAATTAGGCAAAGTGATGCCCTTTGGCGAAAATGACATGGCTAAATTCGTTAAAGTTAAAGAAACACTGACGCGTTTGATTTCAGGACAAGACTTGTTGCTAAAAGACTATGATGAAAATGACTTTAGTATTTATGAGATCTACCAAACCATTAATCGCCAAGGTGAAAACTTTGCTTTAAATTTTTCTGATAACGTTGAAAACTTTACTGACTTTCCAAAAGGTACCGTACTCGCAATAGATGATGGTAACGAGATCAAAACAGATAAAGTCGGTGAAGCAATTATCTTCCCTAATGCTAATGTTGCTATTGGGCAACGAGCATTATTAACCGTTATTCCTACATCTATCGAATAATGGTCATGCTTATGTAAACTTTTATGGGCATATTGATGATATTGTCGTATGCCCAAAACTTTACTTAGCTCACACAACTTGTGTTTCAGTTTACGTAAAGGTAAAGTACGTTCGATTATTTACAACAGCTCATTGCGCAAAACCCAAAAAGTACTAAAACTAAGTACACTTACATCAAGAATAATGGGTATAGCAAACCCTGCAATGAACATATTCCATAAGACAAGAAGAGAAGAGAAGGCTATGAACACTGACGTATATAAAGAAAGTCCGGTGGTACATCAACCCGCTTTTATTGATGGTCATTCAGTTGAAATTCCCATCCTCAAAGTATTACAACAAGACGGCACCGTATATGAAGGTGCTGAGCTTCCTGAAATTGATCAAGAATCAGCAACAAAAATTTATAAAACGTTAGCGTTTCACCGTGTACTCGATGAGAGAATGGTCGCATCGCAACGTCAAGGTCGTTTAAGCTTTTACATGACGGCACTGGGCGAAGAAGCGGCAAGTGTCGGTGGTGCTGCCGGTTTAAAACCTCAAGATATGATCATGGCGCAATACCGAGAGCAAGGTGCATTAATGTATCGTGGTTTCTCACTTGAAAACTTCATGAATCAAATGTTCAGTAATGAAAAGGATTTAGGCAAAGGTCGTCAAATGCCCATTCATTACGGCAGCCGTGAATTAAACTACATGACGATTTCATCGCCACTGGCTACTCAAATACCACAAGCGACCGGTTATGCATATGGCCAGAAGTTACAAGGGCTTGACGCGGTAACTATTTGTTATTTTGGTGAAGGCGCTGCGTCAGAAGGCGACTTCCATGCGGGATTAAATATGGCAGCAGTACATCGTGCTCCTGTTATCTTTTTCTGTCGTAATAACGGCTACGCAATTTCAACACCCGCAGATGAGCAGTATGCAGGTAATGGTATTGCTTCTCGTGGTGTGGGTTACGGAATTAAAACGATTCGAATCGACGGCAACGATATACTTGCGGTTTTAAAAGCGACACAAGATGCTCGTACTTATGCTTTAGCAGAAAACAAGCCAGTACTTATTGAAGCCATGTCTTATCGTTTAGGTGCACATTCTACCTCAGATGATCCTTCTGGATATCGTACGCGTGAAGAAGAAGCTAAATGGCAAGCACATGATCCTATTCTTCGTATGAAAAATTGGATGTTAGCGAATAAGTGGTGGGATGAAGCACAAGAAACAACCTTGTTTGATAAATTACGTGAAGAAGTCTTAGCGGCAGTAAAAGTTGCTGAAAAAATTGATAAGCCACCCGTTGAAGATTTAATCACTGATGTTTATGATGAACCACCAACGCTATTAAAAGCACAACTTGCCGAGCTGAAAGTACATATTAAAAAGTATCCAGAAGCCTACCCATTCACCGCGGGGAGAATTAAATAATGGCACAAATGAATTTATTACATGCAATTAATAACGCACTTGAAATTGCAATGACAGAAAATGAACGCGCCGTGTGTTTTGGTGAAGATGTTGGTCATTTTGGTGGTGTTTTTCGCGCAACCAGTGGTTTACAAGAAAAATTTGGTAAATTACGTTGTTTTAACACACCTTTAGTTGAACAAGGTGTTATTGGTTTTGCTAATGGTCTAGCAGCTCAAGGCAGTGTGCCTATCGCTGAAATTCAATTTGCTGATTATATTTTCCCTGCTTTCGATCAAATTGTTAATGAATCAGCAAAGTTTCGCTACCGCAGTGGTAATGAATTTGATGTGGGTAATTTAACGATACGTACACCATACGGTGGCGGTATCGCGGGAGGCTTATATCATAGCCAATCACCAGAAGCTTATTTTGCTCATACGCCGGGCTTAAAAGTTGTTGTACCTCGTAACCCTTACCAAGCAAAAGGTTTATTGTTAGCGTCTATTCGTGATAAAAACCCGGTTATCTTTTTTGAACCTAAGCGTTTGTATCGTGCCTCTGTGGGCGAAGTGCCTTTAGAAGACTATCAATTACCCCTGGGCAAAGCTGAAATAGTTACGCCAGGTAGTGACATCACGTTATTAGCGTGGGGCGCACAAATGGAAATAATAGAGAAGGCGGCTGAAATGGCTGCAGCTGATGGTATTTCATGTGAAATCATAGATTTACGTACTATTTTACCATGGGATATTGAAACTGTTGTTAATTCTGTTACCAAAACAGGACGCTTAGTTGTTAGCCAAGAAGCGCCATTAACGGCGGGTTTTGCTAGTGAAATTGCAGCAACGATTCAAAAAGAGTGTTTCTTACACCTTGAATCACCGATTGCACGCATCTGTGGTATGGATACACCTTACCCATTATCACTAGAAAAAGAATATGTTGCCGACCACTTAAAAGTGTATGAAGCCATTAAACACAGCATAAATTACTAAGGTTTTTGTCATGAGTATTGATTTTATTCTACCCGATATTGGTGAAGGTATCGTTGAATGTGAGCTAGTTGAATGGCTAGTTAAAGAAGGCGACGTTATTGTTGAAGATCAGCCCATTGCTGATGTGATGACAGATAAAGCGCTGGTACAAATTCCGGCGATGCATAATGGTACTGTTACTAAGCTTTATTACGCTCAGGGCGATATTGCCAAAGTACATCAGCCACTTTTTTCAATGACAACCGATCAAGAGCAGGCACCTTCGCCTGTGCAAGCAAGCCCAGTGGTTGCTGTGCCTAGTTCGCCAGTTGCTGAGCATTCAGTTGCGGCTTCGACTCATGGTGAGCCAAAACTTGAACGTGAAGACTTTATCTTACCTGATATTGGTGAAGGTATTGTTGAGTGTGAACTCGTTGAATGGTTAGTTAAAGAAGGTGATGTGATTGTTGAAGATCAACCCATTGCTGATGTAATGACAGACAAAGCGCTAGTACAAATTCCAGCGATGCATAACGGTACTGTGACTAAGCTTTATTATGCTAAAGGTGAAATTGCGAAAGTACATGCGCCTTTATTTGAAATAGAAAAACTGGTGGCTAATGGTAATCAGACTTCAGTTGTCGCTGCAAAAACTGTTGAAACACCAACGGTTTCTGCCGTTGAAAAAGTGGCTTTAACAACAACTACTGCAGCAGCTGTTGAGAAAAAGATTATTAACAGTAAAGCTGTTGCTAGCCCTGCGGTACGCCGTGTAGCTCGCGAATTAAATGTTAATATTCATGAAATACCAGGCAGTGGCAAGAAAGGGCGTGTTTATAAAGAAGACGTCGTTTCTTTCACTAAAGCGCCAGTTATAAGCACTGAAAATATAGCGCAAGTTGTTGCTGTTGCACAAAGTGGCGGTAAACGTATTGAGCCTATTCGCGGTATTAAAGCGGCGATGGCAAAGGCTATGGTACGTTCAGTGTCAACGATTCCTCACTTTACTTATTGTGAAGAAATTGACATGACGAATCTAATGGCGTTACGCAGCGGCATGAAAGACGCTTATGCGAAACAAGATATTAAATTAACTATGATGCCGTTTTTCATGAAATCGATTTCTTTAGCATTAAAAGAATTCCCGATTGTAAATACGCAAGTTAATGATGATTGTACTGAAATTACTTATTTTGACGATCATAATATTGGTATGGCAGTTGACTCTAAAGTCGGCTTACTCGTCCCTAATGTTAAGCAAGTACAAAACAAATCTATTGTTGACGTTGCTAAAGATATCATGCGTTTAACTGACTCTGCCCGTGCAGGTCGTGTTGGGGCAGAAGATTTGAAGGGTGGAACTATTACCATTTCAAACATTGGCGCGATTGGCGGCACGGTTGCTACACCGATAATCAATAAACCTGAATCAGCAATTGTTGCGTTAGGTAAATTACAAAAATTACCACGTTTTAATGATAAAGGTGAAGTTGAAGCACGTTACATTATGCAAGTAAGTTGGTCTGGTGATCATCGTGTTATAGATGGCGGTTCAATTGCCCGTTTTTGTAACTTGTGGAAATCATTCTTAGAAGAGCCAAGCAATATGTTGATGCATATGTCTTAGTTTTACGCTTTTGACTATTAAAAAACCTGCTAATGCAGGTTTTTTTTATTTATCAGTACCAATAAAGAAATTCGTTTATCAAGAGTATCTTATAGGGTTAGGAACATATATATAGAAACATTATTCGATGAGGAGTTCATTGATGAAAACTTCCACCAGGGCTGCCCTGACAAACCTTTAACAATATTATTCCAAGCATCTTCTTGTTTTTCAGTCACTAGAATTTCGCAATAAGGCTGTTTACAAATAACTGATATTAAATCTAGGTTCATGCCATCATAGTGGGTTAGTACAAAGTCTGAAATATTGTTTTGCATATTATAACCCCAATCTAAATCGTCTTCTTTTTGATGAAAATCATAGATGTTATTTCTCGTTTTACCTCTAAAGGCACTCAGGAACAAATTGAACGGTTCAGGAGCGAGTTTTTCCATTTCTTCGTCGGTTGCTTCACTGCCATCAAATTCACTTAATTGATATTTTAATGATGACACTTTACGTTTAGATTTTTTATAGTTCTCTTTTAATTGTTGATGCTCAGTTTTTAAGTCAAGGTATTGCTGAGTCAACACTTCATCATTGTCAGTAATAGCAAGGGTTGTTGGCTTCTGATGGATAACTTGTGGTTGAGTTTGTACAAGGGGTGTCGCTTGCTCTTCAAGGTCTACTGTCTTTTTTAAGGTTGATGGTGTTTCAACCGCTATTACCGCCGGCAAAGTCGAATTATCTTGATGACTTCTTGTGGTCGACGAAATGCCATAACCGAGTGCTGCACCGATGACCAAAAGTATCAGTGCTTTTAGTAAATTCATATAAATCCTTTTATCCATGTTTTATTATTTTTTAAAGATATTACCTCAATAGAATTATCTTTCAAGCGCTTAAATTTAAGCGGGAGCTTTGAGTTAACATCAAGTGACTTTAAAGATATACTTTTTAGCAGAGCAAGCATTGTTAGGAAATCACGTGCACGAAAATAAACTGCAACATTTTTATATTGCCGAAGAGCAATCGGTTTACTTATTAAACACTAAAGACGCTACTAAATTAAAAGTTTGGGTTGAATTATGTCAGCAACAGTTAAGTTTACTGGGCTATAAAAATATCGCCTTATTGGGAAAGGGCGCCTATGGGTTTGTGTTTAATGGTGATGATGACTTAGGAAATGCCTTCGTTTTCAAATTTTCACGAATGAATTTACCGCAACACGTACAAGACAGACTAGCAGAAGAAGCTGAAATTCAAGGTGAGTTATCGCATCGCCGCATCCCAAAAGTTATTAAATATTACAAAATTAAGCGCCAATCTATCGTGCATATGGAACGAGCGCCGGGCATTGATTTAGAAAAGTATTCTCAACAGCATGGGCCGTTAGCACCTGAGCTTGTCGTTAATATCGCGATTCAACTCGCTGAAATTTTGCTTTATTTACGCAACCCTAAAAAACACGGCAAAGGGAAACCCTATGTTCATGGGGATATTAAACCCTCGAATGTTGTTTTTAATGAACAAACGGGCAAGGTTTACTTAGTCGACTGGGGTTCTGCTGTTGTTGCGCAGCTAGATGCTACTGGGCAAAATACCGCGAATAGTGTCATGGACTTAATGAGTAGTGATTTGCAAAATACTAATGCGCGTTTAGGTGATGTTTACTTTATTGGTCAAGACCAAATAAGTGGCGCAATGTCCTCGCCCCGCTTCGATGAGCAGGGGTTAGCGGCAACTATTTATGCGATTGCGTCAGGTCAATCGTGTCGATATGGTCATCAGGTTATTTCTCCACTTTCATTAGGTTTACCAAAGTTACTGGCGAAAATTATTGATGCTATGCTTAGCGACGATCTAAAAATACGGAATAGCGCCGGTGATTACTTTTTTAAACAGTTACCTTATTTAAAACGCATGGTCATGGCAAAAAAGCATACGGCTTTCGATGCTAAATTACTTATTCCTGTTTGGTTAAAATCTAAAACAGACAAAATTTTTGATACTGTGGTTTATGGTTCAAGAAAGTCTTTTTTAAGAGAGTCTACCGAGAGTGATGAGTTAAACGAGATTGATGATGCGCAACTAGAAAAATATTATAAAAACTTTTTGATGGGCATGGGCGATACCGAAAAAGCATTTATTGCCGCAGTTGGTCGACTAGGTAATTTTCCTGTAGTGGGTGGTTTAGCGATACGTTGGCAGACCGATGGTGTTTATATTGATTCTAATTTAACCTTGTTTGACCCTAACCTTAATGCTTCTTTTCAAAGTGCGGTTAATAATATGGTGCATCTCGCTCAAGGTATTCACCGCGTTGGTATGTTTAAGAGTTGTTTATTTAATGCTAGAAATACTTTGCATGTCGAACGACAAAGTAGTGAGCACGACTTTATTGCTGAGTTGGGACAGGAGTTTTCATTTGAGATCAGTGATGTTGCTGAGGTTGATGATATTACACGTTTGCATTCATACTTTGAAGACGGTAAAGACCCCGATGAATACCTATACCTACCCGATGAAATAATGGCTGTATTAGGACGTTTAAATCTAATTCATCATACCGGATGCATTATTTTTGAAGTTTTGCCCACTCACTTAAAAATTCATAGCTATTTAATGTTACTTAACCATGAAAAAAAGCAAGAATTTGCCGAGTGTTTAGCTGAAATTATTACGCTATTACCAACAATTCAAGGTCAGGGGATTTCAGGCTTTATGAAGTTACCCTATAAAGATACCCGATATTTTGAACATATCAGTACCTTGCCTGAAAAGTATTATCCAAGAAACCCAAAAATAACTGAATCAGTGGAGAAATAAGATGAGTGACAAAATAGGTGAAATGGCTTGGTTAGATTTAACGGTAGACAATGCCACTGAGGTGAAAAACTTTTACCAGCGCGTTATTGGTTGGCAAGTTGAAAACGTGGCGATGGGCGATTATAACGATTATGTCATGAAGAGTCCTGATAGCGGAGAAGCGGTCAGTGGTATTTGTCATGCTAAAGGTGTGAATGCTAGTATGCCTGCGACATGGTTACCTTATTTTTTAGTTAAAGATATTAACGATGCCGTTGCAAATGTTATCGAGCTTGGCGGCGAATTGCTCACTGAAATAAAGTAGGTAGGTAAATATAAGCATGTGGTGATTAAAGATCCCACAGTTGCTGCTTGTTCACTCTATCAGCAAGGTTGAATTAAGCTTTATCTATTACGTTAATTTTTATCAGTATCTACCGTTTTATTTTTAGCGCACACAGTAAACAATAAAGCCGAGTCAATATCTAGCTTCATTTTTTGCTTAGAGTTAGCGCTCACTTAGTGGAAATGAACTACTGGGCAGGAACAGTCGCTGATAAAGATGAGTAGCATAGTCATCCGTCATCCCTGAGACATAATCAGCAATTACTCGATGTTCGTTCAAGTTATGCGTTTTTGCATAAAGCCAACGCTGCTTAGTATGTTTAGGCAATAACCGAGCGGGATCATTAGCCAGTGCTTCAAATAACTCCATCACTATTTGTTGCCCACGATATTCGAGTTGTTGAATACTTGTTTGTTTAATAACAAATGAGAAGACAAAGTCTTTGAATATCTGTAGTGCTTTCGCGGCATTAATTGGTAGCTTAGCGTTGTAGCGTAATAAGGGCTCAGCAAAGCTTATTGTCGAGTTTTCATTTAAATCAGCTAAATATATTTCGGTAATTAAATAGTTGACTAAGCCGCCAATCGCTTCTTTTTGAATGTAGTGTTGTTCATTAAAAAGCTTTGCCGTTAACCGTTGACAATAATCCTGCAACCAAGGTTCATCGATTGCTTTAAGTTTAGTGATAACTTCTTGTTCAAAATCCTGCTGGCTAACTACACCTGTAACTATTGCGTCTTCTAGGTCATGAATACCATAAGCTATGTCGTCAGCTAGCTCCATAATTGAGCAATCGAGTGATTTAAATATTGTTTTATTATGTTTGTTTTTGGTGTTTTTTATTGATTGAAAAAGAGCGCGATCATCAGCAGATAATGGCGATAAAACCCAGTCAAACATTTCAGCGTCATCACTATATAAGCCTTTGGCAGGATGCCAGTCAGCCGCTTTTAATTGTCTAAAGCTGTGCGGAGCAACAGGTAAAGGTAATTGTGTTAACTCGGTTAATAGTTGCGGATATTTTATTAAGCCTAATAATGTTCGGCGAGATAAATTCATCCCATAAAATTCACTAAAGGGCTCTAAGTGTGAAACAATGCGAAAAGTTTGCCCGTTGCCTTCAAAGCCTCCATGGTTACGCATCATATAATTAAGAGCAACCTCACCACCGTGCCCAAATGGAGGGTGACCAATGTCGTGGGCTAAACAAATAGATTCAATTAAATTCTCATCATCAGGAAAAAGCTCAGCCGATAATTGTGCATGCTTGTTTCTTAATTGGGCACTAATTCCTGAGCCAATTTGCGCTGCCTCTAATGAATGCGTAAGACGTGTTCGATAGAAATCACTTTGTCCACTGCCCATCACTTGGGTTTTAGACTGTAAACGACGAAAAGCAGCAGAATGTAAAATGCGCGCACGATCACGCTGAAAAGGGCTACGGTGATCATTTAGACGTTTTGCAACACTAGCTAGTTTTCGCTGCGACCAAAGTTCGTTCATAGACACCCTTTTATCTTAATTGTGTTAATTTTTTACCTATCACAATCATATACTTAAATAATAACAGTCACTACCTAAATATACTCTATAGATAATTAACAGACTACTTATCTCGACAACTTAAGTATTAGCAATAAAAATAGCGCGTTTTGGCGCGGGGTAACCTTCTATTGTTTTGCTGTTATCGTCAGGGTCAAGGAAATCAGCCAGTGACTCAGTATCTATCCAGTCAGTTTTTCGCTGTTCATCAAGGGCGGTAATATCAGTATTAACCACCCGGATATTTTTAAATCCACATCGCGAAAGCCATGCACACATCGCATCACAACTAGGTAAAAACCAGACATTACGCATTTTAGCATAACGTTCGCCAGGCACTAAAACGGTATGTTCATCACCATCAACCACTAAGGTTTCTAGCACTAACTCGCCCCCCTTAACTAACTGTGCTTTTAATTGGTAAAGAAAATCAATGGGAGAACGCCGATGGTATAAAACACCCATGGCAAATACGGTATCAAATGCATTGAGCTCAGGTAATTGTTCTACGCCTAGCGGCAATAAGTTAACTTTAGGGTCATTAACAAAGTGCTGAATAGCATTAAATTGTGTAAAAAATAATTGTGTTGGGTCTATGCCAACAACAAATTTAGCTCCATCACCGCGCATACGCCATAAATGATAACCACTGCCACAACCAATATCTAACACGTATTTATTGTTAAGTGGGCTAATATGCTCTTTTAAACGATCCCATTTAAAATCAGAGCGCCATTCAGTGTCTATATGCAAACCATGGATATGGTAGGGGCCTTTACGCCAGGGTTTAAATTTTTTCAGTAAATTTTCTAAACGCTTATATTCACCTTCAGTAATATCTTCTTTTTTACCGACTGTAACACCGTCACTGATATTAACGACTGATGGTGTCGTCTTTGGTAAAGCGGTTAAGGTTTTTTGCCATTGGGCAAACTCGCCATGCAATTGTTCTTTTTTCCATTGGCTAAGTTGCGCAGGAAGAGTGTTTAACCAATGGCTAAGGCGGTTTTGAGCTATTTCTTGATAAAATTTATTGAATGACATGAATAAAGTTACTTAATGGCGATGAGTGAAAAAAAGTTAAAACATTGGAACCAAGGCGTTTGATGGTTGAAACCAGCATTTTCTAAGCGTGCAATATGTTCGGGTAAGCTATCAATGCGCATAACTTTTTCAATAGCGGTACGTTTTTGGGCTATTTCTAGTTCGCTATAACCGTTGGCGCGTTTAAAGTCGAGATGCAAATCGACAAGTAGTTCATTACAGATCTTATCATCAGCTGATATTTTTTCTGATAATAACAATAAGCCACCAGGCTTTAAGCCCTTGGCTATTTTATCTATTAATGTCGAGCGTATTTCTGGCTCAATAAACTGTAAGGTGAAATTAAGTACTACCATTGAAGCGTTTTCAATCTCAATATCTAAAATATTCCCTTCAATAATTTCTACCGGTGTAGCACCTTTGAATGCACTAACATGCATTTTACAGCGCTCAACCATGGCAGAAGAATTATCAACACCTATAATTTTACAGTTTTTTGCGGTGATCGCTTTACGCATGGCTATCGTTGCGGCGCCGAGTGAGCATCCTAGGTCATACACATGACTATTGTCAGTGACAAAACGCTGACTTAAGCGGCCAATGGTATCAATAATGGTATTATAACCAGGTACAGAGCGGGAAATCATATCAGGAAAAACTTCGACAACATGTGCGTCAAAAGTAAAATCTTTAATTTGGCTTTGTTTTTTTGAAAAAATTAAATCGGGTTCTGATGGTTTCATTAGGCTGAACTTGTCTTGGTATTTAAATATCAATTTTGCGTTATTTTAACCCAAATTTATTGTCATAGGGTAGTATTGCGTACTTTTTAGTAGTTAAAGCTAAAATTTACCCTGCAACTTATGACGAATAAGGTCTATAATCGTTGTTATTTCATCCACTTTAACCATTAAGGAATTGCTGTTGCAACTCAATTATTTTGTTCGTTGTCTAATCTTACTGGTGATGTGTTTTGCTGTAATAGTGCAAGCAAACAACGAACGTTTTGAAATCTCAGCAAAGCCACTCACAATAGCGATAAACAAAACCAGCTATCCTTATATGTTCCTCAATGACAAAGGACAGGCGGATGGATTAATGCCCGATCTTTGGAAGCTATGGGCAGAGCGACAAGGTGTTGAAATTGAATTTATTACCACGGACTGGTTATCAACATTATCACAGGTTCAATCAGGAGAAGTTGACATTCATGGCGGAATGACTAAAACAGTAAAGCGCAGTAAGGAATTCTCGCTTACACCGTCATTTTTCTATCACGATTTCTATTTTTATACCCATAGAGACTTCACCAATTTAACTGAAATTAGCCAATTGTCACCTTACATTATTGGTTTGGTTCGCGGGTCAAGTCATGCCGCAATCATTTTAGAAAAATATCCACACCTTAAATTACGTTTATACGAAAATCGCCATGTCTTATATCAAGCGGCATTAGCTAACGAAATAATGGTTTATACGGACGTTGAAAAACCTTCTAAACTTTTTAGTGAGTATTTTGAATTAAATAAACAATACCCACCTTACAAAAGAATTAGTTTTTATCAAGGTGAATATGTAGCCGCCACATCAATAGAAAATACGTTGTTAAAAGACTTTATTGTTGAAGGTTTTGATAAAATTACGCTTGCCGAAAAATCGCTAATAGAAAAAAAATGGTTAGGACGAGAGAAAAGTAGCAAAACATTGTTATTAAGCTTCCTAACACAAGCACCACCTTATATGGGGGTATCTCCTACGGGGCAACCGCAAGGTTTATTTATTGATTTATGGCGTTTATGGGCGAAAGAAAGTGGCATTGAAATTGAATTTATTGCTCAATCTCCATCACAAGAATTAGCGATGTTACAAGGCGGTGATGTCGATATACATATTGGGTATTCAGCCGAAAATTTTAATAATAAATTACAGATCGCTTCGCAAATTTATGGTGTTGATGCTGGCGTGTTTGTTTCTACCCGAATTGATAATGTTTATTCATTGAAAGACTTACAAGGTAAAAGAATAGGTATTTTAGCGGGGACTACTTATGAAAATACCTTAACTAAGAGGTACCCTAATCTAAAAGTTCAGGTTTACCAGACAGCTAATGAACTACTTCATCAGGCTGAATTAGGCAATGTTGATGCTATGGTCAGTGCTCAAGAATACCTAAATGCCCGTTTAATACAAAGCAATTTACAATCTTCATTTTACCAATTAAAAAATGTTACTTTCCCAACACCGGTTTACTCCTTAGTAAAAAAAGGTAATGATAAATTGGTTGAATTGATTAACGAAGGCTTTAACAATATCCCTATTGAGCAACTTATTAGACTTGAGAGAAATTGGCTTATCGACAAAAATAACGGTTATTTTGTTCGCTCTGCTGAAAAAGTGAGTTTGTCTCAATCTGAACAATTATGGCTAGAAAAAAATCAAAAAGTAAATGTTGGACTGGTTAATAACTTGATGCCAATGGAATTTGTTAATGCAAAAGGCCAAGTAACAGGCATCAACCCCGATGTACTTAAGTTGATATCTGATCGCTCTGGTTTAGCGTTTGAATTTACATTTTTTGATAGCTGGAGTGACTTATATCAAGGATTAGTCGAGCAAGAAATTGATATGCTTGCCAGTGTTTCTGTGACACAAGAGCGTAAGAAACAAGTACTATTTACCCAGCCTTATTGGAGTATGGCTTGGGTTATTTTACACCAACGTCAATTGGGCTCTCAACTGACACTTAACAGTTTTCATGGTAAAAGATTAGCCATAATTAAAGGCTACTATTTATCGTATGCTATTAGAAAAGAACACCCATTAATATCGTTAAAACTTGTTGATACTCACAATGCGGGCCTACTTGCCGTTCAGCAAGGTAAAGTTGACGGTTTTATTTCTAATATAGCGTCGGCTTCTGAATTAATGAAACGAGAAAGTCTCAGCGTTTTAGATATGTCAGTGTTGGAAGAATTGCAAAGGGACATTAGTCACTTTGCCATTAGACCCGATTGGCTTGAATTACAACAAATCATAAACAAAACCTTATTGACTATTTCTGAGAATGAAAAACAGAAGATTTATGACCGCTGGTTTGGAGTAAATATAGAAACAGGGTTTAATAAAGACGTTGTTATGCGAGTATCTGCACAAATTGGCGTACTTATTCTCATTATTATTATTGCGATAATAATGTGGAATAGGCGCTTATATGGTGAAATAAAAACGCGTAAATTGCTTGAAGAAAAAATGAAACATATGGCGACCCATGATGAATTAACTGGATTAGCCAACCGAGTATTGCTAAAAGACCGGATCAATACAGCTATTAGCTTTCATCAACGCCAACAATTGCAAATGGCCGTTTTATTTCTCGATCTTGATGGCTTTAAAACTATAAATGACACCCATGGCCATGATGTTGGCGATGAACTGTTAGTCAAAGTGGCTAATAAACTTAAAAGTTGTGTTCGACAGTCAGATACGGTTGTTCGTTTTGGTGGTGATGAATTTGTTCTACTGCTAACAGGTTTGCATAAAAAAAGTGAAGCGGCTTATATTGCTGATAAAGTATTAAAGCTGATGCAGCAGCCTTTTGAATTGTCGGTGGAACAGGTTAATATTGGTTGTAGTATTGGTATTGCTATGTATCCCGATGATGGCGTGACAGATAATGACCTGCTAAAAATTGCTGATACGTTAATGTATAGGGTTAAGGCAAATGGAAAAAATCATTATGTCTTTAACTCAGATACATACACAGCTAAATAAATAAAACCCAACTAATTTATCATCCGTAAAATATTTTTTAATCATTTTACGGTCACTATTCCCCTTAATGCTTTTTTTGTCGTCATATTCCTTTATAATGTTGGCAATTTTCTATCCTAACGATTGCCATGCTAATACTTTGCATGAGCTAGTTAGTATTATCAGGACAACAGACATGCGCGATCTTTATTGTGGTGATGTGAACGAATCTCACATTGGCAAAGAAATTACTTTATGCGGCTGGGTTAACCGTCGTCGAGACTTAGGTGCGGTGATCTTTTTAGATCTACGTGATCGTGAAGGTATGGTGCAAGTCGTTTATGATCCAGATTTACCTGAAGTTATTGCTAAAGCGAATACCTTACGTAATGAATTTTGTGTTCAAATTAAAGGCAAGGTGCGTGCCCGACCAGAAGGTCAAATTAATAAAGACATGAAAACCGGCGCTATTGAAATTTTAGGTTTAGAACTGACTATTTTAAATAAGTCGGCACCATTACCACTTGATTCCAACCAAAATAACTCAGAAGAACAACGGTTAAAATATCGCTATTTAGATTTACGTCGTAGCGAGATGACAGAACGTATGCGCTTTCGTGCAAAAGTAACATCGGCAGTGCGAACGTCCCTAGAAGGGCAGGGCTTTTTAGATATTGAAACACCTATTTTAACTGCGGCGACACCTGAAGGTGCACGTGACTATTTAGTACCAAGTCGCACACACAAAGGTCAGTTCTTTGCTTTACCGCAGTCACCTCAGTTGTTTAAACAATTGTTAATGATGTCGGGTATGGAACGTTACTATCAAATTGTTAAATGTTTTCGTGATGAAGATTTACGCGCTGACCGTCAGCCTGAATTTACTCAAATAGATATTGAAACGTCATTCATGAGCAGCGAGCAAGTGATGAATGTTGCTGAAACGATGATCGTTAAATTATTTAAAGATTTGATGAATGTTGATTTAGGTACATTTCCTCGTATGACTTATTTAGAGGCAATGACACGTTTTGGTTCAGATAAACCTGATTTACGTAATCCACTAGAATTAGTGGATGTTGCTGATATTGTTAAAGATGTAGAGTTTAAAGTTTTCTCTGGACCTGCAAACGACGAAAAAGGCCGTGTATCAGTAATTTGTGTTCCAGGTGGTGCAGCAAAATTCTCACGCAAGGGTCTTGACGAACTGACTAAGTATGTTGGCATTTATGGTGCTAAAGGTATGCCTTGGTTAAAAGTTAATGATGTTGATGCAGCCTTAAGTACTGGTATTGACGGCATACAATCGCCGGTCTTGAAGTTCTTAAATGAAGAAGCGGTAAAAGCGTTATTAACACGTACTAACGCTAAAACAGGCGATATTATTTTCTTTGGCGCCGACAAGTACAATGTTGTCACTGAATCACTCGGTGCATTGCGTCTTAAACTAGGTGAAGATTTAGAATTATTACAAGGTGATTGGAAACCATTGTGGGTTGTTGACTTCCCAATGTTTGAAGAAGCTGATGGCGGCATGCATGCAATTCATCACCCGTTTACCGCACCTATTAATTTAACGGCTGAAGCATTAGAAGCTAACCCTGTTGGCGCGCTTTCTGATGCTTACGATATGGTGTTAAATGGCTGTGAATTAGGCGGTGGTTCGGTACGTATTCATAACCAAGATATGCAAGCTGCAGTTTTTAGAATTTTGGGTATTAGTGACGAAGAAGCGCAAGAAAAATTTGGCTTTTTACTTGAAGCACTTCAGTATGGTGCTCCACCACACGCTGGCTTAGCGTTTGGTTTAGACCGCCTAGTAATGTTAATGACTGGCGCATCATCAATTCGTGATGTTATGGCTTTTCCAAAAACAACCACAGCGGCTTGTCCATTAACCAATGCACCAGGTAAAGCAAATCCAGCTCAGCTTGTTGAACTGGGCATCGCTTGTTTACCTAAAGCTGAAAAGAAAGAAGAACCTTTAGCTGAATAGTTTATAAATAATCAGTGTTCGATAAAAAGCAGCTAAATTAGCTGCTTTTTTATCTATATAATGTACGGTCATGAAAACTCTTAGACAGCCATGGCATCACTGCATTAGTCCTTTCTATACGTAATTATTGTTCCAGGTAAATCATAGCCTCTGCTCTCTGTAGGCAATGTCGTAGTGCCATGGATGCACCAGCCAATCATGTACTAGGGCTCTTGTCGTCTTGCTGAATTCATTTTAGTATATGAATAACCGTTCTTATCTGCATAACGTTCATTGTCAAAATGAACGACGACATTGCCATTTAACTGACTTCAACGCATAATCTCGATACTCTTTTAAGCCGTTCCTGCTTTCGTTAAAAATACTATTAAATAAGAGAACTCAATTTGACCATAATCCTAGGTATCGATCCTGGCTCACGTATTACCGGTTACGGTGTTATAAAAAAAGAAGGTCGCAAAATCTCATATTTGGGCAGTGGCTGTATAAAAGCATATGCGGGCAATAAAGAGGAAGATGACTTTAGCCTGCGTCTACAGACTATTTTTGCTGGTGTTTCTGAGTTGATCCTGCAATTTTCTCCCGAACTTTTTGCTATAGAACAAGTTTTTATGGGCGTTAATCCAGGTGGCGCGTTGAAGTTGGGCCAAGCGCGAGGAGCTGCTATTGTTGCGGCAACCAATAAAGGCTTACCGGTTGCAGAATACTCAGCCAGACAGATAAAACAATCGGTTGTTGGCACGGGCGCCGCCGATAAAAGCCAAGTACAACACATGGTAAAATCTATTTTAAAACTGCCTGCAATGCCGCAAGCGGATGCTGCCGATGCACTCGCTATTGCGCTTTGTCATGCACATAGCCATGATACACTTGCAAAAATGGCGGGGCAGGTCAGTAAAGTTGTCCGCGGACGATTACGATAAACCACGCAAGCGACTTTACTGTATAAATATATAGTGGTATGGTTGCCAGAAGTTAATGTAGAGAAGGTTTTAGCTGTGATTGGTCGTTTACGTGGAACATTATTAGAAAAATTAGCACCAGAAGTCTTAATTGAGTGTGGGGGAATTGGCTACGAAGTGACAATGCCAATGACCAGTATTTATGCCTTACCTGAATTAAACGAACAAGCCATTATTTATACGCACTTTGTGGTTCGTGAAGATGCGCAATTATTATATGGCTTTGCTAATAAAATCGAACGTAGATTATTTAGACTGGTTATTAAGGTTAATGGCGTTGGCCCTAAATTAGGTCTTGCCATACTTTCAAGCATGTCTGCAGACCAATTTGTTAGCTGTGTTGCTCATGACGACTTGACCAGCATTGTAAAAATACCAGGCGTTGGGAAAAAAACAGCTGAACGTTTACTTATTGAAATGCGCGACCGCTTAAAAGATTGGCAAGTCACTCATACGACATCGCCATTAGCATCGGGAACACTTCCGATTGAGGTTCATCATGAAAATACTTTTGTGACTAATGCAAAAGGTGATGCAATTAACGCATTAGTTTCTTTAGGCTACAGTCAGCAACAAGCTGAAAAGTCGATACGAAACGTATTTAAAGCAGAATCAACAAGTGAAGATCTTATTCGTGACGCATTAAAGTCAATGCTTTAATATCTACTACATTGATAAAATTTAGATAAAGCTAACACGTAAATAACAGGCTGCTAATAGTAACATCGGCCTGACAATACTTACTTAGCCGTATTTAAATAAGTAAAGACACAAGAGAAAATAATGATAGAAGCTGATCGTCTTATTGAACCCACTGCCCAGCCAGAAGAAGAAACCGTTGATCGTGCTATTCGTCCTAAACTACTAGCTGATTACACTGGACAAGATCATGTCAAAATTCAAATGGAAATTTTTATCGCAGCGGCAAAGAAGCGTGATGAACCACTCGATCATTTATTGATATTTGGTCCTCCTGGTTTAGGTAAAACCACACTTGCCAATATTGTGGCTAATGAAATGGGCGTGAATATCCGCACAACTTCCGGTCCTGTTTTAGAAAAAGCCGGAGATTTAGCGGCTTTACTGACTAACCTCGAAGAAAATGATGTGCTCTTTATTGATGAAATTCATCGTCTAAGTCCTGTAGTTGAAGAAATCCTTTACCCCGCAATGGAAGATTATCAGCTAGATATCATGATTGGAGAAGGGCCCGCAGCTCGTTCAATAAAATTAGACTTACCAGCATTTACCTTGATTGGTGCAACGACCCGTGCCGGCGCCTTAACATCACCACTGAGAGACCGTTTTGGCATTGTGCAACGACTTGAGTTCTATAACACTAAAGATTTAACTGAAATAGTTAAACGTTCAGCCTACTTTCTCAAGCTACCTATCGACGAAGAAGGTGCATTTGAAGTGGCCAAGCGTTCTCGTGGCACACCAAGAATAGCTAACCGATTATTACGCCGAGTTCGTGACTATGCAGATGTGAAAACCCAAGGCATTGTTAGCCAAGCAACGGCCGCTAAAGCACTAAATATGTTAGAGGTTGATGATCAAGGATTTGATTTAATGGACCGGAAATTATTACAAGCGATTATTGATAAATTTATGGGCGGTCCTGTTGGCCTTGACAATGTTGCAGCAGCCATTGGCGAAGAGCGCGAAACGATTGAAGATGTTATTGAGCCTTATCTTATTCAGCAAGGTTTCCTGCAAAGAACACCGCGTGGACGTATAGCAACTGAACGTGCTTACCAGCATTTTGGTTTAGATAAGCCGGTTTAATAACCAACTCAGATCGTCGTATCAAATTTTAGGTAAAAAAAAGCCCACATCAATTATGTGGGCCAACTTATAAATTAAGTTGATAAGAGGAAATAGGGTTCCAATAAACATGTCAGAGAGAAGAGATAAAATCTATTCAAGTTGTCTGGCTATCAATTACCCCGCTATATCAGTGAAGATAAACTTGAATAATTATTACGTTAGCTCGAACAACAGGCGGATTTTAGAGTAACTGTTCTATTTATACAAGATAAAAAAATTAGATATTTCGCATTAGAAAAACTAATGTTAATTTTTGTGGTGTGTCTTAACCAGCGCGGTACAAACCGCTAATTCTCCGCTAGAAACTATTTTTCAAAATGTTACATTCGATTACCACTAAACGCTTGTCGTTAGAAGTTATTATCATTAATATAGAAGAAATTATAATTGAGTGCCTCGAATTTTATTTTTAACGATAAAAATACAAATAACGATGCTCTGAGTGTTTTACATCATTTAACTTATGCCAGATATTAAACACGTTTATCCAGTTAGGATATATTATGAAGACACAGATGCCGGTGGTATTGTTTATCATGCAAACTATTTAAAGTTTTGTGAACGTGCACGTACTGAGTGGTTGAGAGAATTAAACGCGAATCAATCATCTTTTTTAGAACAAAACATCGGTTTAGTGGTCAGAAGAGTGGAAATGGATAATGTAGCCTCAGCCAGCTTAGATGATTTAGTTATTGTTACCTCATGGATTAGTGAATTGAAACGCGCCAGTCTGGTTTTTACTCAACAAATTAGTGATCAGCAAAATAAGCTTATTTGTGCTGTTGTTGTCCAAATTGCTTGTGTTAACTTATCACTTGCCAAACCCTGTGCTATTCCCGAAAAAATATTAGGAGCGTTAAAACGTGTCAGCTGAAATTTCTATATTTGATTTATTTCTGCAAGCCAGTTTGTTAGTTAAAAGTGTAATGTTAATTCTATTAGGTTTTTCTATTGCATGTTGGGCGATGATATTTCAACGTCGAAAAGCACTTAACGACGCACAGGCACAAATGAAAATCTTTGAAGATAAGTTTTGGAGCGGAGCAGACCTAAGTAAACTCTATAATGAAGTTTCGTCTAAAGGTCCCGCCACCGGTATTGAAAGTTTATTTGTCTCAGGCTTTAAAGAATTTGCCCGTTTACGAAAAAGCAATATGGATTCACCACAAGCGATTGTTGACGGAACTCATCGAGCAATGCGCGTTGCACTTTCACGTGAAGTTGACCATCTTGAAACACACTTACCATTTATGGCGACCGTGGGCTCTATTAGTCCGTACATAGGTTTGTTTGGTACTGTTTGGGGGATTATGAATTCGTTTATTGCGCTTGGCGCTGTTGAACAAGCAACACTTGCGATGGTTGCTCCGGGTATTGCTGAAGCATTAATTGCAACGGCTATGGGCTTATTTGCTGCAATTCCAGCAGTAATCGCTTTTAACCGTTTTAGCCATCATGTTGAAAGATTAGAAAATGGCTACGGTAATTTTATGGAAGAGTTTTCCAGTATTTTACAACGTCAAAGTACCAGTGAACCATCAGCATAAACGGAGTAATATCTTATGTATAAAAGAGTAAGACGCCGTAAAGTTGCTGAAATCAATGTTGTTCCTTACATTGATGTTATGTTGGTGTTGTTGATTATTTTTATGGTTACCGCGCCATTGGTCACTCAAGGTGTGAAAGTTAACCTACCTAAGGCCGATGCAGAAGCGCTTGATAAAGAGTCAAAACCGCCTTTAGTCGCTTCTGTTGATGCCGACGGTAATTATTATTTAGCGGTTGGTACCAGTAAGAATGAACCTATGTCTGCTGAACAAGTGGCAACACTGGTTGCTGCCCATTTAAAAGTTGAACCTGACACGCCAGTCGTTGTTAACGGTGATGGCGCTGTTTCTTATGATGCTGTGATACAACTAATGGTGTTATTACAACAAAAAGCAGGTGTGCCATCGGTTGGTTTAATGACAGACCCTGGAGCTAAATAATTAAATGAGCCGAAAATTTGCTATCGCATTATCGTTTAGTTTCTTATTACATATCGTATTAGCTGCGGTATTATTGATGGGCGATTTTGACAGTGAACCAAAAGTGGCGCCCAAAGTTGTGCAAGTTCAAACTATTCAGGCAACTATTGTTGATAAAAGTAAAATTGAAGCACAAGTTAATAAAATTAAGCAAAAAAAACTTGATGATGCCAAACAGTTAAAAGACTTGGAACAACAAGTGGCTTCCGCTAGGGTAAAACGTGCTAAAGAAGAAAAACGTATTAAAGCACTTGAGCGACAAAGAAAGAAAAAATTACTAGAGAAAAAGGCAGCTGATTCAGCAGCAAAAAAAGCGCTGAGCAAAGCCAACGCTGCTGAAAAAATACGTAAACAAAAAGAAGAAGAGCAAAAAATCGCAGAACAAGCGACGGCTGATGCAAAAGCTAAGCGCTTAAAAGAAGAAATAGCAGCCAAAAAAGCCGATGATTTACTGAAGAAAAAAGCAGCAGAGCGTAAACGTAAAGAACAAGAAGCTCAAGAGCGTGCACGACAGCAAGAAATGTTAGAGCAACAAATGGCTGAAGAAATGGCGGTTAGACAACAAGCCCGATATCAGCAAACAATGAGTGAGGTTGGTCGGTTTACCGCCCTTATAAGGCAAACCATTCAAGGAAACTTGATCACTGACCGCAGCACTATGGAAGGTAAGTCTTGTAAGTTAACCATAAGTCTTGCACCATCAGGTTTTGTAACCAACGTTGTTATTGGCAAAGGGGACCAGGTAGTTTGTAGCGCTTCAAAGACCGCTATTTATAAAGCAGGGACATTACCTGTCTCTAAAGACCCCGAAGTATTTAAAGAAATGCGTACGATTAGCCTAACAGTGGTGCCTGAATTTTAATGGTTCAGTTTATATTCAATGAAAAATAACCCATGACTGAGAAAATAGTAAAATATATGAATAAATTTAAAGTAGCCTTCATTTTCTTTATCGTACTGATTTCAAATAGTGCATTTGCAACGCTTGAGATTGTCATTACTGAGGGTATTGATAGCGCTAGACCTATCGCTGTTGTACCTTTTAAATGGACAGGACTAGAGCCGCTTCCAGAAAATATATCGTCGATTATTGGTGAAGACTTATTGCGCAGCGGTAAATTTAACCCAATAAAAAATAATCGTTTTCCACAAACACCCTTTTCTGATCAAGAAATTGATTATTCAGCTTGGGCAAATGAGGGCGTTGAAGCGGTTGTTGTTGGAGAAATTAATCAAATAGGTATTAGTCGTTACAAGATAAGCTACCAGCTGGTTGATGTTATTCGTGGGCAGATCACCGGTGGACAATCGCAAATGCTAAGCAATGGAGAATTGGTTCAAACTTCTGATCATATTTATGCTGAGGGTGCTTTTGAAATTAATGCTGACCAATTTCGTCGTTATGGACATCACATCAGTAATGTTATTTATGAAAAGTTAACTGGCAGTAAAGGTGCATTTTTAACCAAAATTGCTTATGTGATAGTGCGAGACCAAGGTGAATTTCCTTTTCAGTTAGTGATGGCTGATTATGATGGTGTTAATGAGCACGTTTTGTTGAGTTCTAAAGAGCCATTAATGTCACCTTCATGGCATCCAAGTGGCAATCAGTTAGCGTACTCGACATTTGAGAATAACCAACAAAAAATATATATTATAGATATCTATACCGGAAAGCGTACTATGATCAGCGATCACCCTGGTATAAATAGTGCGCCACGTTGGTCACCCGATGGTAATCAACTTGCGATGATGTTATCTAAAGATGGCAATTCAGAGCTCTATGTTATGGAAGTAGCAACAAGAAAACTACGTCGTATCACCCGTCATCGAGCGATAGATGCAGAGCCAAGTTGGAGCCCTGATGGAAAATCATTAGTATTTAGTTCAGAACGGGGTGGTAAACCTCAGCTTTATCGCGTAAATTTAGTCGATGGTCGTGTTAAACGACTCACCTTTGATGGTGAAATGAACCTTGGTGGTTCAATTACACCTGACGGTCGCCAACTAATTATGGTGAACAGAACACGAGGGAATTATCATTTAGCTAAACAAGAGTTGGCGTCAGGAATTTTTCAAGTTCTGACTAAAACACGTTTAGATGAGTCGCCGAGCATAGCTCCAAATGGTGGCATGATAATCTACAGTACTTTACACAATAATAGGCAAGTGCTTAGTTTAGTATCTGTAGATGGAAGATTTAAAGCGCGCTTACCCGCGGCTGATGGTGAAGTAAAAGCACCTGCTTGGTCACCATTTTTATAAAAAATTAAACATTAATTTAAAACATAACTTTAGAAAAATAAGGACAATTATAATGCGTTTGAATAAAACTGTGAAAGCTCTTGCGATTGCTTTGCCAATTTTGGCTTTATCTGCTTGTAGTTCAAATTCAGAAACTGATGAACAAAGCAATGTAGCGACTAATGCTCAAGAGTCTTCAGTAATAGAAAATAATACTGCTGATGTTCAAGTAAGCGCCGTACAACGTGCCGCCGAAATTGAAGAGCAACAACGTCAAGCATTAGAAAAACTTCGTGCTGAGCACATTGTTTATTTTGATTTTGATACCTCTACAGTTAGCACTGAATTTTCTGCTATTTTAGATGCACATGCTAAATTTTTAAACAAAAGCTCAAGCATGAAAGTTTTAGTTGAAGGCCATGCCGATGAACGTGGTACGCCTGAATACAACATTGCTTTAGGCGAACGTCGTGCTAAAGCGGTAGTAACTTATTTAGAAAATATGGGTGTTTCATCTGCACAGCTAAGTGTTGTTAGCTACGGTGAAGAAAAGCCGATGATTAAAGACCGTAGTGATAACGCATTTGCTAAAAATCGTCGTGCGGTATTAGTTTACTAATCAAGGATAGAAATGAAACTGAATAAATTTTTATTCGGGATGTCCTTTGCTGTTACTACCCTTGCGGTAGTGGCAGCAGAATCTGCTCCCGTTATAGATATAACCAAGACGGGTGCAATTAAAAGTAGCCCTTCGCAATATACCTCTTCGGTACCAGAAACAATGGCTGAGAAGTTGGTTAATCTTGAACGTAAACTTGATGCTCGTAATCGTGCCCAAGTCAAGGTGCAGCGACAGCTTGATGAACTTCAAAATGAAGTGAATGAATTACGTGGTGTTACTGAATTACATACTCATCAGCTTAGTCAAGTTTTGAATCGACAGCGTGAGTTATATCAAGAGCTTGACCGTAGGGTAACAGAAGCATTAAAACCTGAAAATAACGTTCCTGCGGCGATTATAGCCCCAGCAAAAGCCTCTTCAGACGCTTCAATAAATTATTCAATGAATTTAACTGAAAACCAAGCATATGACAGCGCGGTAAATTTAGTTTTAAAAGACAAACAATACGATAAAGCGATCCCTGAATTTCAAGCGTTTAATCGAAAGTTCCCAAATTCTAGTTATGCACCCAACGCACATTATTGGTTAGGACAGCTATTATTTAATAAAACTGAATACACCAAAGCAAAAAATGAATTTAATTTAGTGGTTGAACAATACCTCGACTCAAACAAGCGAAGCGATGCAATGTTGAAGTTGGCGATGGTTGAACAAAAGCTAAATAATAACGCAGCAGCAAAAATTTGGTATCAGAAAGTTCTCGCACAATACCCAGATTCAAGTGCGGCTCAACTAGCAAAACCTAGGTTAGAAAATTTATAACCAATAAAAGCGACGATAACTTACACTAACTGCCTTCTTTTTATGCAAGTAGTCAATTAATAAGAAATAAGTTGAATTTAAGGTTGCACTAAAAAAAATTATGAGTATTATATGCGTCGCGTTGAGGCACTAGTGCAACGCAGTGTGAATTAGCACTTATGTCGGCCGTTAGCTCAGTTGGTAGAGCAGTTGGCTTTTAACCAATTTGTCGAAGGTTCAAATCCTTCACGGCCGACCACTTCTTTATAATGTTTATTTCTTATAAAGTAAAAGAAGCACCTTGTAAGATTCGAAATTTATTTCGAAAAAAGAAAATATGGCGGCCGTTAGCTCAGTTGGTAGAGCAGTTGGCTTTTAACCAATTTGTCGAAGGTTCAAATCCTTCACGGCCGACCAACTTCTTTCTTAACAAGTACAATGCAAAATTAGCATATTAGTGAATTTTGCATTAGTTGATGATGATTCTCAACACCACAGTTTATATGTCGGCCGTTAGCTCAGTTGGTAGAGCAGTTGGCTTTTAACCAATTTGTCGAAGGTTCAAATCCTTCACGGCCGACCACTTCTTAAATAGTTAATTTCCAAATTTATAAATCAGATAGCAAACAACAAAAAGCCGAGGCTTTTAACCGTTAAGCCGATTAGCTCGAAGGTTCAAATCCTTCATGGCCGACCACTTCTAAAATAATTAATTTTCAAATTTATAAGTCAGATAGTTAACAATAAAAAGCCGAGGCTTTTAACCGTTAAGCCGATTAACTCGAAGGTTCAAATCCTTCACGGCCGACCACTTCTAAAATAATTAATTTTCAAATTTATAAGTCAGATAGTTAACAATAAAAAGCCGAGGCTTTTAACCGTTAAGCCGATTAATTCCAAGGTTCAAATCTTTTATGGCCAAACACTGCTTAAAGTAAGTCCTTAAGATAAACGCTTAACTTCAAGACGCTCCTTAATTAATATCTTATTCAAAAGCTACATGCTCAATAAAATCCCATCCTGTATTATCTTGTTTTAATCTTTAATAGTTAAAAGTCTTATACACATCACGATATCTATATCGTATAATTGCGTGGTATTTAAAGAGATAATCAGAGATAAATAATGTCGCAAAGTAATTTAGCCGTAGAATTTGATTTTCAATTTCCAGCGAAACCAGCTCCACTTTCAGATAATGAACGTAGCCAATATAAAGATCGTATTAAAACTTTATTGAAAGAGAAAAATGCGGTACTTATTGCTCATTATTATACCGATCCCGAAATTCAGGCTTTAGCTGAAGAAACGGGTGGCTGTGTCGCCGACTCTTTAGAAATGGCGCGCTTTGGCAACAATCATCCAGCAACAACGCTAATTATTGCTGGTGTTCGTTTTATGGGTGAAACCGCGAAAGTACTGACGCCTGAAAAGACCGTGGTTATGCCAACACTCGAAGCAACCTGTTCATTAGACTTAGGCTGCCCTATCGAAGAGTTCTCTGCTTTTTGTGACCAGCACCCTGACAGAACTGTTGTTGTGTATGCGAATACTTCAACGGCTGTAAAAGCTAGAGCGGATTGGATCGTTACCTCTTCTTGTGCATTAGAAATTATTGAACACCTTGATGAGCAAGGTGAAAAAATTCTTTGGGGACCTGACCGTCATTTAGGCGCATACATTCAAAAGCAAACGGGTGCCGAAATGTTAATGTGGCAGGGTGCTTGTATCGTTCATGATGAATTTAAAAGCAAAGCGTTAAAGGATATGAAGGCTTTGCATCCAGACGCAGCCATTTTGGTGCACCCAGAGTCTCCTGCAGATGTTATTGAGCTTGCTGATGCTGTTGGTTCAACCAGCCAGCTAATTAAAGCTGCTCAAGTGATGTCCAACAAAAAGTTTATCGTCGCAACAGACCGTGGTATTTTTTATAAAATGCAGCAGCTATGCCCAGATAAAGAATTCTTTGAGGCACCAACAGCGGGTGAAGGCGCAACCTGTAAAAGTTGTGCTCATTGCCCATGGATGGCAATGAACGGTTTAAAAGAGATAGAAGACGCATTGCTTAATCCATTAGGCAGAGAAGTGTTTGTAGACATGAAACTTCGCGATGGTGCATTGAAGTCATTGGATCGCATGCTAACGTTTAACAACGCTTTAGCCAGTAAATAACCATTAAGGTGATTTTTTGCTGGTAAAGTAATCAGTTGGCCTCTTTTTATTAAAATTAAGTTGTGTTGGCTATTAAATTTACCTACCATAGCGCAGCTTTATTTTATGACATGTCTATAAGTTTAAAGTGTTTATAAAGTTATTTTTTTACGCAGTAGATTCTCTGAGTAGCGAGTTAATACTTGTTTTAAAATGCCTTTAATAGATAAAATTAGCGTGCTAATCTATCTCAATAAAAATTAGCTTGTTAGTGAAAAAATTGGTGAGCTGGCCGAGTGGCTGAAGGCGCACGCCTGGAAAGCGTGTAAAGGTTTATCCCTTTCGAGAGTTCGAATCTCTCGCTCACCGCCACATTAAAAAACGGATGCTTCACTTGAAGTGTCCGTTTTTTTTCACCTAAAAAATAACCCCATCCTATATTCACCTAGCTTCCTATAGATTAACCTCCTCAATAATTATGCTGATAGTTATTATGAATCATTTATGCTTATTAGACTTTTGTTCAAAATTATTGATAAGAGTATTGTAGATAAATCACCACTGTTTAGGTTACTATCTTTGTATATATGTAATTTTCCTTAAAAAAAAGAGCAATAAATAATGGAACATGAGCAGCATTTAGCGTTACTTGGTGCTTCAGCCCAAGGCGATAAACAAGCGTTTTCGAAACTTTATCAAGCGACCAGTAAACACCTTTATGCAGTCTGTCTGAAAATGTTATCCAGCAAAGAATTAGCCGAAGAAGCTCTGCAAGAGGCTTATGTCCGCATTTGGCATAACGCGTCTGAATATAGAACGGGTAAAGGCACAGTGTTGACTTGGATGATCAGTATAGTGCGATATCGCGCACTAGACATTTTACGTTATCATAAAATTAGAAAAGAGGATGAACTCGTTGAGAATGAGAGTTTTGATCTCGATACCAGTGAGAAAATAAGTGACTCAGAACAACTCTTACTCGACAAATGTTTACAGCAGTTAGATCTTCAACAGCGACAAGCTATTTATTTAGCCTACTTCAATGGCTGTTCTCATCAAGAGGTGGTTAAACACCTAAATAACCCTTTGGGTACAATTAAAAGCTGGATAAGACGTGGTCTTATGAGTTTACAGAGTTGCTTAACACCATGAATTATCAATCTGAAAAAATCAAAAACGCCCTTGCAGCAGAATATGTGCTGGGTACTCTACGTGGCCCTGCTCGCCAGCGCTTTCAAAAATTGATGATGCAATTTCCACTGATCAGTGATGCAACCCAAACATGGGAGCAACATCTCAATGGCTTAGGGCAAAAAATTCCACCGGTTACTCCAGACATAGCTGTTTGGCAGCGTATCGAAGATCAATTAGGATTCATAGCTCAGCCTATAAAAAGTAATGTTGTAGCAATAACCAAGTCTAAGCCTCGAGTTTGGCAAGGTATTGCGGGTTTAGCTTCGGCGGCGGCGATCGTGCTTGCTGTGTTGTTATTTAGCTTTCAACCACCACCTCAGCCTGAAGTTCAACAACTTGCTTTAATGAGTAATGAACAAGCCGACTTATTATGGGCGCTAGAAATTGGTGCAGACACTATTAGCGTGCAAGCGACCAAGAAGTTAATCGCTAAGTCAGATGCTGATTATCAGCTATGGATAGTGGCAGCAGACGGTCGGCCTCCGATTTCTTTAGGCTTGCTACCTAAAAGTGGTAAGTTAGTTTTAAGTAAACCTCAGTTATTTGATCAGATTGAGATTGCGGCTTTAGCGGTCAGCTTAGAACCATTAGGTGGTTCACCCAATGGTTCACCAACCACTGTCTTATATACTTCAGAACTGGTTATTCTTTAGTTACTCTTTAGCTTTTACTGCGAATATTAAAAAGCGAAACGACAGTTTCGTTTTTTTTTATCTGTTGTTTTATGCTGAAAAAAGTCAATAATTTGTAAATATGTTGTTTATATTGAATGACAAGTAATAGACATTCTATAATTTTATGACCTAGGCTTACCTTAGCTGTTGTTGATTAAGTTGATTAAGTTGACTAAGGCGACATGACCTAAAAAAAGTGCAACAACGCTATCCAATATAAAAAGTAAAAATAACACGATTTGAAACTATGGTTTGGCTGAATAATTATTAATTTGTAAATAAGTTATTTTTCTTGCATCCAATTCATAATCTCGATCGTTTAACTTAATGAGCTTTCAAGAAAGTAACCATTAAGAACTATAAATTATAAAGGAAACGTCATGAAAAAATTTAAATTAACACTAATTGTATCGGCAATAATGAGTGCAACTTTGTCTCAAGCTGTATCTGCATCAAGCCATCGTGAAGCGCCTAACGTCACACGTATGCCAACAGTCGACTCAACAGACTTTTATGCATTCAATAGTTATGAAGAAGGGCGTGGCAATTACGTCACACTCATCGCAAATTACATTCCTTTACAGGATGCTTATGGTGGACCTAACTATTTCGCTATGGACCCTGCTGCAACTTATGCGATTCATATTGATAACGATGGTGATGCTGTTGAAGATATAACCTTTACTTTTAATTTTAACCAGATGTTAGGCAACAATAATGCAGGTGTTGCTTTGATGGTTGGCGCTGAAGGAGAACAGAAATCTGTTGGTGTACCACTTAAAAATGTTGGCGGCATCAGTATGGCAGATAAAAGTGCGGCTAATTTCTCTGAAAGCTACATGGTTAATATGATTTCTGGTCCAATGCGAATGGGTACCAGTGCTGCTGTTACTAATAGTACTTCGGGTGGGGCAAGTTTTGCTAAGCCACTCGATTACATCGGTAACAAAACATTTAGCAACGCTGAGCAATATTCAGCTTATGCTAACAGTCATATATACTCAGCCGCTATACCTGGCTGTGATGCACCAGCAAAAGTATTTGTTGGTCAGCGTAAAGACGCATTTGCGGTTAATTTAGGTAAAGTTTTTGATTTAGTGAACTTTGTTCCTGTTGAAGGTGACAGTGCTCCTGGAGCAGGCGATGGCGATGGCTTCCCCGGTGGTATTACACAATCAGCAAGTAATGATGATTTAGCTGACAAAAATGTTACGAGTATCGCTATTGAAGTACCGACAGCTTGTTTAACAGGCACAGGTAATGGCGTTATCGGTAGTTGGACTACGGCAAGTTTACCTCAGGCTAGAATTTTGAATCCTAATGCTAGCTTTGATAACACTGAAGTAAATGGTGGTGCATTGACGCAAGTTTCTCGTCTTGGCTCTCCTTTAGTGAATGAATTGGTTATTGGTTTGGCCGATAAAGATAAGTTCTCAAGTTCTCATCCAAGTGCAGATGGTCAGTTTGCTGATTATGTGACTCATCCAACGCTACCTGAACTGCTGAATATATTGTTTAAAGATGCAGTTAATACCACTTTAGGTGCAAATATCGAAACGTTGGCACCCACTAATTTCCCTAGGGTTGATTTAGTTACCGCATTTTTAACGGGTTTCCCAGGTGTTAATCAGTTATCAACAGTGACCGCAGCTGAAATGCTACGCTTAAATACTGGTATTGCAGCAGTGGCAGCCGATATGCAGTCATCGTTTGGTGTTGCTGGTGACGATTTAGCTGGCTTTCCAAATGGTCGCCGACCAGGAGATGATGTGGTAGATATTGCTCTTCGTGTTGTTATGGGTCGTTTATGTTATCCAATTCCAGTTAATGGCACAGATACCGATTTGGGCTTATGTGCACCAGAAGATGCAAGTGTAGGTAATGTACCCTTTACTGATGGTGCGCCAAGTAATGCCTCTATGATGGATACTAGCTTTCCATACTTAGCAACGCCGTTACCAGGCTCTAAATAAGGAACACTATTATGTTATATAGTAAACAAAATAAAGCATCTCATCTTAGCCAAGTCTTTAATCTTAAAGGGGTCGTGTTAAGTTTAGCGGTCGCCATGCTAGTTTCAGGTTGTAATAATGATGTCGATGAGCTACCTATTACGAAAAACGCATCACCGACTACGATATCGGTCGATTTGATCACTCAAACAGAAACGCCTATCACTGACATGTTAAGCGCAAATGATGAAAATGGTGACACGTTGACTTTTAGCTTAGACCAAGAGCCGATGCTAGGAATGGTCACCATTGATAGTAATGGTAGTTTCACTTATCAGCCTAATGCTGAAGTAACAGGAAGCGACAGCTTTACTTTTACTGCCTCTGATGGAATTAATTTTCCTGTTAGCGGTACAATTAATATTACAATTGAAGCGCTGGAAGTGTCATTTGCCAGTTATAGTCGTGCAGCTTTTAGTCAGCAATCAAGCGATAAACCCTTGGCCGTAAATGGTCGTGTGTTTATTCAAGATGTTGAGGAACCAGCAGCATACGACGACTTACTTCAACAGTAGAACCATCTTGACTGCGCCAAGGAAGGCGCCCTTTTATGGATAATGATATGCCAACTCTTCGTTTTATTAGCCCCTTGTTATTTTTGGTTTTTATTGCCACTTCATCGCCTGTGCATTCAGAAAGTTATGTGCCCAAATCAAATCAAAGTATCGTAGCTAGCTGGACGGTACCTAAACCTGCACAACAGCCAAAGATTTTTATCGCCCAACTGCTCAATGACGCAAATAAGCCTGGCTTAGCAAGTCGTTATTATGGCCGTGCTGGCGCTTTACTGAAACCCTTGTTGGTCGCTAATCCTGATGATCTAGAGCTACAATTTTATTCAGCAACCGTCTTACAGCATTACCATCAATTTAATCAGGCCCAACAATTACTGACTCAGATACTTCAATATCAGCCAGACAACGTCGCTGCTTGGTTAATGAAAGCCAATATACACATGGTACAAGGTGATCTTGACGCTGCGAAAAGTGCCTGTTTACAGGTATTGGGGCAGGGCAGTTTATTTGTCAGTAGCGCCTGTGTGCTAGAGGTTAGTGCTGAACAAGGCAACGTTGCCCAAAGTTACCAACAGTTAAAAAATATCGTTAAGGTTGCGGGTGATATACCTATCGCCCAACAGGTGTGGCTTAATCAAATTTTAGCTGACCTTGCTCACCGTCAGCAGCTAACACAACAAGCCATAGACCATTTGTCAGGCTACCCATTGAATCAGGCCCCGGTTAGTTATTTAGCGCTGTGGGCGGATATATATTTAGCACAACAACAAGGCCAAATTGTTTTAGAGACATTAGGACCCATCGTTGAAGAAAGTGATAGTTTTGATGATGCTTTGTTATTACGTTTGACCCTTGCCGAACAAATAACTAAGGCAACTAATGGCGAATGGCAGCAACGACTAACCCAACGTATTGAAATACGTTTGCAACGTAATGATACCGCTCATGCTGCAGATATAGCTCAATATTATCTCGATATTGTTCCTAACCCTATAAAGGCGCTTTATTGGGCGAGAATTAATTGGCAACAAGCTAAGCTGGGTTCGGATGAACGCTTGCTCAAACGTGCTTTAGCATTTAAAGAATCACCTGATAAAAAGCCTCAGATTTAAGCTACACCTCAACACAATAAACCTTAATAAACCGTAAAAGTAGTGAGATAAAAATATGCAGCAGTGGTTAAAAATAGGGCTAATAAGCCTGTCGTTATTACTGGCCAATACTGTCGCCGCTCATCAATTGAGTACCAGTTACATTATTGCCGAAATCGACGACACCGGTCGTATCAGTGGCGAATGGCAATTGAGTTTGACTGATTTAGAATTAGCTGTTGGCTTGGACATAAATGCCAACGGTGAGTTAACCTGGGGAGAGGTCAAGAGTCGACAAGCTGAGATTGCTAGCTATTTGGCTGAGCATTTATTATTGAGTCGTGAAAATTTAAGGTGTAACTTACGTTTTGAGATTATGGAGCGTTTGCAAGATCATGCCAATGAAGCTTTCGCTGTTACTGATTTCTCAGGTCAGTGCCCAATCAGTGGCCCATTAGAAATTGCCTACAGCGCAATATTTTCTTTAGATAGTAGCCATGAGGTGGTTTTAAATATTGGTGATGGTAACCACTTACACAGTTTAGTGTTAGATGACAGCACTCGAAAAATCACCATAGATTTGAGCAAAGGTAGTGCCTGGACGACCTTTACACAATTTGTTTATCAAGGTGTTGTACATATTTGGATCGGTATAGACCATATCCTGTTTTTGTTTGCCTTGTTATTGCCGGCGGTGCTACAGCGAAAAGATAAAAAGTGGCAAGCTATATCAAGTGTTAAAACTATTTTGACTAACACCGTATGGATCGTAAGTGCATTTACCTTGGCTCATTCGCTAACGTTAACAGCGACCGCCTTAGGCTGGTTAAGCCCAAGCAGTCGTTGGGTAGAGCTGGGCATTGCTTTATCGGTTTTATTTGCGGCACTCAATAATATTTGGCCAGTGGTTTTACGTTTAGCTTGGTTAACCTTTGCCTTTGGTTTGCTCCACGGTATGGGGTTTGCTGGTGTCTTAGGAGAATTAGGCTTACCTGCGGATCAACAGTTACTAAGTATACTAGCCTTTAATCTTGGTGTTGAAATAGGCCAGTTAGCGATACTTGTTATTTTACTGCCGATATTAATTTTATTACGTAATACCACGTTTTATACGAGAGGTATTCTACCTGTTGGCTCTATATTAATTGCGATTATGGCCGTGCAATGGAGTGTAGAGCGCTGGTAAACTTAAAAATTATTGCTAATGCAATCGCTTATAGCTCAAGTGATATTTTTGAAGGATACGGGGGGCACTTCAGCTATTGGGTTGAAGGGGTTATAGCTAAAAAAAAGTATTGCGGGTGCAATACTTTTAAGTCGCTACTTACTAAGTTAGCTAGATTAATCATTCACGCCACGGTAAATAGCGGCGTGAAATTTCAGCTAATCATCAAACTAGATCGAAGCGATCAGCGTTCATCACACTCGCCCATGCTGTAACAAAATCAGCAACAAACTTCTCTTGGTTATCATCCTGCGCATAAACTTCAGCATATGAACGAAGAATTGAGTTAGAACCAAAGATAAGGTCAACTCGTGTTGCTGTCCATTTTACTTCATTTGATTGACGATCGCGCATCTCATAGAGGTTATCACTAACAGGTTCCCACGTATAATTCATGTCTGTTAAATTAACAAAATAATCGTTAGAAAGTACACCTTCACGTTCGGTGAATACCCCATATTTTGTACCATCGTAGTTAGTGCCAAGCATACGCATACCACCGATTAACACGGTCATCTGATGCGCGGTAAGTCCCATTAACTGACTTCGGTCAAGCATCAGTTCTTCTGCGCTGACAACATAGTCAGCTTTTAGCCAGTTTCGATAAGCATCATGAGTGGGCTCTAGTACCTCGAAGGAGTCAATATCCGTCATTTCATCTGTTGCGTCGCCACGCCCTGGTGAAAAGGGTACAGTGACTTCAAAACCAGCCGCTTTTGCAGACTGTTCTATACCAACATTACCTGCCAAAACAATGACATCAGCGATACTTGCACCACTACTTATAGCAATACTTTCTAGCACAGAAAGTACTTTGCTAAGACGTGCTGGCTCGTTACCTTGCCAATCTTTTTGTGGAGCAAGGCGAATGCGTGCGCCGTTGGCACCACCGCGTTTGTCAGAGTTACGGTAGGTTCGCGCACTATCCCAAGCGGTTGCAACCATTTCGCTGATACTTAAACCACTCGCTGCTATTTTATCTTTCAGCAAGTCAATATCATAACTTGTGGCTCCAGCGGGAACAGGGTCTTGCCAAATAAGGTCTTCTTGAGGGACCTCTTTACCGATATAACGTGCCTTTGGCCCCATATCGCGATGAGTGAGTTTGAACCATGCTCGGGCAAAAACGTCAGAAAAATATTCCGGATCTTTAGAGAAACGTTCTGAAATTTCACGGTACGCTGGGTCCATTTTCATCGCCATGTCGGCATCAGTCATAATAGGCGTTTGACGTTTAGTTGCATCTTCGACATCAACAGGCTTATGTTCTTCTTTAATATTTATTGGTTGCCACTGCCAAGCACCCGCTGGGCTCTTCTTTAATTCCCACTCGTGGTTAAGCAACATCGAAAAATAACCGTTATCCCACTGAGTAGGATGTGTAGTCCATGCGCCTTCAATACCACTGGTGATGGTATCGCGACCAATGCCACGTTTGGTTTTATTGTTCCAACCTAAACCTTGTTCAGTAATATCTCCAGCTTCTGGCTCTGGCCCTATTTGCGAAGCGTCACCATTGCCGTGACATTTACCGACGGTGTGACCACCGGCCGTTAGGGCAACCGTTTCTTCATCGTTCATTGCCATACGTTCGAACGTTACTCGAATATCATGCGCTGTTTTAAGGGGATCGGGCTTGCCGTCTACACCTTCAGGGTTAACATATATTAGCCCCATCATTACCGCAGCTAAGGGGTTTTCTAAATCACGCTCACCAGAATAACGGCTGCCTTCTCCACCACTTGGTGCAAGCCATTCTTTTTCGGCGCCCCAATACGTGTCAATTTCTGGCTGCCAAATATCTTCACGACCAAAGGCGAAACCAAAGGTTTTTAACCCCATAGATTGATAAGCAACAGTGCCAGCGTAAGCAATTAAATCAGCCCAGCTAAGTTTGTTACCGTATTTCTTTTTGATAGGCCACAGCAAACGTCGCGCCTTATCTAAATTGGCGTTATCTGGCCAAGAATTTATTGGCGTAAAACGCTGATTGCCAGTCGCTGCACCACCGCGACCATCCGCGATACGATAGGTGCCGGCAGAATGCCAAGTCAAACGGATCATTAGGCCACCATAATGTCCCCAATCAGCAGGCCACCAGTCTTGACTATCTGTCATAAGGGCATGCATATCTGTTTTAAGAGCAGCCATATCAAGGTCTTTCAGGGTTTCACGGTAATTAAAATTCGCGCCCATAGGATTAGTCTTACTGTCATGTTGATGAAGAATGTCAAGATTTAGTGCCTTTGGCCACCATCCCATATTTGACATACTGCTCTTTGTTGCACCGCCGTGCATTACTGGGCATTTGCCAGCTGTCGTTGTTGTTTTGTCATTCATATGCAATTTCCTTTCATTAATATAGGCTGAACTGTTAAAAGTTAGGATGAAAAAATACCAGATGATAATGCTAAGTGATTATTTTGAATTACCAATGATTATTAAAATACATCATAGTACATTCTTGATAAATTATGAGTTTTACTTACGTTAACGCATTCAATAACGCATCTCAATCTGTTCAGCTTTAAAAGCTTAGTTTTGAAACGTTAACAGATCAGTGAGTAAGTTAAGCGATTTCAGTAATAGAAATTTATTATGTAACACTTATGTCATTTTTCTTAAATAAAAACTACATATTACTTCAACAATTCTGTCATTTAACCTCAGTAGCATAGCCGCAACTTTATTCTAATAATTTCTGCGGAGCAGACTAACATGCAAATAAATTCACTCTTTAAAATCAGTACGCTAGCTTGTGCCATTACTTTAGCCAGTTGTGGTGGTGGCGATATTAAACTTTCATCTCAAGTAGATAACTCAGTAGGCGATACAACCATCACTAACCCTGCTCCAACTGACCCAATTGTGACCGAATTACCGGGTAAGTCTAGTTCGGTGTTGGGCCAAGATGTTTCAACAGCTTTAGGTTTTGATGTTGCTGTACAAGTGCTTGATGGAAAAATTACTAGTGATATGACTTTAGTCGCCAGTGCTGATAGCAAGCCGGTATTTTATGCTATTAGTGGTGCTTTAGAAGTGATGGCAGGAGCAACACTAACCGTAGAGCCAGGTGTTGTTCTTTTTGGACAATCAGGTGGTGATTATGTCGTTGTGCACCGCGACGCAAAAATAATGGCAGAAGGCATAAAAACTAAACCTATTATTTTAACCTCACTGCAAGATGTTAAGGGTGAAGAAACAACAGCCGGTCAATGGGGTGGCGTAGTTATTTTAGGTAATGCCCCTTCAAATAAATGTCCTACTGATGGTAGTGAATGTGCACTTCAAATTGAAGGTGCTGAAGAAGGTGCTGTCTTTGGTGGCTCAAACTGGGAAGACAATTCAGGTATCTTAAAATACCTTGTTGTTAAATATGCAGGGTTTGAAATTGCGCCTGACAACGAACTTAATGGTATAACGTTTGGTGGTGTTGGCTCAGGAACAACGGTTGATTATATTCAAGTACATTCAAATGCCGATGACGGTGTTGAATTTTTTGGCGGTGCGGTCAATGTTAAACATTTAGTTTTAACGGCCAATAAAGATGACAGTATCGATTGGGACAATGGTTACAAAGGTATGCTGCAACATATTTATGTTGAACATGCTAAAAATGCTGGCGAAGCAAACCGAGGAATTGAAGGGGATAACGATGGTTCTACTCCTGATAAAGAGCCACAGTCAGCGCCAATTATTGCTAATTTGACGATTGTGGGTAATAACTTTGACAGTGCAGATAAAGACTCAGAAGGTATTTATTTACGCGAAGGAACCGCAGCAAAAATATTTAATACGGTGGTAACCGGCACCAGTGAAATGGGTGAATGTTTAGAAATTGAAGGTGGTGCAACGAGCTCTGTAACGGTTAACAATGCTAACAGTGGTAAAATTGTTATGCAAAACAGTGTTATGGCCTGTAGTAATAGTGAAAATTTCAAAAATGCTAAAGCGGAAGACGGTAGTGTCTTGCTTGACCTCGAAGCATGGTTCAGTGCAGAAGCATCCAACAGTATTAGTAGTTCTATTTTAATTAATGAAAACGGTATCCCCGATGCTAACTCACCACTCGTTGCTGAGAATGCTGGACAAGATGTTGCAAATACACAAAATGCCTTTTTTGACTCCGTTGATTACATTGGCGCGTTTGACAGTGCTGACAACGCGGGTAACGATTGGCGTGAAGGTTGGGCCTTTGGTTACGGTGGTGGTGTAGTAACCGCTCAGGCAGAAACACAAGGATGTCCAACAGGTACATCGGCAATTTCTTCAGTCAATGGCTCAAACATTACTTGTCAATTAAGCGGTGTTATTGCTAATAACTTAACGTTAACCGCTAATAATATTTATGCTCTAAGCGGCGCTGTTTTTGTTGGTGGTGATAAAATTAACTCAGCAACACTAACGATTGAAGCCGGTACAACCATCTATGGTCGTTCAGGTAGCGATTACCTAGTGGTCAGTCGTGATTCAGAAATTCAAGCAAATGGCACAGCCTCAAAACCTATCACTTTTACGTCGAGTCAAGATTTGACCGGCGCTGAAACAGGTGCGGGTCAATGGGGTGGAATAGTGTTATTGGGTAATGCGACATCAAATAAATGTCCAACGGATGGCAGTGACTGTGCACTGCAAATTGAAGGTGCTCAAGATGGCGCAGTCTTTGGCGGCACAGACGATGCTGACAGCTCAGGTACATTACGTTATGTCGTTGTTAAGCATGCAGGTTATGAAATAGCACCAGACAACGAACTGAACGGGATAACGTTTGGTGGTGTTGGTTCTGGTACCAAAGTCGAATATATTCAAGTACATGAAAATGCTGATGATGGTATCGAATTTTTTGGTGGCACGGTTAACCTTAAATACGTGGTCTTAACCTCTAATAAAGATGACAGCGTTGATTGGGATAATGGCTTTCGTGGCAACTTACAATACGTACTCGTTAAGCATGACCCACAAAATGGTGAAGCAAACCGTGGTATTGAAGGAGACAACGACGGCTCAACACCAAACAAACTCCCACAATCAAACCCAAGTATTGCCAACATGACCATTATTGGTAATACATTTCACACTGCAGATAAAGACTCTGAAGGTGTTTATCTACGAGAAGGCTCGAAAGCACAACTTCATAACTTTGTTGTTACAGGTCCTGCAGGCATGGGCGAATGTGTTGAGTTGGAAGCTGGCTTAACGGTAGATCAAGCAAAATCTGGTGATACGCTAATGAGCAACTCAGTTGTGGCTTGTGATGAAGCGTTTAAAGATTCTAAAGACTCTAGTGATGCAACCTTTGATTTAATGAGCTGGTTTATTAACGATAATACCGAAAACAGTACGGCTGCAAATACAAGTGCGGTATTAGAAGGCATTTTCACCATCGATACCACAACACCTAAAGACTTCACCGGTAACAGCTTTTTTGAAAATGCTGACCATGTCGGTGCAGTAACGAAAGCGAAAAACTGGACAGCAGGATGGACAGTAGGTCTTGAAGAATAATTAGACGTTGAAGGCGAACACTGTTTTTTCCAATGATCAGTGTTCGCTTTTTTATTTCAGCATAACTAATAAATACTCAATCAACCTAACTGATGCAAGCGATTAGCAAAGCAGTAATAGCGTATCTAAAGCAAGCACAGAGACTTTATCGAGGTTAACGATGAACAAAAAATTAATGCATAGTGCCAAGCAAATCAAGGTAAACAAACCAAATAATTGTTTACGATTAAGTGGCTTAGCACTGGCGATAATAACAAGCCTAGCAACGACATCTGCAGTAGCAGAGCAAACATCAGCAGAAGATGAAGCTATTGAAGAAGTTGTTGTTAAGGTAAGTCGATTAAAAGGTACGGCGAGCGCTATTATTGAAGAGCGTCGCAACCAAGCCTTTATCGCCGACATTTTAGGTGCAGAGCAAATTTCACGCACCGGCGACAGCGATGCCGCTGCCGCATTACGACGTGTTACCGGTGTGACATTAGTGGATGGGAAATTTATTTATGTACGTGGTTTAGGTGAACGTTACTCAAGCACACAGTTAAACGGTGCCGCTGTACCCAGCCCAGATCCGACACGTAGTGTTATACCTCTGGATTTATTTCCAGCGTCAATTATCGAGTCTTTATCGGTACAAAAATCCTACTCACCTTCAATGCCTGCGCATTTTGGTGGCGGTAATGTTGATATCCGTTTAAAAAGTATTCCAACAGATTTCCTTTTTAATATCTCTGGTAATTTAGGTGGCAATAGCGAAAATTTTGACGATGGTTACAGCTACAATGGTGGCAGTGATGACTGGCGTGGCCAAGATGATGGCACTCGCGCAGCACCCAAAACATTACAAAAATTATGGAAAAATTACAGTTCATTAAAACATATTAGTCAAGATGAAAACCGTGCAATAGCCGCGCAGCTTAATCGTGATTACGATCCAGTTAAAGAAAATATCGCCCCAGATTTTGGTCTTGATATTGCGCTCGGTGATAAATTTGAACAGGGTAAATATCGCTGGGGTTATTTAACCTCTTTATCCTATGACAATGAATGGCAAGTAAGTGAATTATACGAAGGTCAAGATTTTCGTAATAACACCGATGGTTCATGGAGTTTAGTACGAGGTTTTGACCAAGTTACCTCAACTGAACATTCAGTAAAATGGTCTGGTCTGCTGAACTTAGGTGTAGAGTATGACCGAGATCATCGCCTTGATTACAGTTTCATTGTGCTACGTGATACCGCCGACGAAATAAAAGACAAACTGGGTAATACTAACAATGTATTACTCAGTGATGGTTTGCGCATTCGAGACAGTGACGTTAGCTACGAAGAGCGCGAAATGATCGCTAATCAGGTTCGTGGTACTCACAATCTGCCATGGCTGTGGAACATAGGTTTTGATTGGAAATATTCAGACGCTCGTTCAAGTCGTTACGCACCGGGTAATGTTTCTACGCGCTACATACTCAGTGATGAAAACGAAGATGGTACTTTTGATCTTACTAACGAAAGTAGTTTACGTAAGGCTTCAACCGCTACCCGTTATTCTTTTCAGGACTTGGAAGATAAAGTAGAAAACAGCGGTTTTAACCTATCTTTACCCATAACTTTTTCGCAATTAGAAGTAGAGCTTAAGTTTGGTGGTGATTTTATTGAAAAAACCCGTGACGCTTTTTCCAGACGTATCGATGTTAATACCTTAGCCTTTGAAGAACTGAGTCTTAGTGGTCACAAAATGAATGATATTTTAACAGACGATGTTATTCTCAATCAGCCATTACAAGGAAGTGAAACGGTTATACGAGACACCTCTGTAATGGGTGATGACTATTATTCAGCACAAATGACCGATGCTTACTACTTTGAGGCAGATTGGTTTATTGACAATACTTGGCGTATCAGTGGCGGTTTTCGCTGGGAAGATTACCGTCAAGTCGTCGCGCCTTTAGATCCCGCAACCGGTCGCTTTGATTTACCACCACAACCAACAGAAGAAGATTTATCTAAATTAGCCTTTCAAGAAGATGATATATACTCGGCGTTAGCGCTTACTTACATGATGAGTGAAGCTGTTCAGTTTCGTTTATCTTATGGTGAAACCACAATACGCCCAGATATTCGCGAGGTTGCGCCATCAACTTACCTTGACCCGCTAACCGGGTATCCTATTCGAGGTACTGCTGGTATAGAAACCACGGATATTAAAAACTACGATCTACGTTGGGAATGGTACTTAGATACGGGAGAAAACTTGTCAGTAGGCTTATTCTACAAAGATATGATAAATCCGATTGAATCAGTACAATCACCAGGCCAAGATGGCCCTCCGCTCATAGTTATTGCTAATGCAGACGACGGTGAAGTTTATGGTATTGAGCTAGAGTTTATGAAAGATTTTGCCTTTTTGGGTGATTTTGCTGGCATGAACGGTAACGATTTTTTCTTGTCAGGTAACGTGACCTTAAGTGACTCTGAAATAAACATCAACACGCAACGCGTTGTTGAGCAAACTGGAGTTTCTGCCGCGATTACTAATCCGACGCGTCGAATGACTGGCCACTCGCAATATGTGGTTAATCTCAATTTAGGTTATGATGCGCCAAATGGTAATCACTCGGTGACAATGGCTTATAATGTCTTTGGTGAACGTATTATTATCCCAGGTATTGAAGGGCAAGATGATAAGCATGAGCAACCTTTTCATTCACTTGATATGGTATATACCTACTATCCTACCTATTCAACAACGTTAAAATTCAAAGTACAAAACCTACTTGATGAAAGTAAAGAAATAGAGTTTTCTGATACTTTATTTCGTAGTGAAACGAAAGGCATTGCTTTTGATGTTTCCTTTAAATGGGATTTTGATTAGTTAGTTAAATTATTGCTGGCGTTTTACAACCCTGCAAATAGATGAATTAAGACCACCCCAAATTATTATTAATTAAAGGAGTGGTCTTGTTATTTCTATCATAATAACTGCCCGTAAATTTGAGCTAGATTAAAAACATTATTGTCTTGCTGTTGCTACTACTTGATAGATCACTTAACCGGCTCTTTTTTTAGCTATAGCGCCTAAGGTTGGCGAGGCAATTATTAATTCATCAACTAATTCACCTAATACTTTTCTTGGCAATTTTTTAATAATCATTTCACCGACATCATTAGCGTTGCTTGCTGCAGCAAAAAATAATATATTTTTACCGTTACAGGTTATTTCATCAAAAATAGAGCGTATTTTAATACGTTGTGCTTTTAATAAAGAACGGAACCTCCTTTTATCGTCAGCCGCGACATACTCACAAATGTTTTGAGCCATATTATAGGCCATGACCTTGGGTGAGTAATATTGTGTTATTAATAGTAATATTATTGAAGCGATGCCCGCTGCTTTATATCTCATCATTAATTTATTCCTTAAAAGCGTCATTTATTAATTTCATCAGTTTATCTAAGTGTAGCTATTAATTTTTTTATTACATTATGATTTTTTATTTTGTTAAAGTTATTAAAGAGAGTTGGATTTTGTCCTTTGGTTTTGACTTTAAAAACGAAGCTCACAAGTTTATAAGGTTTTGTTAGGAGCTATGTGGGTGAAATAAATGATTGGCTACTGCTAATAAAAATAGTAGTTAGCGCCTTTGTAAAGATCTAAAAGGAAAAAATGACTAATTGCTTGAACACAATTATTTTATCTTCAAGTATTGTTAAGTAAATAACATTTTTTAAATTAGAATAATATTCTTTAGTATTGAGTATCAAATGCTTAATGTTTTCATCTGAATGGCCAATTTTTTTGGTGAGATATAGGTATAAATCAGTGAACTGTGTTAATTTTATAAAATAGTGATATTTAATAATAAGCGTGGATAGTGAGATTATGGTAAGAGTTTTTAATTACAAAATAATTTCTTTTTTAATGATTCTTAGTTCCTTCGCTAGTCAAGCAAGCAATACAAACATTCTAGTGATTGATGTCGATAAAAAACCATTGTCTAATATAGTCGTTTCCGCTGAGCCAGAAATAAAAACTGCTGTGGCAGATAGTACTTTGTCGGTTCCTTATACTGCTATTATGGATCAAGTAAATCGACAATTTTCTCCTCACATTCTAGTTGTTAATAAATATACTAACATTGATTTTCCCAATTCAGACAGAATAAAACATCATGTTTATTCCTTTTCACCAGCGAAAACTTTTGAAATACAACTATACCGTGAGAAGAAATTAGACCCTCGTTTGTTTGATAAAGTTGGAGAAGTGATCCTAGGCTGCAACATACATGACTGGATGGTTGGTTATGTTTATGTTGTTGATACCCCTTGGTTTGGCAAAACTGATGGTGAGGGTAATATTAATCTAGCACTGCCTGATGGAAAATATACACTGAAAATATGGCATCCTTTACTCCAAGAGGTTGATCAATCTTTTACTCAAAAAATAACGGTTTCTAGTCATACCAATATCACTATTAATGTAAAAGAGGCGATGAAGCCTAGATATGCAGCTTATGAAGATGATGATGAATTAGATGACTATTAATTTAAAATCATTACAAAATCGTATTTTAGTACGATTTATATTTTTATTGATGTTAACGATAACGATAACGATAACGATTATTTTGTTTGTTACGCTGCAGCAAACCTATTAGCACTCTGAAAACCAAATTAATAAACAATTTACTATTGCACATTTAGTCATCACAGATAAATTAGTTAATCATAGTAAGGCAATTTACCGTGGTATTTTGCTTATGAGTAAAAACTTTGCTTTAAAAAATTGGTCAGCCATGTAGACAATGACCCTAGTTCGTTATTAAGCGCACAGCTTATGATTAAGTGTTGTGGCTGAAGGCGTTGAAAATAAATAAAGTCTTGATATGTTGAATAAAATGGGTTTAGAAACCGCACAAGGTTACTTTATTAGTAAGGCGATTCATGGTGATGAGTTTTTACCTTGGTTACTCAATTATGAGGAAAATAATGATTAGTACAACAAATAAAACACTATTAGCCACCTTTATTCTATTGAGTTCTGCAGTTAATGCTGCACAAATAACGGTTAAAGGGGGGATTGAAGCAGGATATATTAAAGCCGATTATCATCAGCCTTGGTTAAATAGCTGGCAGGAAGAAGGCGTGGGTATATTACGGTATAACGACGATGATAAACTGATGCTAACACAAGCGGCGATAGAAATAAGTGGCGACTTAATTTCTAATGTTAATTTTGATCTTGTCGCCAATTACAATCCTGATGGTGAAAAAAACATTGGCTTAACAGAAGCTTACTTTACTTATTCGCCATTAAATCCTGGCTTAAAACATCAAGTTAAATTCGGCATGTTTTATCCTCAAATGTCACTCGAAAATACAGCAACCGGATGGACAAGTCCTTATACTTATAGTTTTTCAGCGATCAATTCTTGGATTGCTGAAGAGCAAAGAACGCTAGGTGCTCAGTGGTCAATCACTCGAAGCGGACGAAAGCATAATAGCCCTCATAGTTTTACCGCATTAGCCTCTATATTTAAAGCGAATGATGGCTTAGGCAGCTTACTTGTTTGGCGGGGTTGGGCACAGCATAATAGGCAAACTTTTTATAATGAAGCCGTTGTCTTTTCTGATTACTTTTCCCAGCAAGACATCCCTATTAATACGCCTAATTTTGTTGAGCCTTTTATTGAAACAGATAGTAAATGGGGATATTACGTTGGTGGGCATTGGCGTTATCTAAAACAAACTGATGTGAGAGTTTATTACTACGATAATAGAGGTGATCCAGAGGCTATTGAAAAAAATCGTCAATATGCCTGGAAAACCCAATATTATTCTGTTGCCATGCAACATAAATTTACAAGTAACTTTAGGCTGTTAGCTCAGTATTTAGCTGGTGATACCGGTATGGGCAGTCAAGAAGCAGGTGTGTTTACTGATATTTCTTCATGGTATGTGATGTTTAATTATAAATTAGGATCACATAGATTTTCACTACGCCATGACCAATTCAAAGTAAAAGAAACTGATCAGAACAGACAAGACCCTAATGACAGCGATGGTGATAGCCTTACGTTGGCATGGCAATATCAACTGGATAAAAATTGGAATGTAGGCGCTGAGTTTATCAACTCAACCTCGAACAATGAAAATAGAACTTTATGGGAAAGTCGAGCAGCGGAACATAGGCAAAAGCAATATATGGCAATTGTACAATATAAATTTTAATTGAGAATAAACAATTGGCTAGTTCCGTTTCGCTCTACACTTTAGTCAACGACAATTTGCCCCTTAATAGGGTGTTATTTGACTATGGAGATTAAGCTAAGCGTTGATTAGAAATGCCAATGAAGATGACTTATCCATATCTTTAAAGGATGCCAAGTTAGAATTACTTGAAAGGCTAAATTCGCCGGGGTTTATCGTCACAGAAATAGATGGCTGCGTAGTTGGCTACGCGGTGTACAATCTCGTTACTAAAGAGCAAACAAAAATTCTACGTGCTCGACAATATTGCTACCTTCAGAGAATTGGAGTTGATATACATCAGCTAGAGGCTGGTATTAGGTATGAGTTGATCGCATATGTAAAAAATGAATGCCGTAGACTAGATATCGATGATATTGAATTAGATGTTTGGTCATTTAATGATAGAGGTCAAAAGTTTTTTGAAAAAGTTGATTTTGAATCATACGGTTTTAAAATGAAGGCGTCACATAACAAGGATTTGAAGGATGACTGCTAACAGTTTTCTCAGTTTCGCTTCACATTATAGCTAATAATTAAAAGCCTCTTAAAAGGGCGTTAAACGTATAGGGAAATTGTGTGTGAATTCTTCGAGTAAAATATTAAGCCTACTATTTTGTTGCTCGGTATCTGTAAATATTTATCAATACCGACAGGAAGGTATTTTAAGTTTCGCACCTGAAGTAAAACTGAATGATGAGGCTATAAATATAAAATTTGCTGATAACTTGTCATCTAGCAATAAGATACAAGAGAAGGGGCTTGCCAGAAACATATCATCAAGTAATTCTTCCAGTTCAATCAACAATGATATTAAGACTAATATCGAAAAGATAGAGACTGATGATAATGAAGTTAGTGAAGTAACTCATAGTACATATAGTAAATATTAAGAAAACGTTTTTGAATATGAGCTTTCGTTGTATTTAGATGATGATATTGTCAATTTAGTAAAGAATGGGAAAAATGAAAAAGAAATAACCGACATCATAGATATGCTTAGCAGTAACGATGTCAGGGAACAGGATATTGAGTTCGAGTCTAAAATCAATCTTCTCTTTGAAAATTATATAGATAGTATTCAGAGTGGCAGTCAATATTTCAGATGTAATTCATCTGGTTGTTATATCTCTTATGTTCTGACGAATGACAGTGAAGCAAATCATATTTTCTTGGATTTTCCAAGGATAGATGGAAGCACTTCAAGCGGTTATACACTTAGCAATCCTGATGGAACTCTTCGATATGTAGATTTTATTTTAATTCAATAGTTGCTCAATTGATACTTGATGGATCTATTAAAGATCCCAGTATAGCTTTGAAATATGGTGGTAAATACGTATAAAAAGCCATTCAAGCAGATCTTTTAACCGTTGGTTAGGTTAAGCTTGGCTTCACTTCACAATATAACCAACAATTAAAGCCTCTTAATGGGTGAGACATTTCGATAATTATGGAGCAGTGAAATGGAAGAAATTACCAATTTATATCGTGCATTGAAAATGAGACCAGAAAATCGGATTCATTTGCCTTGTTACCTTTTTTGGAAAGAGTCTCTGGATATAAGCCTTATTTAAGTGGCAGCATAATTGGCTTCGGTAAATATCGCTATAAATACGATAGCGGTCGTGAAGGAGATTCCGCAGTAATCTCGTTCTTTCCTAGAAAACAAAACTTAGTGGTTTACATAATGCCTGGTTTTGACAAAATTGAAGGCTTATTACAGGAACTAGGTAAACATAAACTTGGCAAATCTTGTTTGTACATTAATAAACTATCCGATATCAAACCGGATGTTCTTGAAAAAATAGCCAAGTTATCCATACAGTATATGCAACAAAAATATAGGTGTAAAAATGCATGACAAGAAATTAAACAAGGACAAAATATAGTTGGTTTTTGCTCCTTCGACGTTATTTTAACCAACAATAAATTTCCTCTTAATGAGGCGTTGTCAGTCATGGAAAGTGTATGCGTATAGTTTTTGTTTTTATCCTTCTACTTTTTTCAGTTACAGTGAATGCTGAAAATATTAAACCTTTCACATCAGATGGTTGCAGTTCTTTCCCTGACGGTACATTTGATCATAAAGAGCTATGGTTATCTTGCTGTACTGCTTACGATTATCCACCTTGGCAAGGTGGAACTTATGAAGAGAGGCTGGTTGCAGATAAAGAACTTCATCAGTGTGTTTCAAAAACTGGGGAGCCTCAAATTGCTAAGCTAATGTTAGTGGGTGTGCGAGGAAGCCCATATTTTCCTACGTCATTTAGATGGGGTTATGGTTGGTCTTATCCTCGCTGGTATAATGTATTAACTGAGGCCGAAAGAAAGCAGATAAAGTCGATTAAAAATGACACATAGCAAGGTATTCAAACGGACAAAAAAGTTGGCTGTCGTTTGTGTATAACTATTTTAGCCAACAATTAAAAGCTTCTTAGTGGAGCGTTAGCTATTTAGGAGTATTTATGAATTGGTTGCAGCTTTCAAATGACGAAATATTAGAAATAGTTAATCCTATAATGGATAACCTTATGGATGCTTCGACTCAAATTGACCATGAAAAGCATGTGCGAGATTTTAGTGACAATATGAAAAGTATCGTCACTAAAGATGAGTTTGAAAAACAGTGCAAAGCATATCAAGAAACTCTTGGTTTTTTTACAAAACGAGAGTTGGTTGGTGTGATTAGAAAAAAAGTGACGTAAGGTTTTTTTGGAAGCAAGGGTATTCAAAATCAGATGATGAGTTCCTAGCTTTCGTTCACATAGTTCAGCGCAATGGAACGTTGGAAGTTGTAAACGCTTCTGTATCACAGTAAAATAGCATAAAAGGCATTCAAACGCAGAAAATACAATTGGCTTTTGCTCCATCGTCGTTATTTTAGCCCGCTATAAATTTCCTCTTGATGAGGTGTTGGTGCCAAGCGTAAATTTATGTCTGTCGGCTATTTGTCGTCTGTTTGTCATTACCGACAGAATGGCCTTGGTGTATAGTGCATCAGCATTCAACAATAAATGGAGTTACCTGTGAAATCATTAAGACTCGAAAAATGCTGGTCTCAAGAACAATTGGCGCAACTAAGCGATTTAAATGTTCGCACAATTCAACGAGTAGAAAAAGGAGAGAGCATTGGAATTGAAACTTTGAAGTCTTTGGCTGCGGTTTTTGAAATCTCAACTGATGAGCTTATATGTGCTATAGATAATGAAAAAAACCTCCAAACAAAAGGGGATGCCAATATGATTAAAGATCATTCTCAGCACAACAAAGCAAAAGAGAAGGTTAAATCTATAAAATATTTTTATACATTCTCTGCACTTTTAATTGCAATTTTTCTCCTATTTATGTTGCCTAACTACAATGATGGAGAAAACTTAGGTCCATTGATTGTTGTATTCTTATCTTTTTGTGCACTTATTGCTGGCCTCGCTTTTCAGGTATTTCAACCCTTTGGTGAGGAATGGGAAAAAGAAAAAATATCCCAGATTTTAAATAAAAAGAGCAAGGGAAGTAGCTCTAGTTCTGAACACTAAATAGGCAAGACGCATATAAGCCATTCAAGCAAGGTAAAAAAAGTTGGCTATTTGCTCTTTCGTCGCTTATTTTAGTCAACAATTATTTGTCGCTTAACGTGGCGTTATAAATCTAAATAAAGTAATGGAATACGCTATGAAGTTTATCTACCTAATACTACCAATACTGGTATCTCTTTCCGGTTGCAACCAATCGGACTCTGACAATAATATTGAAGTATATATAAGTACAGGCGAGTTACAGTGTCAGGATAATGGTTTATCAATATCATTAACTAAGAGTTATCTGCAAGAAGCTGGTATTGAAGTTAAAGCTGAAAGCTGTGGTAACTTAACACTAGTTGATTACCCCTCAGTCTGTGGAGGGGGAACAGGAAAGTTGCATGTATTTACTATTCAGGAAAGTGATTCGCAATTAGCTGAAAACAGAGGTTTTACTATACCTGATAGTACAATTAGTGGTGGTGATTATGCTAAAGTCGAGTGTAGTGATTAACTGTTTATAAGTCATTAAAGCAAGGCAAATAACAGTTGGCTGTTTGCTCCTTTGTCACTTATTTTAGCCAACCATTATTTACCTCTTAATGAGGCGTTCGAGATAAAGGAAGTATCGTGTCAATCAACTATTCAAATTACACATTAGATGAATTATTTGATGTTAACGAAAATATCGATAAGGATAAATTTCCTGAACGATATAAGCAGTTATGTGAAGAAATTCAACGAAGAAAAGAAAGTGGAGAGTTTGAAAAAAAAGCCAAAGAAATTGAAGAGCAGGAAGACAAGGACGATGATGAAAATGAATTTATCATTGAATTCTCTGCTGAGGGAAATGGAAAAAAGCGTAAGCTGTTTTTTTTGGGTTTTATCTTAATCAATTTAGCTGTACTCGCCTTTGTAATACCTAAATATATAGTTACTGATTTTACGGACATACATGAATACTCAACAAAAATTGACTTTGTCGAATGTCATAAAGAAGAAATAATAGATGATGAAACTGATAAAGTATATTCATACTTCGATCTTAATATTGGCTCATACCAAGATACTTTTTCAGCAGTGGGTATTGGCGAGGGTAAGTGTAAAAACTTAGCTCGAAGTTTAAAGGTTGGATCTAATGTTTCTATTTGGCATGAAAGTGGATTAATCCATCAAATAAAATCAAAAAATAACATTCTACTTTCATATGTATATATGGAACCCAAAGTACGAGAGTTAAAAACAGAGGGTGCAAAATTATATTGGTTTGTCTTGTTGGCGTTGTGGGTAGTGTTATTTAAATCAGTCGCTAATGCTGTTGTTCCGGGGACGTTTACCTCTAAGCTATTAAAGCAGGACAAATAACAGTTGGCTTTTGCTCCTTTGTCGCTTATTTTAATTAAGGGTGTTTTGCCTCTTAACAAGGCGTTAGTTTTCTATTATACATAATAGAATAAAGGAGTTTTAAATCGATGTCCCGCATAGCGATAGTCTACTTTTCTAAGAGTGATGTCACAGGACAACTTGCTAAAGCAATTGCTTTAGGTGCTAAAAAAGAACATGGAATAACTGTACTTGTACATAAAATTGAAGGGCGCGAAATCCTTGAAGGAAGATTTGAAAACGAAGAGTTATTTGACGATCTAAAATTATGCGATGCGATCATCTTTGGAAGCCCAACATATATGGGAAGTGTATCAGCTCAATTCAAGGCTTTTGCGGATGCTTCAAGTGAACATTGGCAGAGCCAAGAGTGGGCCGATAAAGTATCTGCTGGATTCACCTCTGGAACAGGCCTAAATGGTGACCAATCAAGTACTTTGCAATACATGGCTACTTTAGCAAGTCATCATGGTATGTTATGGGTGAATATTGATGCTTCATATGGAACAGATAGTTCTACTTTAAATCGATTAGGTTGCCAATTAGGAGTCGTTTCCCAAACGACTAATAGTGTCGCACATGAAGTTGATCTTGCAACGGCAAAGCACTTAGGTCGTAGGGTTGCAAAACTTACTCTTCGTTTAAAATAGAAATATAATAAGAAATTAAATAAGGACAAAAAACAGTTGGCTTTTTGTTCACTCCGTTCATTTATTTTAGCCAACTAGTTTTGCCTGTAAATTAGGCGTTATTTGCCTTAGAGCATTGGAGTGTTAATGAAATTATTGATCAAGCTTTGTGTTTTTTTAATCCTTTTACTAAATACAACATCTTGCGTTACAACATCAACCTATGGAGCAACCTTCGAGGCTATAGCTAAGACTAACGATATTTATACTTTAAAAATTTACTACGGAGGCCACCTCCCCAATGGGCTATAGATGTAAACTTTCAAGAAGGAACTGATTCTGCTTTATATGAAAAAGCTATGGCGTTTATTGCAGAAAATCCAGAATATAATAGCTATAAAGTTGTTGATATTGAACATAGTCATATCCCAAGTTACTACAGATATAGTGTTCATTTTCTTCGTAATTAGCAAATAACAAGGTATTCCAAAGGACTAAAAAAGCTGGCCATTGCTCGTGCCTCGCTTATTTTAGCTTCTGAATGGGCGTTAGGTATACAGGTAAACAAAGGTGCAATATGGATATTAAGCTTGGCGAATTAAGACATGAAGCTGTAATTTTTTTATTACAAGAACATCATGAAGATATGCTAGCTCACTCACCTCCAGAAAGTGTTCACGCGCTAGATTTGCGTGCACTTGAACACCCCGATGTAACGTTCTGGAGTTTATGGGTTAATCAAGATTTAGCTGGTATTGGCGCTATAAAAGAACTTGATAAAGATCATTGTGAGATAAAGTCTATGCGCACATCGACCAAGTTTTTACGTAAAGGTATTGCTCGTAAGATATTAGAGCATATCGTTGAACAAGCGACTCTTCGTTCGTATAAAAGATTAAGTTTGGAAACGGGTACTATGGATGCGTTTATTCCAGCACAAAAACTTTATCAACAATTTGGTTTTCAACCATGTGCCCCTTTTGGTAACTATCAAGAAGATCCATATAGTATGTTTATGTCAAAGGCTATTGAGTAAATGTGTGACACATAATATCAACTGTGAAGTACGACAAAATTGCGATGCAAAACCTGAATCGAATCAAGATTAAAACTACAAGAGTTAATGGCCCCAGTTGAGGTAATAATAAACGTACGCTTGCCTACTTAACCGTCTGCTGTTTAAGTAAAGTTGTCGTTTAAATGACAAGTACCTACGCCAGCTATTATCTTGAAGCAATCATTAACTAAAGCATCGTGTGCAACCATAAAATTCTGATTTATTGACACGATTTTTATTTTAATGACTCCTCCACAATCCCCCAGATAAATTATTAATATCAACCTTAATTTTCAGCGTAAGAAAAATGTCACAACCTTGTCATTTAATAAATCGGCAATATTCCTGAAACTTAATTGTCATATTTAGCCATTAGTATTATCGACATTAATTTTAGGGGTAATCAAATAAGATCTGATTAGCTCAAACAAAGGCAAAAGGTTTTTATGACTCTTTCGAAAATTGCACAAGCTTGTTTATTACTGAGCTTAAGCACAACTAGCTTAATTAGCGATGCAACACCCACACTAGCCGATAATGATAAACAGCTCAGTCAAGTCGTTGATGCTGGTCAAGAAATCAACCAATCGGCCAGTCAGTCTCAACAGCGTGTTAATGACATTAATGAGCAAATACAAACGAAGTCACAACAGTTTAAGACCATTAATAAGGAAATTGATGGCTTAACTGTTTATAACCAGCAAATGAAAACCCAAGTGGCGAACCAATTGAAAGAGCTTGACCAAATCGCAGTGTCAATGGAACAAGTGAGCATTATAGAACGACAAGTTTCACCGTTAATGGCGCGTATGATTGAAACCTTAGCAAACTTTATTACCTTGGATGTGCAATTTTTAACAACTGAGCGAAATAAACGTATTGCTGATTTACACAGCATGATGGAACGCGCTGATGTTGCTATTTCTGAAAAGTTTCGCCGAGTACTCGCCGCTTATCAAATTGAAGTTGATTATGGGCGAACAATAGAGGCGTACTCTGGCTTAATTGATATTGACGGTAGTGAGCAAAATGTTGACCTCCTCAGAATTGGCCGCGTAAGTCTAGTGTATCAAACACGTGACGGTCAAAAGTTAGGTTTGTGGGATAACGCTTCTAAATCATGGCAGCCTCTTTCAGCGCAATATCGTTTAGATATTAATAAAGGATTACGCATTGCTCGTAAACAACTTGCCCCCGATTTAATTATTGTCCCCGTAACGCAAAACTCGGCCGAATAAGGAATAACCCATGAAAAAATTACTTCTATTAATATCGGCAATAACTTTGTCAGCTGTTTCAGTATTCAGTGGCAATGCCATCGCGCAACAAGCAACGAGTTTAGATGACTTACTGTCACAATTAGCGCAAGGAAAAATTGCACAAAGTAAGCAAAATCAAGATAGAGAAGCAGAATTCAATGCGAAAAAAAGCCAACAAATCCAATTATTAAACCAAGCAAGACAGCAGCGAGATCAAGCGATTAACTTAAGTACACAGCTTGAAAAAAACTTTCAAGATAACGATGTAACCTTAGGTAATAATACCGATGCGCTCAATAAGCGTATGGGTGAATTAAAAGAATTGTTTGGTGTATTACAACAAGTCGCTGGCGATACGCGCAGTAAGTTTCAAACTTCTGTTATTTCAGCACAAATTCCTGGTCGAGGTCAGTTTCTTGATGAGTTTGCGCAAAGTATGGGCTCCTCATCAAAATTAGCCTCTATTGAAGAAATTGAACGTTTGTGGTTTGAATTACAACGTGAAATGACACAAAGTGGAAAAGTACATAAATTTAGCCGAGAAATTGTGTTAGCAAACGGTGAGAAAAGTCAGGCAGATGTGGTGCGTGTTGGTGGTTTTAATCTAGTTTCACAAGGAAAATACCTTGAATATATTGATGAAACAGCTTCTGTTGCACAATTAATGAGACAACCATCAAGTCGTTATTTATCAAGTGCTAATGCACTCACTTCAAGCAATAATCAAGTCGTTCCTTTTGCTTTAGACCCAACAGGCGGTTCAATCTTAGGATTATTAGTACAAGCACCTGACTTACAAGAACGCGTTGAACAAGGTGGTGCAGTTGGTTATGTTATTTTAGCGATCGGTCTCATTGGTTTACTGATTGCGATTGAACGTTTTATCACACTCTTTTTCATTGGCAGTAAAGTCAATCGTCAATTAAAGAGCGAACAAGCATCAAATGACAATCCACTGGGTCGCGTTATGTTAGTTCAAGATAAAAATCCCCTTGATAACGTTGAAACCTTAGAGTTAAAGCTCTCTGAAAGTATTTTAAAAGAAGTGCCTGTATTAACAACGAGGCTCACTTTCATCAAAATCATTTCAGTAGTCGCGCCTTTAATTGGCTTGTTAGGCACGGTTACAGGGATGATCAATACCTTTCAAGCGATTACCTTATTTGGTACAGGTGACCCTAAATTAATGGCAGGTGGTATTTCTCAAGCACTAGTAACAACGGTACTGGGCTTAGTTGTTGCTATTCCCATGGTCTTTATTTCTACACTGCTCAACACCCGAAGTCGCGGTATTATTAATATTTTACAACAACAAAGCGCTGGGATTTTAGCCGAACGCTCAGAAAACTCTGAAAAACCGCTGACATCAAAGCAAGGAGCATAAACCATGATCCTCTTCATCGAAATGATGAATCGTATCCAAGAATTTTTGGATACGGGGGGGCTAGTGTTAAGCGTTATCGCCGCGGTTATTTGTTTAATGTGGTTACTTATTTTTGAACGATTGTTTTTTTACTTGCACAGTTATAAAACGGTGAAAGAAAACATTATTAAAAGTTGGTTTAAACGCCCAGAACGACATTCATGGAATGCTCAGCACATAAGAATTGCTCATATTTCAAGAGCCACCGAAATGCTTAAAACTAACGTTACCTTAATTCAATGTTTAGTTGTCTTGTGTCCACTGCTTGGTTTGATGGGCACGGTAACCGGTATGATTGAAGTGTTTGATGTTATGGCAATTTCGGGCAGCGGTAATGCTCGGTCAATGGCTTCAGGCGTTTCGCGCGCGACTATTCCAACAATGGCCGGCATGGTGGGCTCATTGTCTGGTGTATTTATGGTGACATGGTTACAGCGTAAAACGAAACGTAGAACCGAGCAAATGGAAGACAGTCTTCCGATGGCTCACCAATAATTAGCAGTTTAATTAAGGAGTAACGCGATGCGTTCTCAATTAGCAAATATTTTACAAGAACAAGAAGAAGCCGAAGAAATTAACATGACGCCTATGTTGGACGTGGTCTTCATTTTATTGATATTTTTTATTGTTACTGCCTCGTTTGTTAAAGAAGCGGGTATTGAAGTGAATCGACCAGAAGCGGCTACTGCCGTTAAAAAGGAACGTGCCAATATCTTAGTAGCAATTAGTGATAAAGGCGATATTTGGATCAATAAGCGTCGTATTGATATTCGAGCTGTGCAAGCCAATATTGAGCGCTTAAAGGCAGAAAATCCACAAGGTACTGTTGTTATTCAAGCCGATAAAGCATCGACAACCGATACGTTAATTAAAGTGATGGACGCTGCTCGTTCAGCGGGTGTTTTTGATGTTTCAATTGCAGCTCAAGAGGGATAAGTCATGGCAACCGTGATGAACACTCCTGCCCGTTACAGCATAGGTTTATTACTTGCTGTGGTGATGACTTTCTTTCTTTTATGGGGGATGCAAGCGCTTATTTCTGGTGGTAATAATGCCTTAACTGAAGCGCCTCGCGGTAATGTGCTCGACTTTATTAGATTGAAAAAAGAGCAGCAACTGACAAAAAAAGAACGCAAACCACAAAAACCACCAGCGCCTAAAGCACCACCACCGCAAATGCAGCAACCACAAATGCAACAAGCTAACCCCAATGCATTAAGCACTGCTAGCGGGTTTGGTGCTGATATTCAAACCGATTTAAGTTTAGCCGGGGGCTTAAGTTTAAGTGGCGGTGATGGCGACTATTTGCCAATAGTAAAAGTCTCACCTATTTACCCACGTCGTGCTCAATCTCGTGGCATTGAAGGGTACGTTATTGTTGAATTTATTGTCACCAAAAATGGTTCAGTACGGGACGCTATAGTTGTTGAAGCTAAACCTGAAGGTATTTTTGATCAAGCGGCAATGGCGGCAGCATTAAAATTTAAGTACAAACCACGGGTAGTTGATGGTGTCGCTATGGAAGTTGCTGGCGTGCAGAATAAAATTTCTTTCCAAATAGAAGGCTAAGGAGTCGGTGATGACTAAAATGACAACATTAAAAAGAAAAACACTATCGTGTCTTTCAATCGCGTTACTCTTTAGCGCTCCAGTAATACTTAACCAAAATATGGGTGGCAATATTGCCAATGCGCAATCATCAGCACAGTTGGGTAAAGAAACAACCTCAGTGAAAGTACCCGCGATGCGTAACCGTGTTTATACGCAATTAGCAAGAGCACAAAAACTTGCTGATGAAGGTAACGGTTTAGAGGGCTTTGATGTACTTGATGAAGTGCAAGACCGCATTGATAGTTTAAACAGTTACGAACGTGCCATGTTATGGAATTTTTATGGCTTTATGTATTACGGTAATGACGATGTTGCTTCAGCCATCGATAGCTTTGAAAAAGTTATCGATGAAAATGCGATCCCTAAAACATTAAGGCTGTCGACACTCTATTCTTTAGCGCAATTATCAATGCAAATGCAAAACTTTCCACAATCTTTAAAGTTTTTAGTTTTGTGGCAAGCAACTAACGACAAAGCTATTACCGATACTCAACAAGTCTTATTTGCGCAAGTTTATTATCAAAATAAACAATATCAGCAGTCTCTGCACTATGTTTCACAGGCTATTGAACAAAGTATTGCGGCCAATAAAATACCTAAAGAAAATTGGTTGATTTTGCAACGTGCAAATTACTTTGAATTAAAGCAGCCAATTGAAGTAACCGCTGTGATAGAAAACCTGGTTCGTTATTACAATAAACCTAAATATTGGTTACAGCTTTCAGCGATGTATGGTGAAATTGGCCAAGAAGATAAGCAACTTGCGGTGATGGAAAGCGCTTGGCAAGCGGGCTATGTGACTCAGTCAACTGACATTGTCACCTTAGTACAGCTTTATCGTTTTCATGACGTGCCAATTAAAGCGGCAAACTTACTCGCTGAAGCAATAGACAGTGGTAAAGTTATCGCCCAAGAAAAATATTTAGAGATGCTGGCTAATGCATATATAGCGGCAAAAGATGATGAAAAATCAATTCCGGTATTAATTAAAGCCGCAGAAATTTCTGAAACAGGTAAGTTTGATGCAGCTTTAGCACAAGCTTATTTAAACTTAGAAAAATGGCAACTTGCTATTAATTCAGCTAATGAAGCACTAAGTCGTGGTGACTTAGCTTCAGAAGTTAGTCTGGGTAATATGTACTTAGCCAAAGGTATGGCGGAATTTAATCTGCAAAATTTTGGCGAATCTTTATCTGCTTTTGAACAAGCAAAAAAAATTAAAAGTTCGGCTAAAACAGCTAAACAATGGTTTCAGTATGTTGAAAAAGAGCAAGTCGCTAAGCAAAATTTGGCAATGTTAAATTAATTATTTCGTAGTTTTACTTTATTCTCCTCGGTGAACTTCCCATTGACTGATCAAAAATTAGTTCTGGGGAACTAGCTATATTTATTATGAAAATAGCCGTTATTATTTTTAGGTGTATGAAATTCATTCAATTGATGGTAAAACATTAATTATAAAACCCATAAGAAAAGTAATATGTTGCAGCTTTATCTTAATTTACGTTGAAGTTGCGATCTTTTAAAAAAGGTGGCTTATGAATATTGGAATACCTAAAGAAACACTAACAGGGGAAAACCGAGTAGCAGCATCGCCAAGCTCGGTAGTTGCTCTACTTAAACTTGGCTTTAGTGTCCAAGTACAAAAAGGAGCGGGCACAAAAGCCAGTTTTACTGATGAAGAGTTTGCCGACGCAGAAGCTTCATTAGTCACTAAAAAAATATGCTGGCAGTCAGATATTATTTTTAAAGTAAATGCACCTTCACTTGATGAAGTTGCTCAAATGAAAGATGGCGCACATTTAGTCAGTTTTATCGCACCGGCGCAAAGTCCAGAGTTACTCGAAGCCTTACGCGCAAAATCAATTACGACCTTTGCCATGGAAATGGTGCCACGTATGACTCGTTCTCAGTCAATGGATGCACTAAGTTCAATGGCGAATATTGCCGGCTATCGCGCTGTTATTGAAGCAACCCATCTTTTTGGACGCTTCTTAACAGGACAAATTACAGCGGCGGGTAAAATGCCACCTGCAAAAGTAATGATTATTGGTGCGGGTGTTGCTGGTCTTGCTGCTATTGGTACCGCTGGAAGTTTAGGCGCTGTGGTTCGCGCTTTTGATACGCGCCCTGAAGTAAAAGAACAAATTGAAAGTATGGGCGCAGAGTTTCTTGAGCTTGACTACGAAGAACCTGAAGATACGGGATCAGGCGATGGTTACGCAAAAGAAATGAGTAAAGCATTTATTGATGCTGAAATGGCACTTTTTGCAGAGCAAGCCAAAGATGTTGATATTATTATTACCACAGCGATGATCCCAGGCAAACCAGCGCCTAAATTAATTACAGAAGCCATGGTTCATTCAATGAAACCCGGTTCTATTATTGTTGATTTAGCGGCCGCAGGCGGTGGTAATTGCGCCTTAACCGTTCCGGGTAAAGTTACTAATGTTGATGGTGTTAAAATTATTGGTTACACAGATTTAGTCTCTCGTTTACCCAATCAAGCATCACAGCTCTATTCAAATAATTTGGTTAATTTAACTAAATTAGTGTGTCCAAATAAAGACGGTACCATTACGGTTGATTTTGAAGATCAAGTGGTTCGAAACATGACCGTCGTTAATCATGATGAAATCACCTTTCCGCCACCACCAATCCAAGTCAGTGCGGCACCGACTAAACCTGCTACAGTAAAAATTAAAGCGGTCGAAGAGAAAGTAGAACCCGCATCACAAACTAAAAAACACCTGTTTATGGCAATAGGCGCGTTATTGTTTGCTTGGGTGGCCAGTGTTGCTCCCGCGGACTTTCTCTCTCATTTTACTGTTTTTGTGCTTTCTTGTGTCATTGGTTACAACGTGGTGTGGAATGTCAGTCATTCGCTGCATACGCCTTTAATGAGTGTTACTAATGCCATTTCTGGCATTATTATTGTTGGCGCTTTGTTACAAATAGGGCAAGACAATATATTAATACAAGTACTTGCGGGGATTGCGGTGCTCATTGCCACAATAAATATTGTTGGTGGCTTTGTAGTGACCAAACGTATGTTAAAAATGTTTAGAAGATAAGGGGCGCATTGATGGAATTTTCTCAAGGGTTAATTAGCGCAGCTTATATTGTTGCCGCATTATTATTTATTTTTAGTCTTTCAGGGTTAAGTAAGCAAGAAACGGCTGAAACAGGTAATTGGTATGGTATCACGGGTATGGCTGTTGCTTTAATCGCAACCATTGCCGACCCACGTGTCGATAATGTTTTAGTGATATTTATTGCCATGTCAGTTGGCGCTTTTATTGGTTTACATTTAGCCAAAAAAGTTGAAATGACGCAGATGCCAGAGCTGGTCGCTATTTTACATAGTTTTGTTGGCTTAGCTGCGGTACTTGTTGGCTTTAACAGTTATTTTGAAATGGACCACTCATTACTACTAAATTTGACTGATACTCAACAGATGGCGACTAATATTCATCTTGTTGAAGTCTTCTTAGGAGTCTTTATTGGCGCGGTGACTTTTACCGGTTCAATTGTCGCTTTTGCTAAGTTACGTGGTGTTATTAGTTCTTCGGCATTAATGTTACCGCATCGCCATAAGTTAAACTTAGTGGCAGGTATTGTTACTTTTATTTTACTTGTTAGCTTTGTGCAAAGTGGTGGCGATGTTAACGCCTTGTACTTTATGACCTTTATTGCGCTTGTTTTTGGTTGGCATTTAGTCGCTTCTATCGGTGGAGCAGATATGCCCGTAGTGGTCTCTATGCTCAATTCTTATTCGGGTTGGGCAGCAGCTGCGGCTGGTTTTATGCTTAATAATGACTTATTAATTGTAACTGGCGCTTTGGTTGGCTCATCAGGAGCTATATTGTCATACATTATGTGTAAGGCGATGAATCGTTCTTTTATAAGTGTTATTGCTGGTGGCTTTGGTACAGACGTTGTTATTGACAATGATACCGATTATGGCGATCACGTTGAAGTTAATGTCGAAGCGGTTGCTGATTTGTTATCTGCTGCTAAATCAGTGATTATCACGCCTGGTTATGGCATGGCTGTCGCTCAAGCACAGTATCCTGTTTATGAATTGACCCGAGTATTAAAAGAGAAGGGGATCGATGTGCGTTTTGCTATTCATCCAGTTGCTGGACGTTTACCTGGCCATATGAATGTTTTGTTAGCCGAAGCAAAAGTGCCCTACGATATTGTCCTTAGCATGGATGAAATTAATGATGACTTCCCTAAAACGGATGTTGTGTTAGTGATTGGTGCTAACGACACAGTTAACCCCGCGGCAGCAGAAGATCCAACCAGTCCTATTGCCGGTATGCCCGTGTTAGAAGTATGGAATGCTAAACAAGTTATTGTTTTTAAACGCTCAATGAGCACAGGATATGCTGGTGTACAAAATCCACTATTCTTTAAAGATAATACCCAAATGTTATTTGGCGATGCTAAAGACTCGGTAGATAAAATACTAAAAGCGCTGTAAGTAAGTTTATCAAATGAAAAAAACCAGTGATCCGTCACTGGTTTTTTTGCTTAGTACTATTTTTTTTCTTAACACTAATAGTGTCTAACGCTGGTAGTACTTTGTTTGTTATGATAATTAGTAATAATTTAAAAAGGTGAGAAAGATATTTTGATAGAACAATGGATAGGTACGATCAATGGTTATTTATGGGGCAGTGTGCTTATCTATTTACTGACCGGTTGTGGTATTTGGTTTACTTGGCGATTAAAGTGCCTGCAAATAACCCACTTTACTCACATGTTTACGTTACTTAAATTAAGTCGCAAAACAGACAGCCAAGGCATCTCTTCTTTTCAAGCATTATGTACTTCGCTTGCCGCCCGTGTCGGCACCGGAAATTTAATGGGGGTAGCTGTCGCTATTACCTTAGGTGGCGCTGGTGCTGTTTTTTGGATGTGGCTTATTGCTCTTGTTGGTATGGCAACTGCCTTTGCTGAAAGTGCATTAGGCCAACTCTATAAAGAAAAAGACGCCAACGGAAACTTTCGTGGTGGTCCTGCTTATTACATGAGCAAAGGCTTAAAAAGTAGAAAACTTGCGGTGACTTTTTCGCTGTGTTTATTTTTCGGATATGGTTTTGTTTTTAGCTCAGTGCAAGCCCATTCAATTACCAGTGCTTTTGATGGCTCTTTTGGTATTAACCCGTTATTTACCGGGATTGTCATTACTATAGCAACGGCCTTTATTGTTTTTGGTGGTTTGAAAAATATCGCTCGTTTTGCGGAAATAACAGTACCTTTTATGGGGCTTGCTTATTTAATGGTCTGTCTAGCGGTTATCTTTTTAAATATTGAAAAAATTCCTGCCATTATTAGCGATATATTTGCTTCTGCTTTTGGTTTAAAAGAAGCGGGCAGCGGTTTAGTTGGTGCGGCAATTGTCCAAGGCATAAAACGAGGTCTTTATTCTAATGAAGCGGGGATGGGTAGCTCACCCAATGCCGCCGCCGCCGCAGTACCTTATCCTCCTCATCCTGTTTCACAAGGTTATATACAAATGCTTGCTGTGTTTTTTGACACTATTGTTATTTGTTCTTGTACCGCTTTTCTTATTTTATTATTTAAAGAAACCGGTAGCGATGCACAGGGAATACAATTAACTCAGCAAGCTTTAGCTTATCAAGTAGGCGCATGGGGTAGCGATTTTATTACTATCGCTATTTTACTGTTTGGCTTCACCTCAATTGTTGCCAACTTTGCTTATGCTGAAAATAATTTGAAGTATTTAAATATGGATAATCCACTTGGACATTGGTTTTTACGTTGTGGATTCTTGGCAATGTTGATTTTTGGTTCAGTAGCGAGTTTACCTCAAGTTATTGCTTTAGCTGATTTATCTACAGGGCTTATGACGGTTGTTAATGTCACGGCTTTATTACTCTTGTCTAAAGTTGTGGTGAGTATTACTCAAGACTATCATCAGCAACATAGCCAAGGAAAATTGCCAAGCTATAAGCCAAGTGAAAGCGAACATAATCGTTTTAATTTGACGAAAGGGATCTGGCAAAAATAGTCTGATGAATAATGTTTAAACTATGCTAGAATGCGCGCCTTAATTTTGGGTTTCGTTTTTTTTGATAAGTGGTGATATATGAGTGTTGATGCAATAGGGTTGTCGGCTGAACTATTAAAGGCAGTTAAAGCCTGTGGTTATAAAACGTTGACGCCTGTTCAGCAGCAAGCTATACCGCTTATTCGGTCTGGAGTTGATCTACTGGCAAGTGCGCAAACAGGTACCGGTAAAACGGCCGCTTTTAGTTTACCTATACTAGAGGCTTTAGCTAAAATTCCGAGTGATAATAACTCATCGAAAACCATTCGCGCACTTATTTTAACGCCAACACGTGAGCTTACTCAACAAGTTGCCCGTAATATCGAAAGCTATAGCGAATTTTTACCATTAAGCTGCGGTGCTGTTTATGGCGGTGTAAATATGCCACCACAAACCAGAATGTTAAAGCAAGGTGTTGATGTACTTGTTGCTACACCTGGGCGTCTACTTGAGCATGTAGTGGCGAGAAATGTAGATTTATCACAAGTTAAATTTCTTGTTTTAGATGAAGCTGACCGTATGCTAGATATGGGTTTTTTAAATGACATTCAGCAATTAATCAGTGTTATTAAGCAAAAACATCAAACATTGATGTTTTCAGCAACATTTTCAAATAAAGTGAAAACGTTAGCTAAACAAGTCTTACATACGCCAAAAACCTTAGAGGTTTCACGCCAAAACTCAACATCAGGCAAGGTTAAGCAATCAGTTTATTGGGTATCAGAAACACGTAAATGTGAGTTGTTATCAGAATTGATTGGTATTAATAATTGGCAGCAAGTACTTGTTTTTGCAGGTACCAAAGAAAGTGCAAATATACTCGCCAAAGAACTTAAGCTTGACGGAATTAAGTCGGCGTTGTGTCATGGTGATAAAACACAAGGTGCAAGAAACAAAGCCCTTGAACAATTTACGCAAGGTAAAGTTCGCGTGCTCGTTGCTACCGATGTAGCAGCCCGAGGATTAGATATTCCAGACTTACCTTACGTTGTTAACTTTCACTTGCCTTATCTTGCCGAAGATTATGTGCACCGTATTGGCCGCACAGGCCGAGCAGGAAAGTCTGGTACGGCAATTTCATTAGTTAGCCCTAAAGATGAACAGTTTTTAGAAAATATTGAAGCATTAATTGGTCGAACTTTTGAACGAACAATTGTCCCTGGATATGAACTAGAACGTGCTTTACCAGCACAATATGCTGAAAAAGAAGATAAACCCTTAAAGAAAAGCCGTTACAAAGCGACACAAGAGAAAAACCAATTAATTGCCCGTAAAAAGGCAGACAGTACGCCAGCGGCTAAACGACGTGCAAAAGTGGCAAAAAAAGCCAAACCAGCACCTACCGGTAAACGTAGATAATTTATTGTTGAACAGTACTTATGGCACACACCTTAGTTGATATACCTTTTGAACAACGCCATCAGTGCTGGTTTTGTGGCGAGCCATCTGAATTAACATTTGGCTTCCCGCATCAATACTTTCTAGTTTTTGATTGCTCACACCCGCCATTATCTGTGCCTAGTTGTCGTGAATGTACTTCTTTAGCGAGAAAGGCAAAGCAGCATTCTATTTGGGCTGTTGCTAATAATGTTAAGCACTTTTTAGCACAAACCTATCAAAAAGATTTAGCGATAGGTATCAATTGGACGAAAGAAGAGCTTGCCGATAGTGAGTTTGAAAGCGGAAATTTTGTTGGCTTTCAAAAAAGTGCTTGGATGATGTATGAAATAGCCAAACAACGCTTAAATTATCAAGGCTGGCTATTGTCGCTTGAGGGCGTCGAACTCGATGTTGATTATATTGGCACCGAGTTTACTTTTGATGGGGTAACTTACCCAAGTGTTGATCTTGCTATTGAGCACTTTATTGAAACCTATGACTTGTCGGCTGAAAACTTTAAAAAAGCACTATCAATTGTCGGCATTGAAAAATTTGGCAAAGCGGTAAGATTTTGCCGCCTGCTTATTGGCAGAACGCCAGAGCAACAAAAATTAGCGCTTCGCTATTTTGCAGAAGACGAAAAGTTAAGCTAAGTTAACCTCACTAGACTAAACTTAGCTTACGGTCTTTAAATATTTTTCTTTGATATAGCGCTTTGTCGGCGCGTTTAAAAAAACTTGTTTGCGTATCCATCCTGTCCATAAAAGTATGCCCTAAACTACAACTGACCTGATATTTTGATAATAAAGGATCACAAGTCATTGCGTTGTATATGCGCTGTTCAATAAAGAGTAGAGAATCTAGTGTGGCATTTTCAACAATGATTGAAAACTCATCACCACCAAATCTAAATAAACTATCAGAATCTCGAACACTTTCTTTAAGCGCCAAAGAAAATTGAATCAAGACTTCATCACCTAAATTATGGCCATGACTGTCGTTAATTAATTTAAACTTATCGAGATCGCAGACGATTAAACCGACCTTACTATTTTGTCGGTTCGCATGGTGCATAGCACGTTTTAACTGCTCATCAAAGCATCGGCGATTATTTAAAGAGGTTAATCCATCTTGCATCGCTAACAGCAAAGCTTCCTGATACTGTAAAGCATTATTTAATGGGTGAATTAAATACTGATGTAACTCGTTAAGTATCTTATAATTAGTCATGCTTATTGGTGAATTAATGGCGTAGGTCAAAATACCAACAAATTTTTGGTTTAGTTTTAATTCAAAACTACGTTCATTTTTACCTTGTCTACTCCCTCTAATCGAAGCGGTCATATCACCTTTTTTGAAATATAGACCTGAAAAATCGACATACTTAGCTGCTTCCATTGCAAAAATATTGAGTAAACGATCAAGCTCTAGCGATGTTTGGAGTTGTTCCATTAACGCTAATTTTCTATTAGATTTTTCATGATCAGGGCTATCGAACACTTTAAAAGCGTTATATTGAAAAGCCTGATTATCTACTAAATTTAATGTCTGCATATCATCACCTGATTATTTTATCAGGTAAGACTAAGCAATTTTTATACCTAAATTTATTTTAAAGTGGTTTTTTTATAGTATTGATATTAAATGAATTTATATTAATAAAAACTTTGACGAATTTTTGACAATTCATTAATGGCAAGGAGTTGCCGCTGTCAAACTACCGATAATTGCTTTAGACTCAGTAGTGCTCATTCTATTTTTATAAATTTAATACCGATGCGAATGATATAATAAGGATTTTTTGTGACAGGTCATTTTGAACTTTTAGCGATTCTATCAAGTGCTGTACTTATTGTTTGGTTATTTCGCCGTTTACACTTACCAGCAATTTTAGCCTACTTAGTAGCAGGCATGCTGGTTGGCGATCATGGTTTATCTCTGGTTCAGGACCAAGTAGATTACGATCACTTTGCTGAGTTAGGTATCGTCTTTTTACTTTTCACCCTTGGCTTAGAATTTTCATTACCTAAATTAATCGCCATGCGCCATCTGGTCTTAGCGGTTGGTAGTCTTCAAGTGGGTATTTCGTTAGCTTTTTTTATGGGCATTGCTTTGTTGTTTGGTCAGACATTTGCTAGTTCCTTGATTATTGGTGGTATTATAGCGCTTTCTTCAACAGCCATCGTTATTCGGCAATTGAGTGAAACGGGCGCAATGAAAAGAAAGTCTGGGCAGCTCTCTGTTGCTATCTTACTTTTTCAGGATGTAGCCGTTGTTCCCTTATTAATTATTATCCCGATGTTTGCCCAAGAGTCTGATAGCTCAATGGTTGTTGAGTTATTGATTGCTCTAGTTAAAGGCGTCTTTGTCGTTACCTTGTTAATGTTTGCCGGTAAATGGTTGCTGCCACGTTTATTTAATTTAGTGGCGCAAGTTAGAACGGATGAATTGTTTGTTCTAACAACCTTACTCGTTACCTTAGTGGCATCATCATTGACTCAATGGTTTGGCTTATCTATGGCTTTAGGAGCTTTCCTTGCCGGTATGATGTTAGGTGAAAGCCAGTATAAGTATCAACTTGAAGCCGATATCCGGCCTTATCGTGATATCTTACTAGGCTTGTTTTTTGTAACGGTCGGTATGAAACTCGACATCGGTATCGTTTATTCTTCACCATTAGTTATTATCGGCGTTATGGTCAGCTTTATGGTGGTTAAAATACTTATTATCGCCTTTTTAGCAAAACGCGCAGGAGAAGCGGCTAAAGATGCTTGGGCTGCAGGTATTATGTTGGCACAGATGGGTGAATTTGGCTTTGTGCTTATCGCTTTAGCCAATCAGGTTAAATTGTTACCGGTTGAAACTGCTTCTATCTTGTTAGGCGCAGGTGTATTGAGTATGGCGATAACACCTTATATGATTAACAATGCTCGTCGTTGGTCGTTGATGTTGAGTAACGAAAAGCCCATAGATACCGATCATTTAGCCGAACTTCCCGAGCAAACAGAGTTAAGTGACCATGTTATTATTTGTGGTTTTGGTCGAATTGGCCAAACAGTGAGTCGTTTTTTAAAGCAAGAATCGATTAAATTTGTTGCTATTGATATCGACCCACTTAGGGCAACAAAAGCGCGTGAAGCAGGAGAAAATGTACTTTTTGGCTCATCAAGACAAACTGAATTATTACAAGCGGCCCACTTGTCGAAAGCTAAGCTTGTTGTTATTGCTTTTGGTGAAGATAAACAATCACTTGAGGTTATTCAAAAAGTCAGATCATTATCACCTGATGTTCCTATCCTTGTGCGTACTCGAAATGATGATCAACTGCAAGCATTGCAAGAAGCGGGTGCTAATCAAGTGGTACCAGAGAGTTTAGAGGGTAGCTTAATGCTGGTCTCTCAAGTGTTATCTTTAACCGGTGTGCCTTTTTCTCGTATTATTCGCCGTGTACAAAAAGAACGTAAAGACCACTACAGCCATTTGCATGGCTTTTTTCAAGGTGAACATACTGACATGAGCCCTGATGCTATGGATCGCATTGAATTCGCTAATGGGATTATATTAACGGAAAATTCTTTTGCTAATGGGCATTCTATAGCGTCACTGAATTTATCGGTAAAACGGGTCACGGTGGTTGCACTTCGCCGTAACAATATTGAATCAGAGCAACCCGATGAAGCCACTATTCTTCAAGCTCAAGATACTCTGATTGTACGCGGAAAACCCAGACGAGTAGAACGAGCAGAGCGCTTTGTCCAAAAGGGTGTTTAACTTTTCCCCTGACTTTATGCCGTGTTGTTAGATCTAGGCCTAGGTCTGATTCTAGGTCTAAATGCATAGAAATTGCAGGACATTTCATTCAAGTGTGGTTAACTTTTCTCTTGATTGTCCGCATTGTAGTTAGGTCTGAGTCTAGGTCTAGATGTTTAGAACGAGCAGGACATTTCATTCAAGTGGGGTTAACTTTTCTCTTGATTGTCCACAGTGTTGTTAGGTCTAGGTCTAGATGCTTAGAACGAGCAGGACATTTCATTCAAGTGTGGTTAACTTTTCTCTTGATTGTCCGCAGTGTAGTTAGGTCTGAGTCTAGGTCTAGATGTTTAGAACGAGCAGGACATTTCATTCAAGTGGGGTTAACTTTTCTCTTGATTGTCCACAGTATTGTTAGGTCTAGGTTTAGATGCTTAGAACGAGCAGGACATTTCATCTAAGTGAGGGTTAACTTTTTCCTTGATTGTCTGCAGTGTGGCTAAGCCAATAAACGCCTTGTTCAACAAGGCGTTTTCTTTAGTAATGGATCGCTATTCAAGAGATAAAAATTTTCTAATCGCTGTCTCTTGTTCCATAGCATCTTCAAATCCCAGTTTAATTAACTGCCGACAATAATTTTTTTCAAATAATAAATAACTGACAATACTTGATTCAGAGTCATTAGAGATACCTACGCTGCGTAATAATAAACGTATCGATAGCGGTAGGTCTGAAAAATACTCTACGGCCATGGCATTAAAGTCATGACTGGGATTAAGGAGAAATGATGATATCGGTTTTAAGCCATCTTTTTCTTTTCTAAGTTCTGGTGGAATAAGTTTTATCGTTTCATTAATTCGTTCTAGACGTTCAATATCGCTGTGTAATGTATCTGAGAAAATAGTATCAAGTAAATGACCGGCAACAGTAGAGGTTGTCGGTGGATGAGGATTATTCACTTTACTATGAAGTGGCGCTTTAGGTTGATCAACACCAACAATAAACAAATTTTCGCCACCTAAGTGTATCGCAGGGCTTAACGGTGAAAGTTGATGTATAGACCCATCACCATAATGCTCTTGGCGAATTTTGATAGAAGGAAACACGAGGGGAATAGCGGCAGAAGCCATTAAGTGTTCACTATTAATTTGGCAAGGCTCACCACGACGTTTAGCGCGAAACCAAGGAGAAATAGACTCATCTGATTGATAAAAACTAATTGAATCGCCATTACTGTAACTCGATGCAGTAATAGAAACTGCTGATAAATAACCACGTAAAATATTGGTGTCGATACGTTTAAAGTCAACCACCATATTAAGTAAGTCACGAAGTGGCGCGTTGTTTAGTAAACTACGCGCACTTTTATTGGCATAATCTGCTTGGAAACTTGCCAGCATACCTTTCGCCAAATGTGAAAAAACCCGTATACCATCACTATGGTATATTCGACTGGTATTAATATTATTCCAAACCCATTCTAATTTTTTTACCCCCAAATGAAAGCATGAAGAATAACAGGCTAGCGCTGTGGTATTTATAGCACCAGCAGAGGTGCCACATATAATGGGGAAGGGGATGCCATGATTTCTTGGGACAAATTTTGATATGGCAGAAAGCACACCTACTTGATAAGCCGCTCGAGCGCCACCGCCAGTAAGTATTAAAGCGTTCTTACTGTCTTTATAACTTCTTTTATTCAACATGTATATCGCAGTCTTCTTCGTATAACTTAAGTGTAATCAGTTTTTTAACATGGTGCTAGCTTAACGAGTCAAAAAATAGATTGAAATGACTAAGGCAAAAAAAAAGCCTGCAGAAGCAGGCTTTTTAAAATGACATAGAATTATTATCTAGTAAAACTGTACACTTGATTGAACAAATAACATCTACTAAAAAATAAGTTTAGCTGCTAACGCGTTCGTTAGCTGCGTCTATCAATGGTTGCGATCCGGTTTGCAAAATAGCTAAGTTTTCAGAAACAACTTTCTTTGGCAACTTTGAAATCATCAAAGCACCTGTTTTAACTGAACCATTAGACGATGCAAACGCCAACAGATTCTGTCCATTACACTCTATACCTTGAAAGATATTGCGAATTTTTAATCTATTCGTTTTTAAGAACGAACGCATGCGTTTCTTGTCGTCTGCAGCTACATACTCGCAAACGCTTTGAGCGATGCCAGCAGCTTGTGCTTTCGGCGCCGATACAACAGACGTTAATGTTAAAATAGTGATGGTAGAAGCTAGTAATAATTTTTTCATTTTAGTAACCTTGTAATTAATTTAGTTAGTAAAGGAAAAAACCACGGGATGTACCTTGTATAACGAGGTGACTCCGCTGTCATAGAATTTATATATAAAACATAAATCCCTTAGACCGGTGGTTTTGCGTAACACGATTTCACGTGTTTTGCCTTTTCTTTGTCCCTTTCAGTATTGCGAGTTGAGCCTATAAATGCAAGAAAAATGTGTAATACGTCAGTTACACAGGTAAAGTAATTTAATAAAAAAATACTTTTATCAATTTTTTTTCAAATATAACATGGGTTTAATCGGATGGTTGACTATCAAAACCGTTAAGTGAAATTTAAAATATAGAGTAAAAAAAAAGAGCTAAAGCTCTTTTTTTTATTCAATCTTATAATAAATATGCTACTAGGTTATCCAAATTTCATTTCAGGGACATGTTCAGGAACAATTAATTCACCGTCAGTGAGTTTTATTATTTCCTCTATACTGACCCCCGGCGCTCGCTCTAATAAATGAAACTTACCGTCTTTAATTTCGATAAAGGCTAAATCAGTGAGTACTCTTTTAATACAACCTTTACCTGTTAATGGTAGAGTGCAGTCGGATAAAAGTTTTGAAACACCATGTTTAGAAGCGTGAGTCATAGTAACAATAATATTGTCAGCACCTGCAACTAAATCCATAGCACCGCCCATACCTTTAATCAGTTTACCTGGGATCATATATGAAGCAATGTTACCGTTTACATCGACCTCAAAGGCACCTAGTACGGTTAAGTCGACATGTCCGCCGCGTATCATTGCGAATGATTCAGCACTATCAAAGATAGAGGCACCTTTTGCCATCGTGACCGTTTGTTTACCTGCATTAATTAAATCTGCATCAATCTCGTCTTCGGTGGGAAACTGTCCCATGCCAAGTAAACCATTTTCAGATTGAAGCATCACTTCTATTCCCGCAGGAATATAGTTAGCGACTAATGTTGGAATACCTATACCTAAGTTAACGTAATAACCGTCTTGTAATTCTTGTGCTACACGTTGTGCTAGCTGTTCTCTTGTTAAAGCCATTGTTTAGTCCCCTGAATTATTTATGACTGAGCAGTACGAACAGTTCTTTGTTCAATGCGTTTTTCAAATGTACCTAAAATCAATCGATTAACATAGATACCTGGTGTATGGATTTGGTCTGGGTCTAGCTCGCCAGGTTCAACTATCTCTTCAACTTCAACGACAGTAATTTTGCCTGCCGTTGCGGCCATAGGATTAAAGTTACGTGCTGTCTTTCTAAAAACTAAATTGCCGTAACGGTCGGCTTTCCAGGCTTTAACAATGGCAAAGTCGCCTTTAATTGCGGGCTCAAGGATATACATTTTACCGTCTATTTCACGCTCTTCTTTACCTTCTGCTACCGGTGTTCCATAACCTGTAGCCGTAAAAAAAGCAGGTATACCAGCACCACCAGCTCGCATTTTTTCAGCCAAAGTGCCTTGTGGTGTCAGCTCTACTTCTAATTCGCCATTCATCATTTGACGTTCAAATTCAGCGTTTTCACCAACATATGATGCAATGATTTTTTTGATTTGACGGTCTTGCAGTAACACACCTAAACCGAAATCATCGACACCACAGTTATTTGAAACCATCGTTAATGCTTTAGTGCCTTTGCGCTTTATTTCACTAATTAGATTTTCAGGGATACCACATAAACCAAAACCACCTGAGATAATGGTCATGCCATCTTCAAGTCCTGCCATCGCTTCTTCATAGCTTGCTACTACTTTGTCAAATCCGGCCATTATTCAATCCTCATTACATTTATTTCTATAAAGTATTTATCATACATCGTTATTTATTATTATATTTATTACTGTGCACGGTAAGCATTAGAAACTTTAGATGCCGGGGTTTTACCTAATTTATCACTGATAAACCAACCAGCATGGACTAACTTATCTAAATCAATACCGCTATCAATACCTAAACCATTGAGTAAATAAACCACATCTTCAGTGGCAACATTACCTGAAGCGCCCTTAGCATAAGGGCAACCACCCGATCCAGCAATGGCACTATCAATAACGGCAATACCATTTTGTAAAGCGGTGTAAATGTTAGTTAACGCCTGACCATAGGTATCATGAAAATGAACCGCTAGTTTAGCCTTAGGTACACGGGCACTAACCGCTTGTAACATCTTCTGTACATTAACGGGTGTTCCTACACCAACCGTATCGCCAAGCGATATTTCATAACAGCCCATTTGGTAAAGTTTTTCAGCCACTTCAGCCACTTTTTCTGGTGATACTTCACCCTCGTAAGGACAACCAACAACACAAGAAACATAGCCTCGTACCGGAATGTTTAATTTTTTGGCTGCGGCCATTATCGGTTCAAATCGCTCAAGGCTTTCAGCAATTGAACAGTTAATATTTTTTTGACTAAACGCTTCAGAAGCCGCGCCAAAAATGGCAACTTCGTTGGCATTCACCGCTACAGCCGCTTCAAAACCTTTCATATTTGGCGTGAGGGCGGCGTAAGTGACCCCTTTTTTACGTGCTATACCATTGAAAACATCGGTCGATGTTGCCATTTGAGGCACCCATTTTGGAGAAACAAAGCTGCCACTTTCAATGTAAGTGACTCCTGCATCACTGAGCAAATTAATTAAGGCAATTTTATCATCGGCACTGATTTGTTGTTTTTCATTTTGTAGGCCATCACGCGGGCCAACCTCAACGATTTTTACTTTTTTAGGTAAGGTATTATTAGCAAGGGAGCTCATTATGACTCCTGTGGCGTAAAAGCAAGTAATTCACTGCCGCCATCAACCATGTCACCTTCGGCGTAAAATAAGGTATCAATGGTACCGTCTTCAGGGGCTCTAATGGTGTGTTCCATTTTCATCGCTTCCATGATCATTAAGGGTTGGTCTTTAGTCACACTATCGCCGGCTTTGACTAATACGCTGACCATAGTACCGTTCATGGGGGCTAATAGGCCGCCATGATTATCATCAGCATTATTGTCACCACAATCAGGTTTAATATGAATAAAGTTAAAAACGCCATTTTGACGATATAAGCTAATATGATCACCTGAACTGTCAATGTTATGCGCGATAGTGGCTTGACTGCGATAGCCATCAATACTGACATGGAGTGTGTCACCGGCAATTTGACCTTGGCAGTCAACTGTTCGTCCTGCAACTGAAATTAAATAGTAGCTACGATTACCTTGACGTTTCTGTTCAACAGTCACTGGATATTCAATATGATTGTGGGCAAGAACTACCCGGTGATTATGCGCTTCGTTAGAGCGCCACGCTGAGGTATTATTCCAAGGAGAAAAAGGATCTTTGGTCGTTGCTACTTTTTGTTTCGCTTGTTCAGCCAGTGAAAGCACTAAATACAAAGCTGCCATCGGTAATTCGTCGGCTAACGCTTGTTTGTTATCATGAAATATTTCACTGTCGTATTTTTCGATAAAGCTGGTATCTATTTCTTCATTAATGAACGGTTTTGATGTCGCTAAGTTATAAAGAAAATCAATGTTGGTGGTAACACCTTTAATACGATATTCCGACAAGGCTTTTGTTAAGCGTTGCAGTGCTTTTTCACGATTTTCATCCCAGACAATTAGCTTAGCTATCATAGGATCGTAAAATACACTCACCTCATCACCTTGACGAACACCAGTATCAACACGAACATGTACGCTTTCTGCTGGCGGTTGTAAAAAATCTAGCGTGCCTGTTGCAGGTAAAAAATCATTATTTGGGTCTTCAGCGTAAATTCGCGCTTCAAAAGAGTGGCCATTAATGACTAACTGCTCTTGTGTTTTTGGTAAAACTTCACCAGCAGCAACTCTTAATTGCCATTCGACTAGATCTTGGCCACTGATCATTTCAGTCACCGGGTGCTCCACTTGTAAGCGAGTGTTCATTTCCATAAAGTAGAATGAACCGTCAACATCCAGTAAAAACTCTACCGTACCTGCGCCTTGATAACCAATAGCCTGGGCAGATTTTATCGCGGATTCGCCCATCGCTTTACGTAGCTTTTCACTCATTTTAAAGGCAGGCGCTTCCTCAATAACTTTTTGATGACGGCGTTGCACTGAACAATCACGTTCAAATAAGTAAACGGCATGTTGATGATTATCACAAAACACTTGAATTTCAACATGGCGAGGTTGTGTTAGATACTTTTCAACCAGCATTCTATCATCACCAAAGGATGACATTGCTTCACGTTTAGCTGCAGCAAAACCTTCACTAAATTCAGCTTCGCTCCACACTTGTCGCATGCCTTTACCACCACCACCGGCAGTAGCTTTTAATAATACTGGATAGCCCATATCGTCAGCCGCTTTTTTAATGATGGCTTCGGATTGATCATCACCATGATAACCAGGGACTAAGGGGACATTGGCTTTTTCCATAATGTTTTTAGCGGCAGACTTTGACCCCATCGCTTCAATGGCCGCAACGGGTGGACCAATAAAAACGATGTTTTCATCGCTACATCGACGACAAAAGTCAGCATTTTCTGAGAGAAAACCATAACCTGGGTGAATGGCTTGAGCGCCAGTACGTTTTGCCGCTTCAATCACTTTCTCTGATAATAAATAGCTTTCGCGAGAGGGCGATGGACCAAGGAAAATGGCTTCATCAGCCATGTTGACATGAAGTGAGTCAGCATCAGCATCTGAATATACGGCAACGGTTAAAATACCCATTTTACGAGCGGTTTTAATTACGCGACAGGCGATTTCACCACGGTTGGCAATAAGAATTTTAGTAAACATTTTAGCTGTTTTAGTTGTTAGTTGAGACATGTTTTTATCCTTCACTCGTCGGTTCTTTTTGCCAGCTTGCTGGTCGTTTTTCAAAAAAAGCAGTTAAGCCTTCTTGGCCTTCTGCAGAAACGCGAATTGATGCGATGCGTTCACTGGTCATGCTAAGTAAATCAAGATTAATTTCTTGATAAGCGACATCTAAAGCAAGTTTTTTTGCTTGACGAACGGCTTGTGGGCCGTTGCTCAATATTGTACTCACCATATCAATAACGGTGCTTTCTAACGCTTCTAACGCAACAACCTCATCAACTAAGCCTAACTGTTGCGCTTTGTCTGCAAAGAAACGTTCTGCCGTTTGAAAGTATCGACGACTGGCTTTTTGGCCAATAGCATTGACGACATAAGGGCTGATGGTCGCAGGAATTAAACCTAATTTAACTTCACTGAGGCAAAAGCTGGCTTTATTACTGGCGATAACAATGTCACAGCAACTGGCTAAGCCCACTGCGCCGCCAAAAGCAGCGCCTTGTATTTGTGCAATAGTGGTTTGCGGTAGAAAATTAAGTGCATGTAACATCTGAGCAAGCGCGTTAGCATCACGTAAGTTTTCTTCATATGAGTAACTGGCCATGCGCTTCATCCAGGCTAAGTCAGCCCCAGCAGAAAAGCTTTTGCCCGTCGATGCGAGTATCATCAGGTGAATATCGTCGCGTTGGGCTATTTCAATAAATATCACCGTTAATTGGGCGATAATTTTGTCGTCAAAAGCATTGTGCTTGTCAGGATTATTTAAGGTAACTGTTGCTACCCCATAACGGTCTACGTTAAATAATACTTGACCGGTATTGATCTCTTTTAATAGTGTCATCTTGTTCAGCTCTACATTCTAAAGATACCAAATTTGGTATCCTCAATAGGTTTATTCAACGAAGCAGAAATGGCTAAACCTAATATTTGACGAGTATCGGCAGGGTCAATAATACCATCATCCCATAAGCGAGCTGAAGCATAGTAAGGGTGGCCTTGATGCTCATATGTATCAATAATCGGTTGTTTAAAGTCAGCTTCTTCTTGCTCGCTCCACGGTTCACCGAGTTTGTCTTTTTGGTCACGTTTAACTTGTGCTAAAACGCCAGCCGCTTGTTCGCCGCCCATCACTGAAATACGGGCATTTGGCCACATAAATAAGAAGCGTGGATCGTAAGCACGACCACACATACCATAGTTACCTGCGCCGAAACTACCACCAATTAGCACGGTAAACTTGGGTACTTGTGCCGTGGCAACGGCGGTGACCATTTTTGCGCCATGCTTAGCAATACCGCCTGCTTCATATTGCTTACCGACCATAAATCCGGTGATGTTTTGTAAGAAGACTAAAGGAATTTTTCGTTGTGCACATAATTCAATAAAATGAGCACCTTTTTGAGCTGATTCGCCAAAGAGAATGCCGTTATTGGCGATAATACCAACGGGGTAGCCAAATATCCGTGCGAAACCACACACTAAAGTCGTGCCATAAAGAGCTTTAAATTCATCAAAATTACTACCATCAACGACACGGGCTATAATTTCACGAATATCAAAAGGTTGGCGAGCATCTTTGGGTACCACACCGTATATTTCTTGTGCGTCATAAGCTGGCTCAACCATAGGTTGAATATTCATGGTTACCGGTTTAACACGATTTAAATTACCGACGATACTACGGGCAATTTCTAAAGCGTGATGATCATTTTGTGCGTAATGATCGGCAACACCTGAGGTACGACAATGTATGTCTGCGCCACCTAAGTCTTCAGCACTAACGACTTCGCCTGTCGCCGCTTTAACTAACGGCGGTCCAGCTAAAAATATAGTGCCTTGTTCTTTAACAATAATAGATTCATCGGCCATTGCGGGTACATAAGCGCCACCTGCAGTACAAGAGCCCATAACAACAGCAATTTGCGGTATCGCTTGTGCTGACATATTTGCTTGATTAAAGAATATGCGACCAAAGTGTTCTCTATCAGGAAAAACCTCGTCTTGGTTAGGCAAGTTAGCGCCACCAGAGTCGACTAAATAAATACAGGGTAAGTTGTTTTCTTGGGCAATCGTTTGTGCGCGAAGATGTTTTTTTACCGTTAGTGGAAAATAGGTACCGCCTTTTACGGTAGCGTCGTTAGCGACAATAACACACTCTTGTCCTCCAACTCGTCCAATGCCGGTGATAATACCAGCAGCGGGAACATCTGCTTCATAAACTTCATAAGCGGCTAGTTGAGATAATTCTAAAAATGGTGAGCCAGCATCAAGTAAGGCGTTAACGCGATCGCGTGGTAATAATTTACCGCGAGATAGATGACGATCACAGCTGCGCTGTCCGCCACCTAATTTTATTTGCTCAAGCTTTACTTTTAAATCGTCTACTTGAACTTGCATATGAGCAGCGTTTTCAATGAATTCTGGGCTGCGTACATTGATTTTTGAAATTATTTTAGCCACGATATTTGCCTTTATTATGGAATTTTATCAGTAAGAACATTAGCTTTAATGTTACGCGCTAAACAAGAGCAGTGTGGCTCTCATCAGCCTCTCTAAATCGAGAGGCTGTAGCAAGTTATAACCTTATATAGACTCGGTGAATAACTCTCGACCTATCAGCATACGACGAATTTCTGAAGTACCTGCGCCAATTTCATATAATTTAGCATCACGTAACAAACGACCTGCTGGAAATTCATTGATGTAACCATTACCGCCAAGTAATTGAATAGCATCTAAGGCCATTTTTGTTGCAAGTTCTGCAGCAACTAAGATAACACCAGCCGCATCTTTACGTGTGGTTTCACCTCTGTCGGCCGCCTGTGCACATAGATAAGCATAAGATTTAGCTGCGTTCATTTGGGTGTACATATCGGCAACTTTACCTTGGATCAATTGGAATTCACCAATGGATTGACCGAACTGTTTGCGGTCATGAATATAAGGAACAACTAAGTCCATACACGCATCCATAATACCTAATGGCCCACCGGTTAATACGATACGCTCGTAATCAAGGCCAGACATCAAGACTCGAACACCTTTACCTTCTTCACCTAAAATGTTTTCTGCTGGTACTTCACAGTCTTGGAAAACTAATTCACAGGTATTTGAACCGCGCATACCCAATTTGTCTAATTTTTGATGACGAGAAAAACCGGGGTAATCACGCTCAACGATAAAAGCAGTAATACCTTTTGAACCCGCTGAAGTATCAGTCTTTGCATAAATAACATAAACGTTGGCATCAGGACCATTGGTGATCCACATCTTGTTGCCATTTAAAATATACTTATCGCCTTTTTTGTCGGCGCGCAATTTCATGCTGACTACATCAGAGCCTGCATTAGGCTCACTCATCGCTAATGCGCCAATATGTTCACCGCTACAAAGTTTTGGTAAATATTTAGCTTTTTGTTCATGCGAACCGTTTTTGTTTAATTGATTTAAACAAAGGTTAGACATAGCACCGTAACTTAGACCAACAGAAGCAGACGCACGTGAAATTTCTTGCATTGCCACCATATGTTCTAAATAGCCTAAACCTGAACCGCCATATTCTTCGTCAACGGTCATGCCTAATAAGCCTAAATCACCAAATTTGCGCCATAAATCATTTGGGAATTCGTTATCAATATCTATTTGTGCGGCACGTGGAGCAATTTCGTCACGAGAGAAAGCGTTAACTGACTCGCGGATCATCTCAACGGTTTCGCCTAGATTAAAGTTTAATGATGAAAAGGTAGAAATCATGTTATTTCCTTAGCTTAGTTAGCTACGTAAAGTTATGCGTTAGGTTTTTGTATTGTCGATAGCTGATAAAGTAGCTAAACAGCTTTCTTCTAAATTTGTTAATTCCATCAACACCACTTTTATATCGTCGAGTTGTTGATGTAAGTCTGATTTTTTTTGCTCAATAATATCCATCATCAGTTTTAATTGGCTGGCGCTGGTATTATCTAAGTCGTATAACTCAAAGATGCGACCGGTTTCGGCTAAAGAAAACCCCAAGCGTTTACCGCGTAGAATTAACTTTAGTCGAACTTTATCTCTTTGGTTATAAATTCGAGTTTGTCCTTTGCGAGTAGGGGCAAGCAAGCCTTGATCTTCGTAAAAACGAATACTGCGAGTCGTTATATCGAACTCTTTAGAAAGATCGCTGATTGAAAAAGTCCGTGCTTTTAATTCTGCCATGAAAAACTCTACATTTATGTTATACACTCACCTTACAGGAAGTTTACGTTAACGTAAAGTAAGAGCTTTTTTTATCAAGCTGCTAATAAATATCCCATCAACAATTTACCCACTCAGGTAAAATCATTACTATATAAATCGGTTATAATTCTGTCCTCACCATTAAAGTTTACGTTGGCGTAAACGTCAAATATAAGTTATGGTGTTAATCATTAATTTATCCCTTTTTATTTTTATCTCGGAGAGCTTTCATGTCTACTACAGATCCTATTGTTATTGTTTCAGCGTCTAGAACCCCTATGGGTGGTTTTATGGGCGGATTATCTGCTGTAACTTCACCTGACTTAGGCGCAACGGCTATACGCGGCGCACTTGCTGCGGCAAATATTGCTAACGATCAAGTTGATGAAGTAATCATGGGGTGTGTATTGCCTGCAGGTTTAAAACAAGCGCCTGCTCGTCAAGCAGCTTTGGCGGCTGATTTGGCATTATCAACAGTTTGTACCACCATTAATAAAGTCTGTGGCTCTGGAATGAAAGCTGCAATGCAAGCACATGACTCACTGATGGCTGGCTCTATTAATGTTGCTGTTGCCGGTGGTATGGAAAGCATGACTAATGCACCGCACCTTTTACCTAAAGGTCGCAGTGGTATAAAAATGGGGCATGGTCAAATTCTTGATCATATGATGACTGATGGTTTAGAAAATGCTTATGACGGCATAGCTATGGGGTGTTTCGCACAAGAAACTGCCGATGATGCTGGGTTTACTCGTGAAGACATGGATGAATATGCTATTCGCTCATTAGCACGTGCCAATGCAGCGATTGCTGGCGGTGCTTTCGAAAATGAAATATCGCCAGTAACGATTAAATCTCGTCGTGGCGACTCTGTCTTTGCAATAGATGAACAGCCGGGTAATGCCCGCCCTGATAAAATACCTTCATTACGTGCTGCTTTTAAAAGAGACGGGACTATTACGGCTGCGAACTCTAGTTCTATTTCAGATGGTGCTGCGGCATTAGTGATGATGAAACAGTCAGAAGCAGAAAAACGTGGTCTACGCCCTTTATGTAAAATTGTTGCTCATGCAACGCATGCACAAAAACCTGAAGAGTTTACCGTAGCACCCGTTGGCGCAATGAATAAAGTTTTAGCAAAAGCAAACTGGACGGCTGCAGATGTTGATCTATGGGAAATTAATGAAGCATTTGCCATGGTTACCATGTTAGCGATTAAAGAATTAGCCTTAGATGTTGAAAAAGTCAATGTCAATGGTGGCGCTTGTGCACTGGGTCATCCTTTAGGTGCTAGTGGTGCTCGTATTATGGTAACGTTAATCCATGCATTAAAAAACAAAGGTTTATCAAAAGGTTTAGCCTCTCTTTGTATTGGTGGTGGTGAAGCTACAGCGATTGCGGTTGAAATGTTTTAGGCCATTAAGTTCGCTGTTATTTTCAGATAATGCTGATAAAAATTAAATTTGTAAAGCCGCTATGTTAAGTCATAGCGGCTTTTTTATTAATGCTCAATGATTGCACAGATTCTTTTTGAACAAAGATAAGTGTAGAAGCTAAATAAATATCGAAACAAATGTGGCAGTAAGTTTTATCTATTAAAAAAGTACCAAAAAACACGTCAAATAAAGTTTGAACCTGACTTCAACAGGCATAAGTGAACCTTAATAATCATTCGAAACACATTATAAAATAACTTTGTTAATGTCTTCTGCGCATCGCTGACATTATCTGCTGGCTATTCTTTAGGTCAACTCATAGCCAAAACCGGTCATAGGCAGCAATCCTAAAGAGTGGCGAATCGCAACCCAATGCGGCCCCATTGCCGGAGCGGTTAGGTTATGGAGGCCACAGCCCATTCGATGTCTCAATGTGTCAGGTTTCTTTACAATGTTCGAGTGTAGATAATAGCTGACGATAGCGGAAGTCACCTCGATATCGCAAAGTTAGCATAGGGTCGAAAACCACTAAAATGGCTCTGAGTCGAGCCAGATCAAGCGCTCGGCTAGGTTCGTGAACCCGATATGGACAGTAATCACAAAAATAGCTCGCTTTCAAACCACCTCAGCCCAAACAAGGTTGCGCAAGCACTGGCTTACCCGTCAAGTGAGAGAGGGCAGTCACATAGGCGTTAAATTCGGGGTTGCCGTTAAATAAAAGTTAGTTCACTGCGCTTTAAGCATAATTTATTGCTCCCTCACCTTGGTAAATTAGCTGGGGAGGATGGGCATTTTTTGATTCAGTAGATATTTTTTACTGTTGCAGCTGGTTGTTTGTGGTTACTAGGCAAATCAAACAGAATTAGAAAGTGGTTGGCCTCGCCAGCCATCATCGTCGTATCAGATCGGCCTTGGTCGTGGGTGCTCAGCCAATAGAGCCTTTTTTTTGTGCTTTGTGTCAGGTTTTTTTACATATCAAGCTCAATACATTTTAATTAATATTTAAGTGCTTGTAATAATGGAATATTTTTACTTGGCCTGATTATTGCTATAATTGCATCCTGTTTGCAACGCTTTTGAAGTGTCGCGCATAATCAAGCTAAAATGTGGAAAGGAATACCATATGGATTTAAAATTTTTAAGATCTGTTTTTGCCGGATTGGTTTGGACAGTCAGTAGTTTGGCTAATGCCAGCCTTATAAACGATGATGTTACAGGGGCCGAATTGCTTTCATCAGCTAGTGGATTGGTCATTGGCACCACAATTGGCGCAACGATTGATAGCGGCGCACCATATGATGGCGTCCGCATTACCTCTCCCGGTGTCTGGTATACATTCTTTGGTAATGGATTAAGAACGTCATTCCATACGAACGATATAGCTACAAACTACGAGACACTATTATCGGTATATACAGGTCACATTAGCCCAATAGTAGAATTACAAGCGCTCGCTAATGATCACCATCCATGGTTATGCGACAGATCATCTTCGACTTATTGTTCTGATTATGATTTTAGAAGTACGTTAAATCAGCAATATTATTTGCTTGTACATGGCTGGGGAGGAGCCGCTGGCACATTCGGTTTATCCTATGCGGGAGTCGAAGCGGCCTCCGTACCGGAGCCATCAACACTTGCTATTTTCGCACTAGGCTTAATGGGTTTTGCATCACGTCGCTTTAAGAAAAAAGCTTAATGTAGCTTCGCCATTATCGAAATTAATTATCGATGACGGAATGCCTGCATAAACCCATGTAACCCAACGTCGTCGATAATCATCAAGAAGTATCTGCCAATTGGGTAGATGCTTTTTTTGCTCATAAAGCTGCGTTAACCGACGAAAGCGATTGTGTGCCGTTCGTTTTGACACGGTTAATTTATCTTTGCCAAATTGATACCCTAAAAAATCAAAACCTCTTGATATCTTTCCAATAAATTTCTTGTCCGGCGCTTGCTCGACCTTCAAACGGTTAAACGCTTGATTGACGGCCCTCACTGCTCTACGTAACTGCCAGCGGGTCTTCGCTAATACAATAATGTCGTCTATAAAACGGCGCTAAAAATAGCGAGGGTAACTTTCCATCTGCTCATCCAATCATTTTAAGTAATAAGCCGCGATAACCGGTGATAACGGGCAGCCTCGTGATATACCGCAGTGAATAGACTTAAACGTACCGCCCACTTCAACTGTGCGTTTCACAAACTGCACTAACAAGCGCCAGACAAACGGGTTGGCAATGTCTTTATCTAGTTGCTGGAGTAATATTGTGTGGTCAATCGACTCGTAGTAGTGCTTTACATCAGTTTTCATAACATAGCTGTAATCGGGTAGGGCTGAGTGCAGGGTATTCACGGTGGCCTTTAATCCACCATGCCCTTTGATATGGGTACAGCGAGGGGATAATGCCAAGGCATCCGGTAACGCCATGGCTAACATCTTTAGTACCAGTGCATCTTGAGATGACCACAGATGGATGGCCTCACCATTGGCCTTAGTGATCACACTGAGCGGCATTAACCTACAGCGTTGGTCGTTGAGGGATTGCAGCAGTTGCTTGCGGATTGCGGTCCAGTGAAAGCGCAGATGCCAGATGTCGGCATTGGGTGGGAAGTTAGCCCGCTGCTTACACAGCCATGTATAGGCGGTATCGAGTGCGGTTGAGTTGAAGATATCGTTAAGGTTTAGCATGCATTAAGCATCGCGCAATACCCGCTTTTGCACAAGCGGGAATGACGTCTTTAGCTCGATCTACACCAGCGATAGTATTGCTCATCATAGACGCCGTTTTAATATCTAAAAAGCAACCTAGAAAGGTTATCGCTAAGAGCATGAGGAGACTAATTCTCTATTTCGATATGGAGACTCTTGTTTGTCCGGTTAGGTGGCTTAGTTCTCTATCAGGATAAAGGTAGAACTACTTCTTCTGATCACCGCAAAAAGCTCAAAAAGCTATTGATGTTAATGTCGGCTACCGTATCAAAGTGAACATAACACAGGGTTGTTTTGACTAGTGAATTAGGTCAGGTTTGTGGTTTGTGGCTACTGCCCTTAGAGTTATATTTTAGGAGTTAGCTATTTCAACGTTTAATTAATTTTTTGAAAGGTATTTTCGGCGCTTAATCGTAATAATTCCAGTTTCTGATTTTATTTAACGGTTTGCATCTTTATCTTACTTCTACAGTTATTCATATATTCCCTTACAAGCGTGAGATTATTTAGCTTTATATACTTTAACTAAAAAAGCCCCAACATAAAAATGCTGGGACTTTATTTAATATTATTATTTCTATCTTTATTTGTTAGTTTACAACTTTATTCAGAACCAACAATAAGCGTTTTAGCTAGTGAAGTAGTGCGATAATTTTTTCACCATAAAGCTCAAGTTTTGTTTTACCTATACCATTAACGTTTAATAGTTGTGCTGAGTTTTTGGGATTAGCTCTGGCTATATCCATTAAGGTAGCGTCGTGAAAAATAACGAATGATGGTACATTTCTCTCTTTTGCCCAGAATGCTCTTTGTTGCTTCAGCTTTTCAAATACGGTTTCTTCTTGTGCTGATAAATTGCTGGCATTAGGTTGTTTTGATTTTCGTGCAAGCTTCGCCTTACCGTATTCTTTTACTTTGAGTTCTATGGTCAGTTCGCCTTTTAATAAAGGTCGAGATTTTTCAGTAAGTTTTAAAGCGCCATATTCCATTTCTACAGCTAAATATCCCATTGAAATGAGTTGCCTAAACACCGTTTGCCATTCCTCTGCTTTGTGCTCTTTACCAATACCATAGGTAGAAAGTTGTTGGTGATTGACCTGGATAACTTTAGGGGTTTGCTTACCTAGCAAGACATCAATTTGATGGCCTACGCCAAATCTTTGGCCCGTTCGATAAACGGTTGAAAGTGCTTTTCTAGCGGCAGCAGTGCCATCCCATGTTATGGGTGGATTCAAACAGTTATCACAATTTCCGCAAGGCTCAGCTAACGTTTCACCAAAATAATTGAGTAATACTTGCCGGCGGCAAGAGCACACTTCGCAATAACCAAGCAGGGCATCAATTTTACGTTGAGTTATAAACTTGAACTGTTCATTACCACTACTTTGACTTGTCATTTGTTTTAGTTTAATAACATCTTGCATGCCATACGCTAACCAAGTATTGGCGGGCATACCATCACGGCCTGCTCGGCCAGTTTCTTGGTAGTAGGCTTCGATACTTTTAGGCAAATTTAAATGGGCAACAAACCTAACATCGGGTTTATCAATACCCATGCCAAAGGCAATGGTGGCAACGATTATTATGCCGTCTTCTCTGAGAAAACGTTGTTGATTGCTATCTTTAATATTATTGGCTAAACCTGCATGATAAGGCAAAGCAACTTTTCCTTGTTCACTCAGCCATTGAGCTGTGGCCTCAACAGATTTTCTTGAAAGACAATAAACGATACCGGCATCATTGTTATGTTCGGTATTGATAAATTTAAGGAGCTGTTCTTTGTTATTTTTTTGTTCACTGATCCGATACTGAATATTGGGTCTGTCAAAACTATGAACAAAGATTTTAGCAGCCGTTAAATTTAATACTTGAACAATTTCATCTCGCGTTTTCATATCCGCTGTCGCTGTTAAGGCAATTTTAGGCGTGTGGGGATATCGCTGGCTGATAATGGACAGTTGTTGGTATTCAGGTCTGAAATCATGACCCCATTGTGAAACACAATGTGCTTCATCAAAGGCAAAGAGTGCAATGGTAATATTATCAATAAGGTTTAGAAAATAATCACTCAATAGTCGCTCTGGTGCAACGTACAATAAGTCGACATTGCCTGATCTTATTAGCTGCTCGACACGATTTTGTTCTTCATGGTCCTGCGACGAATTTAAAAACTCTGCTTTTACGCCTTGTAGTTTTAGCGCATCAACTTGATCTTTCATTAACGCTATTAGTGGCGACACCACTATGCCTACGCCATCACGAACTATCGCCGGTATTTGATAGCATAATGACTTTCCACCACCGGTTGGCATAAGCGTAAAAACATCTGCGCCACTTATTAATTCACTAATTATTTTCGCTTGTTGATGTCGAAAATCAGGGTAACCAAAGGTATTTTGTAAAACTGATTTTGCCGTATTGATATCCATATTGATTTCCTTTTAACGCTAGACAAGTCAGTGAAATTAAATAGCATAGATTAAGTGACATTAAGTTAAGTGGTGAGCATTAAATAGCGGGTTAAAAGTTAAGTATCGCTAATGTTATCGCGTAACCTTGAGTATAGCAGCCAATGATTATTTACTTTTAACGAGCAAACCTATGATAAAGGTATCATCAACGTCGTTATAAATGAAGACGAGGAGAATGAGCCTACTATAAATTACGTCTGGCTAGTATGGTCAAGAGTTAGCTATTGGCTAAATACATTGCTAACACTCTAACTTCTATTGATGTTTTTAAGCACTGTGACGAGAGTCACGATATTGCTTTGGTGACATTCCTAGCGACTTTTTAAATAGGCGTGAAAAATAGTAAGGGTCGCTATATCCCAAGCCCTCACTAATATCTTTAATAGTCTGTGAGCTATTATCAAGTTCAGAGCAGGCGCGTTGAATTTTCATATTAATAAAATGCTGTATTGGTGATGTATCAGTGAGTTCTTTAAACTTCTTTGAAAAATAAAATTTAGAAAGCTGACTGTAATGCGCTAATGTATCCAAACTCAACTCTTGATGAAGATTATTGCGCATTAAACGTTCGACCGCATCAATATCAAAAGTAGAACTTTTATTAAAGTCAGTTAAACGCAACTGTAATGCCAAAAAGCTTAAGGTTTGCTGTAAAATATGAACCGCGTGAATAACATTAGTAGCGGTATAGCCGCGGCGACCTAGCGCTAATAAATTGTCAAAATCTCGGATCACTTCATCTACATTCCCAACGTGTGCTAGGCCATCATCCATTTTCATTAATAAACGTTCGGCAAAATTACTGGCGAGGTCGCCTTTAAAATTTAACCAATAGACTTTCCCTGACTTGTTTTTAATTTCACTGTTACTTCCTCTATGAACGGCGGTAAATTTAAAACTCGCATTGGCTGGTATAATAACAAGATCGCCCGATTTAACTTCTCTGACTTTGTTTTTATAGTCTAGAGTTGCACTAGTAGATTGACAATAAAGTAAGCTGTGATGGTCACTGTTTTTTTTATCTATTTGATAGGCAATATCTGAATGCTTCCCAAGCGATAACGGATAAAGACTCGAGGTTAGCGGATGAACTTGCAGTTTTTTCAATAAAAAAACGGGAATAAGTAAACGAATATCATCAATGATAGTTGCTGTTTTTATCGGCTTTGCTGACTTTGATTGTTGAAGCATAATTAATAAGCTACGCGTTTTAATTTTATAGCAAGATAGTCCATCAAATTAGCAATAAAATCAATGTTAATACCATTTTCTTTATGATTTAATATTATTAATAAAAAATTTAAATAGCAATTCAGCACCAAAAATTACACCTATAATGGTGAGTAAGTTAATAAAAGAGAATTCAAAATGACAACTGAAAGATACCAACTCAAGAATAAAATTAGAATTGTCACTGCCGCATCACTTTTTGATGGGCACGATGCTGCGATTAATATTATGCGCCGAATTTTACAATCAAGTGGTGCTGAAGTTATTCATTTGGGCCATGACCGCAGTGTTGAAGAAGTGGTTAATACCGCAATTCAAGAGGATGCTAATGCTATTGCGATGACTTCTTATCAAGGTGGGCATAACGAATATTTTAAATATATGTACGACCTACTTAAAGAACGAGGTTGTGAACATATTCGTATCGTTGGTGGCGGTGGCGGTGTTATTTTACCTGACGAAATTAAAATGCTACAAGATTACGGTATTACCCGTATTTATTCGCCTGATGACGGTCGTGCACTGGGGTTATTAGGCATGATTGACGACATGTTAGAGCGCTGTGACTTTAAAACTGGCGTCAATGTTAAAAAAGACGATGTTGCTAATTTAAAGAAAAATGACAAACAAGCCATTGCGCGTTTAATTTCAGCGGCTGAAAATGCGCCTAAAGAAAATAAAGCCGACTTAGAGAAAATTCGTAAAATTGCCTCAGCAAGTAAAACACCGGTATTAGGTATTACTGGTACCGGTGGTGCGGGTAAATCTTCGCTGGTTGATGAATTAATCCGTCGCTTTTTAATGGCGACAGCAGACAGCAAAATTGCCATTGTTTCGGTTGACCCGTCTAAGCGTAAAACCGGTGGTGCATTACTCGGTGACCGAATTCGTATGAATGCGGTAAACAATGATCGCGTTTACATGCGTTCGTTAGCCACACGTCAGTCAAACTTGGCGTTGTCTGTTTATGTCAATGACACCTTAGAAATTTTAAAAGCGACCGATTTCGACTTAATTATTCTAGAAACTTCGGGTATTGGTCAATCAGATACCGAAATTGAAGAACATTCAGATGTTTCTTTGTATGTAATGACGCCAGAGTATGGCGCGGCAACACAATTAGAAAAAATCGATATGCTCGATTTTGCTGATATTATTGCGCTCAATAAATTTGATAAACGGGGCGCTTTAGATGCCCTGCGTGACGTTAAAAAACAATATAAACGTAACCGTGGCATGTTTGAAGCCGGTGATGATGAAGTACCAGTTTACGGCACGATAGCTTCACAATTTAACGACCGTGGTATGACCGAATTATATAATGCAGTGATCACAGCATTAAACACGAAAGCGGGCTTAATTGTTGGCGACATTCTCTCTACTGAAGGCACATTAGCCAATAAAAGTAGCGTGATCCCAGGTAATCGTATTCGTTATTTATCTGAAATATCAGAAAGTAATCGCGGTTATGATGCTTGGGTTGAAAAACAAACAACGGTTGCACAAAAGCTTTATGGTATTCATCAGGCGATTGAAACAGCAAAAGATAGTGAAACTGTAGTTTCTGCTGATCTAGTGACGCAACTTGAAGCGCTTTATACTCAAGTTGAATTAGACTTAGACCCTAAAAATAAATTATTACTCGAGCAATGGGCGACTAAAGTTCAGCGTTATAAAGACCCTGAATTTAAATTTAAAGTACGAGACAAAGAACTGTCGATAGCCACTCATTCAAAATCACTTTCTGGTAGCGATATCCCTAAAATTAGTATGCCTAAATATCAGGGATGGGGCGATATCTTAAAGTGGAACTTACAAGAAAATGTACCGGGTGAATTTCCATATACCGCCGGTTTATTCCCCTTCAAGCGTGAAGGCGAAGACCCAACACGTATGTTCGCGGGTGAAGGAGGCCCAGAAAGAACGAACCGTCGTTTTCATTATGTTTCAAAAGGCATGCCGGCTAAACGCTTATCAACAGCATTTGATTCCGTGACCCTATACGGTAACGATCCGGCTATTCGTCCTGATATTTATGGAAAAATAGGTAATGCCGGCGTTTCTATTTGTTGTTTAGATGATGCCAAGAAACTTTATTCTGGTTTTGATTTAGCTCATGCGATGACGTCGGTTTCCATGACCATTAATGGCCCTGCGCCGATGTTGTTAGGTTTTTTCTTGAATACCGCTATCGATCAACAATGTGAGCGCTTTATTACCGAAAATGGTTTGGAAAAAGAAGTTGCCGCAACCATAGCTAAAATTTATAAAGACAAAGGCTGTGAACGTCCAAGCTATCAAGGTGAATTACCCGATGGCAACGACGGTTTAGGTTTGATGTTAATTGGTGTTACTGGCGATCAAGTTCTCCCTCCAGCGGTATATCAAGCGATAAAAGCTAAAACCTTAACGCTGGTGCGTGGTACGGTACAAGCCGATATTTTAAAAGAAGATCAAGCGCAAAATACCTGTATTTTCTCTACTGAATTTGCCCTACGTTTAATGGGTGATGTGCAAGAGTACTTTATTGAAAAAGGTGTGCGTAATTTTTATTCAGTGTCTATTTCTGGCTATCATATAGCAGAAGCTGGCGCGAACCCGATCACTCAATTGGCGTTAACGTTGGCAAACGGTTTTACTTTTGTTGAGTATTACCTAAGCCGCGGTATGGACATTAATGAATTTGGTCCTAACTTATCGTTTTTCTTCTCAAACGGTATCGACCCAGAATACGCTGTCATTGGCCGAGTGGCTCGTCGTATTTGGTCAAAAGCGATGAAGAATAAATATGGTGCCAATGCTCGCGCGCAAATGTTGAAATATCATATTCAAACATCGGGTCGTTCATTGCATGCTCAAGAAATTGATTTCAATGATATTCGTACCACATTACAAGCACTTTATGCGATAAACGATAACTGTAACTCTTTGCATACTAATGCTTATGATGAAGCTATTACCACGCCTACCGAAGACAGTGTTCGTCGTGCGATGGCGATTCAATTAATCATTAACCGTGAATTAGGACTTTCTAAAAATGAAAATCCTATTCAAGGCGCGTTCATTATTGAAGAGTTAACTGATTTAGTTGAAGATGCCGTATTAACTGAATTTGATCGTATTAACGAACGTGGTGGTGTACTTGGTGCCATGGAAACTATGTATCAGCGTGGTAAAATTCAAGAAGAAAGTATGTATTATGAACACCTAAAGCATTCAGGTGAATATCCTATTATAGGTGTAAATACTTTCCTTAGTTCTACGGGCTCGCCAACGATTGTGCCTGAAGAAGTTATTCGCGCTACCGAGGAAGAAAAAACTTATCAAATTGATATGTTAGCGAGTTTAAACAAAGCCAATGCAGCAGAAGTAGAAGTCTTACTTAAGCGTTTACAAACAGCCGCCATTAATCATGAAAATATTTTTGAATTAATGATGGATGCTTGTAAGGTTTGTTCTTTAGGGCAAATTGTCAGTTCGTTATTTGAAGCAGGCGGTCAATATCGTCGCAATATGTAACACGAGTAAATAGTCAGTTTATTAGATTAGAGTAAAGTAGTGTCTATGCACTACTTATACCTTGATGTTAATTCTTCATACACCTTTATTTAGATAATTGAATAGGAATAATTATGTCAACGTTGATCACGGAGTTAAGGCAAGTACCAGATAAATTTACGGCTTTTCGTATTCATCAAATACAAGAGGGTGATAAGAAAAAAATCATCAGTGGGTTTGAGCAAGTTGGTATTGATGATTTAACCGCAGGTGAAGTGGTTATTAAAGTCGCCTATTCAGACATTAATTATAAAGATGCTCTAGCTGCCACAGGAAAAGGAAGAATCTTACGTACTTATCCCTTAGTAGGCGGTATTGATTTATCGGGTGTTGTGGTTAGCTCTGTTGATGAACGATTTAAAGTGGGCGATAAAGTGCTGGTTTGCGGCGCGCAATTATCTGAACTCTATGATGGTGGTTACAGTGAGTATGCGCGGGTAAAAGCAGATTCAGTCGTGGCATTGCCAACAGGCGTGAGTTTACGTGATGCGATGGCACTCGGTACCGCAGGATATACTGCCGCTCTTGCTATTCAGCGTATGGAAGATAATGGTCAACTTCCAGAGCGAGGTCCGATTGTTGTCACCGGCGCTACCGGTGGTGTTGGTAGTTTTGCTATTAATATGCTGTCAAATATTGGTTATGAAGTGATCGCTTTTACGGGTAAAACAGAACAAGAAGGTTATTTAAAAGCGCTCGGTGCGACTAAGCTTATTAGTCGTCATGATATTGAGATGGGTAGCAAACCGCTAGAAAATGCACAGTGGGGTGGGGCGGTCGATAGTGTTGGCGGTGAAACGTTAGCTTGGCTAACACGCACCACCCATGTTTGGGGAAATATTGCTTCAATTGGTTTAGCTGGTGGCTTCAAATTAGAGACCACTGTTATGCCTTTTATATTAAGAGGCGTGAGCCTACTTGGTATTAACTCAGTTGAAATGCCACTTTCAGTACGCACACAAGCCTGGAAGCGATTAGCAACAGATTTAAAACCAACAAAACTTGAGCTGATTTCTCCTACGACCATTGAATTTCGAGACTTAGGTAATGCATTTGCCGCTTATGTCGATGGCACGGTTACCGGACGAACTGTCGTAGCGATTGATGCCAGTCTTTAAAGTGCCATCAAACAGAACATTAACCCGTAAAGAATCGGAGCTAAATTAAATGACAGATGTGATATTTAAAGAGTTAAGCAGCAATAATAATAAACTAATAGCCATAGCAGAACTTAATGCGCCTAAATCGCTTAATGCATTAAATCTTTCGATGATTAAGCTGTTAACCAAAAAACTGCTGTCTTGGCAGCAAGATGACAATATAGCGATGGTTATTTTACAAGGCGCCGGTGAAAAAGCGTTCTGTGCTGGTGGAGATGTTGTTAGCCTGTATAACTATTTACACGCACTAGAGACACCAATAGATGATAACGTCATTACATCAGGCTTCGCTAATGAATTTTTTAGTGAAGAATATGTACTTGACCAATTAATTCATAATTTTAGTAAACCTATTATGATCTGGGGAGATGGTTATATCATGGGCGGCGGCATAGGTTTATTTGCTGGTGCCAGTCATCGTGTAACCACAGAGCGCACTTTGATGGCAATGCCAGAAGTATCAATAGGGCTATTTCCTGATGTAGGGTCAAGTTGGTTTTTTAATAAAACACCCCAAGACCTCGGTTTGTTCTTAGGGATCACCGGTGCTGTATTTAATGCCGTAGATGCTAACTATCTTGGCTTGTCGGATTATATTATTGATAGTTCATCTAAAAATGGTGTTTTTGATCACTTACTAACAGTCGACTGGCAAGACAATGATCGAAATCACTCACTGCTAAAGCAAGCATTGACCGATTTTTCGAACCGCTTTGAACACCATTTACCCAATGAGGTAAAAAACAATGAAGTGACTATAGCAAAATTATTAGCTTTCGATAATATTGCTGATATACATAAAGCGATTTTAAATGTACAAACAGACAATAAATGGCTAAATAAAGCAAAAAACAAATTACTGGCAGGTAGCCCATTGAGTGCTTGTATTATATATAGGCAGCTACAAACGACTAAAACGCTAAGTTTGAGTGAATGTTTTACCTCAGAGTTAAATTTAATCCTTCGTTTTTGTCAGTATGCTGAAGCTTGCGAAGGTATTAGGGCATTATTAGTTGATAAAGACAAAAATCCCAATTGGGCTTTTTCAAATATTAATGATGTTGACCATAAATTAGTTGATTGGTTTTTTAGCCCTATCAACGAAAAAATATAATAGAGATAAAGGAAAAACAATGGATTTGAATGATAAAGTTATCGTCATCACCGGTGGTGGACAAGGCCTAGGACGTTCTATGGCAATTAGCTTAGCAACAAATGGTGCCAAATTAGCGTTAATCGATTTAAATGAATCGTTATTACAAGAAACTGTAAAACTTATTGAAGCAGCAGGTTCTTCGGCAAAGTATTATTTAGCCAACGTGACAAATGAAAGTGAAGTAGAAGCGATTTTTAGCCAGATCAATGATGACTTTTCGGGGATCGACGGCTTAATTAACAATGCCGGAATTTTACGTGACGGTATGTTTGTTAAAGCTAAAGATGGAGTCGTCGCTAAGAAAATGTCATTGGATCAGTTCCAATCCGTCATCGATGTTAATTTAACGGGTGTTTTCCTATGTGGTCGCGAAGCTGCTGTTCACATGATTGAAGGTAAACGTAAAGGTGTCATTATTAATATGTCGTCTATCGCAAGAGCCGGTAATATGGGACAAACCAATTATGCTGCATCTAAAGCGGGTGTTGTCGCTATGACCGTAACTTGGGCGCGCGAGTTAGGACGTCATGGTATTCGTGTTGGCGCTATTGCCCCAGGTGTTATTCGCACCGCAATGACTGATGCGATGAAACCAGAAATGCGTGACCGTTTAGAAAAAATGAAACCCGTTGGCCGCTTAGGTGAAGCAGATGAAATTGCTCACACCGTAAAGTATATTTTTGAAAATGAGTTTTTTACCGGCCGTGTCGTAGAAATTGATGGCGGTCTTTGCATGTAACAAATATCTGCTGTTTATTAACAGCAGATATTGAGCACAATGTCGTTCTTGGGTATCTAAGCTGCAAAGTATTCGTTAATTCGTGCGGCAAAATATTCAAGAACGATGGCTTTATCAATTAATCTAACCAATAACCTATCATTAGCCGCTAAGTCAAAAGAAATTAACTATGAAAAAAGCACTGTTTTTAGACAGGGACGGCATTATAAATGTTGACCATGGTTACGTTTATAAAAAAGAAGCATTTGAATTTGTCGAAGATATCTTTACTGTTTGTTTGGATGCGCACCATAAAGGTTATGAAATATTTGTCATTACTAACCAATCAGGTATTGCTAGAGGCAAATATACGGTTGAGCAATTTAATCAACTGACTCTATGGATGGTAGAACAATTTAAATCGAGAGGGATCGTAATTGCAGATGTTTATTATTGCCCTCATCATCCAGATAAAGGCGTTGGTGAATACAAGGTGGCCTGTGATTGTAGAAAACCAGAACCCGGTATGATTTTATCTGCAGCTAAAAAGTATGACATTGATTTAGCAAAGAGTATTTTTATTGGTGATAAAGTATCAGATATGCAGGCTGCAGAGCGTGCTGGTATAAAAAGTAAGATATTGCTTGTTGATCAATATAGCGATAATGAGGCGATTAAAGCAGACCGTATCCATAAAATTAGCGAAGCTAGCGTGTATATTAGCTAAATTGTTCGATAAATAAGCGAACAAACGTTTATTTTAAAGTTATTACAAAAAAGGGTTGACGCCTAGCGAGAAATGTCTAGAATGCGCTCCAGTTCCAAGGGGTTCAGTCAAAACGAACCACGAAAGAGCTGTTTTGATAAGTTATCTACATCACTTTAGAGTAAAGTAGTTGACTTAACGTTTATCAATAAGGTTTGAAACTTCGAAAAGAACTTCAAATTAAATTAAATAAAACGTTGACATCGAAACTAGAGTGCGTAAAATACGCATCTCGCTTCAGGCAAGGCCTGTAGCAACGAAGCAAAGCGAATGAGATTTTGTTTCGGTTAACGCCTAGCGTTAACGTTCTTTAACAATTAGTTATCATGCAATTTGTGTAGACACTCACATTACATTGATTTTACATAGTCGGTTCTTAATTCTCTAGCGAGAAGCAAGGAAAGACGTAAAACAGTTTAATAATGATGTCACACAGATTAAGTATTAATTATTAATTTAATTAGTAC
>NZ_JACGVZ010000050.1:0-5365 GCF_014077465.1 Colwellia sp. BRX10-4
GTTTCTACAGGTATTATGGGCGGATTACTTGTTTTATTATCTATGCGACTAAAGAAGCTAGATTAACCTAACAAGGCATTCAAACGGACAAAAAACAGTTGGCTGTTTTCACTTCGTTCAACATTTTAGCCAACAATTTTTTGCCGCTTAATGTCGCGTTATACGTTTAAGGAGTTGTGGTGCAAATTGAGATAAACAAACGGAAAGCTTTATTTTACGCATTACTAAGTTTATTAATTGGACCTCCTTTAATTGTATATGGTATTTATTGGCTGTATCTCGAGAAAATTAGTGTTTCATATTCAATATTATTTATAGCTATTGGTCTTATGATGAGTGTTTACTCATATGCCCAATTCTTAATTGTCAGAAGCACTTGTTTAGGACTTATTTTTACACCCGAAGGATTAATTGATAATTCAACTTTGCCCAATAACATCCTAATTGAATGGTCTGATGTTAAATTAATAAATTGCCCTGATTTAAATCCACCACCACATTTCTCTATTCACCTAAATGATGACAATAAATTCTTTAGTAACCTTAATTGGTTCTCGAAGTTCTACTTTAAAATAACTAAAATGTGGTACAAAACACCTATTGTACTAGTCACTGAAAATTTAAGATGTACAGCTAAAGAGCTTGATGCCATATTAGAAGAATATTCAAGCTTGTATGTGCAGTAAACGTATAACAAGTTGCTCAAACGGACGCATAACAGTTGGCTGCGCTTCGTACCTCGCACTTTTTAGCCAACTATTTTGCGCCGCTTAGCAAGGCGTTATACGAATTTCAACCTATGAATAATTCCAATAAGGATAACAAAATGAATAACAAATGGATTTTATCTTCAGCCTTCTTAATTTCTTTTACTTCTTTTGCAAATCAGGAAGTTCATACTATAGGCGTAGGTATAGGAGCTGGTGATTATGGAGTAAGAGATACTTCAATTGGTAATACTCATATATTTTATAGTTACCAATTTCTAGATAGTTGGAAAGCAGAACTTAATTATTCTAGTGCAGATACAGTAATTGATCTTGATTCATTAAGTATAAATGTCAAACGTGAATTCAGTTTATCAAAACGCAATGAATTATACATCAAAGGAGGAGCTGCATTTTATGATTACAACGTCTCTAAAGGTGACCTTGCTAATTTAGCTAATGATGGTGCAGGTATAACTGCAAGTGCTGGGTGGCAATATTCATTTCAAAATAACTTGGGGGTATATGCAGAGTACACTTACATAGACTTAGGTGACATTGACTCAATAACTTTAAATATAGGGGTTAGTTTTAGTTTTTAATTCTGCATACAATTCGTATAACAAGCGCTTTAAACGGAAAAAATACAGTTGGCTATTTTCACTCCGTTCAATATTTTGGCCAACTACATTTTTCCGCTTAAGCGGGCGTTATATTTCAGGAGAATACTGCGTGTATAATTATATTTTTCCAATTTTGATTTTATTTTCTTATGCAATCAATGCTGAAGAAACAGAGGTTTTGAGCGTTGAGCGGTCAGTATCAAAAAATATTAATTTATCTTTTGCCAATGATAATAACATTATGCCTAAGAAGGGGGATTTTGAAATAGTAAACTATGTACTTATGAGCAATGTAATTGGGGAGCGTTGGAGTGTTATTACGTTAACTAACTTGGCTACTGGTAATCGCACTTTAGATCAAGATCATTTGCTAGGTTTATTTGCTGACGGTAGCCGCATAAGCCCACTCGAATATAAATTAAACTTCGAGGGTAAAGAGACTCAATCAATTACTGTATCGTTCGGAAAGCATAAGTTTCCAATACTGAGCATATATTCGAGCAATGAAATATAACAAGCCATTCAAGCAGGACAAATAACAGCTGGCTATTTGCTCCTTCGTCGCTTATTTTAGCCAACTATCATTTGCCTCTTAATGGGGCGTTATACATTAAGGAGAGTCCATGCACCCGAATCGGAACGCAATCGCATTTGGCGGTATAGTTTTTTTAGTTATTTCTTTCGTTTTGGTCGTAAGCTTATCACTGTGGGCTTGGCCAAAATATAAAGTTTACAGCATGGAAATGAATGGTAAGGCTTCTTTAAAAGAGGCTGAATGGAGTAAACAAATACTCATTGTAGAAGCTAAAGCGCAAGAAGAAGCTGCTTTAATGCAAGCAAAAGCAAGAGTTACTTTAGCTCAAGCTGAAGGCGAAGCTAAATTAGTCCGTGCTAAGGCTGAGGGTAAAGCTGATATAGAATTAGCGAAAGCAGCAGCAGAAGCCAATAGAATAATTGGTGAATCTTTAAAAAATAATGAATCATATCTACGTTATATTTGGATCAAAGGCCTACAAGAAGGAAATGGCGAGCGTATTTATATTCCAACAGAAGCTGGTATGCCAATCTTAGAGGCTGGTAAGGCTAAAAATTAATGTATAACAAGTTGCTTAAACGGAAAAATAGCAGTTGGCCATCGCTTCGCGATTATAGCCAACCATTATTTTCCGCTTAGCAAAGCGTTATACGAATAGGCAATTATGGAGTTAACTGAAATGTTTGAAGCAGCTCTTTTAATCTTATTAATTGCTTTTTTCGGTTATAAATTGCTAACTGGAGTTCGTTCATCTAAAAAGTTTAATCGTGAATGGAGCAATGTTCAGGATTCTGATAAAGAGGCTTTTCTTAAAAGCAAAGGTAATTTATCTAAATGGGAGTTAGGTTCTTTCACTAAGTTATCTAAACCTCTAACTTTTATAGGTAACATGCTAGCACTGGCAGTAATATTGTTTATTGTTGTGGTAGCAGTCGCTATGATTTTTCAGTAATGCGTAATATTCGTATAACAAGCCATTCAAGCAGGACAAATAACAGTTGGCTATTTGCTCCTTCGTCGCTTATTTTAGCCAACTATCATTTGCCTCTTAATGGGGCGTTATACGTTTCGAGGTAGAGTGTGCATCCTGACTTTGAGCTTCACATATATCCAAAGCATTTATTGAAAGGTAAAAGTATTACGGATGAGAACGTAGATGTAATTTGTAAAACAGGGTTGCCGGGCTTCGTTTCTCCGCACTTATACTTCGGCGACTTTGAAGATGAACAATTTTTACCGTTATTATCAAATTGGTCTTGGGCAACTGAATGGGAAGGAAATATAGATGTTGCAATGCAACAGTTTCCTGATTGTTTAGTTATTGGTGCTGGACAAGAATCTGAACCTATAATAATCAAACCCAATGAAAGCCACCTTTATCAGGTGAGTACTGATGGGAAGTCATTAATTTTTCTTAACGAAAGTTTGGCTAAATTATTATTAACGCTTGATGCGTTTTTAGATATGGTAGATAAAGCTTATTCAAAAGATAGAAACGCTTTTCTAGAACAACGAGTTAATCCTTTATTGGTATCGTTATTTAAAGCACAATTAAAAAATATAGATCTTTTAGCGCTAGGTAATAATTCGCTCTGGGAACAGCTTGCAGACAATTGTAGTTTGCATTACAAAAACGTATAACAAGTTACTCAAACGGACGCTAAACAGTTGGCTAGCACTCGTTCCTCGTACATTTTAGCCAACTATTTTTCGCCGCTTAGTAAGGCGTTATACGTTTTGAGATTGAGGTGATATGGAAATCAAAGTAGATGTTTATTCAAACAAGATGGTGTTAACTTCCGAAGGTCGTAGTATGACGTTTCACTCTACTGAGCCCTTTACTACAACAAGGCTGCTTATTGGTAAGTTTTTTGTGGCAGAAAGTTGTCTTACAAATGCAGTTAAAGAATTCGGTGCAATTGGCTTCTTTAAGCGCTCACCTAAAATCACCATCCAACCTCATGAGTTTCTCGAAGGTGGCTTATCGGAAGTTGAAGATCGAGTTCTACGAGAAATAGCGATGGGTGCAGGTGCAAGAGAAGTACATGTTGTAGTGTAATAAACGTATAACAAGAACTTAAAGAGGGACAAAATAAAGTTGGCTGTTTTGTTCACTCCGTTCACCTATTTTAGCCAACTCTATTTTGCCCCTTAAGTGGGCGTTATGTGGCAATAGGAGTCTATGAATCTTTACTTGATTATTACGATAGGTTTGTTATCTCATTTTGTATTAGCTTTATTTGCATGTTTAACAGTAAAGGATTCATTTAGTCTGCCTGTTCAACGTAAAAAGACTTACTATTTGTTAGCTTTGCTTTTACCGTTACTTGGATCAATTATAGCTTTCAAAAAAGTATCTCAAAGTAAATCTAGTAGTAATGCATATAGCAGCGGCGTGTACATTGGGGGTGAATCCTCTGACTGTTCAGGCAGCGACGGTGGTGGCGAATAGCCACATAACAAGCCATTCAAGCAGGACAAATAACAGTTGGCTATTTGCTCCTTCGTCGCTTATTTTAGCCAACTATTATTTGCCTCTTAATGGGGCGTTAGCTGTACAGGGAGTTTGATGGAAGTTTTGTGTAAATGGCACGTTATTGTCAAATACATCTTAAATCACGATTCAAAGGAAAAGTTTTTTCCTATTATGACTTGTGCTTTTTGGTTAAATATCGTGATCCAAAGCTTACTTTATATAACTTACATTAATCCTAATAGTGTTAGTTTGTCATCTGAGTTACCTAAAATATTAATTTTGGCATTCTTCTTTTTTACTATTGTTTTGTTCTATTTTGCGGTTAAAAATGATCTTCGCTATCAAAGAGCTGAGGCTTGGTTCACTAGTTTAAGTATAAATACTTCAAGGAAAATTAAAGTTATAGTTGGTACATCTATGCTTTTAAGCTTCTTTGTTTTAATGGTTTGGGCAATCAGTTTAATGTAAGTACAGCTAACAAGAAATTAAACAAGGACAAAAAACAGTTGGCTTTTGCTCCTTCGTCGCTTATTTTAGCCAACAATTTTTTGCCTGTTAATTAGGCGTTATGTACCTAGAGGAGTATCCAGTTGAATTGTCCGAATTGTGGAAATACAGCAATTACTTTTTCGGATTGGTGTAACGGAATTAGAGCGTTTTGGACAAAATGTCAAAGTTGTGATTCACAGCTAATTGGAAATGGCTTTGTTTTTATGGGTTTCTTTTGTACATTAATCTATGTATTTGCACTTATACCCTTGTTGATTTACTTAGCATCTAATCTGGATTTTGAGTTAGCACTCAGTTTTAAGGTAATTAGTTTTATATTGTTAATGGCATTAGCATACCCTTGTGCCCGTTATACATACAACAATGGTAGCTATCGGCAAAAAGGTACATAACAACACGCCCTGAGGTGGACAACTAGTAAAATTTAGCTATTTACAGCAAATTTTAATAGCGGTGAGCCTCTTTGTTTTAGGGCCTCTAAGTATTTTGACTCATCGTAGGGCGTATTGGTTTT
>NZ_JACGVZ010000125.1:0-339 GCF_014077465.1 Colwellia sp. BRX10-4
ATTCGATTAAATGTAATTGTGGTAGTTGTCTTTTCTTTATCTTGGTTATTTACGCGTAATTAAATCTATTTCACTTTTTGGTTAAATAGTTTTTCGCCAAAGTAGGTAAGTGATAAATTCACTTTTCATTAGTGGCTCAAAATTCACGGTTTAGTGTGTCGCAATGCTGTGAGTTTTTTTAATGTGCATTTTATGTCGCTAATATTTATATAAATTATCCGGTTTATGGTAATCTAAAAGTCGCATAACAAGGCATTCAAACGGACAAAAAACAGTTGGCTGTTTTCACTTCGTTCAACATTTTAGCCAACAATTTTTTGCCGCTTAATGTGGCGTTAT
>NZ_JACGVZ010000006.1:0-173055 GCF_014077465.1 Colwellia sp. BRX10-4
GCGACAATAGCACTGTGGCACCACCTGATCCCATTCCGAACTCAGAAGTGAAACGCAGTAGCGCCGATGGTAGTGTGGGAGTTCCCATGTGAGAGTAGGACATTGCTAGGCTTCTATTTAGAAAAGCCCGTTACTAATGTAGCGGATTTTTTGCTTTCCGACGTTTAAAAATACAGTATTTATACCGTAGAGCAGTAGCGCAAACAGTAGTGTGACTTATGTTCGACATGCCCATGTAAGAATAGGACATTCTCCGCTTCTATTTAGAGAAACCCGATTCGAAAGAGTTGGTTTTTTTGCTTTCTGTCGTTTGAAAAAAACAGCATTTATACCTGTAGAGTAGTAGCATAAACGGTAGTGTGACTTATGTTCGACATGCCCATATGATAGTAGGATATTCTCCGCTTTTATTTAGGTCGCTCTTTGCCATCGTTGGCAACACGACATTAGTATATTCCTAGACGTAAAAACCCGTTACTAACGTAACAGGTTTTTTGCTTTCTGGCGTTTGAAAAATACACCATTTATAACTAATATAGTCGTAGCGCCAACGTTAGTGTGACTTATGTTCGACATGCAAATGTGAGAATAGGACATTGCTAAGCTTCTAATTAGGTTGCTCTTTACCATCCTTGGCAACGCGACATTAGTATATCCCTACACGTAAAAAAACCCAATCCGAAAGAGTCAGGTTTTTTGCTTTCTGGCATTTGAAACACATCAATTATAAATATTTTATAACTATAGAGTAGTAGCGCTTACGATAGTGGACTTGTATTGAACATGCCTATCTCGGGGTAGGATATTCAACGTACCAAATCAATATACAGTTAACAGATATTTGTTGTTTGTTACTTCCAGATGATTAACGACGCTGAACGTATATCGCAACAGATAAAAGATAGCGTTGAAAAGTTATTCCCCTCTTTTTCAATATAGCGCTTTAGATATTTCTGATAGTCATCTGTCCACTTCTCAGATGATTAGCTTTTCGTATATACTCTATATAATTATAATTTTTTATTCTAAGTAGTGTACGTAAATGAAGTGGGAAGTAGCTAAGTCTAGAGGAAATGTTATTAATGCGATCAGAGATTTTTTTAAAAATAAAAATGTTGTTGAAGTCGAAACACCATCACTCTCTATGGGAACAGTAACAGATCCTTATCTTGAGGCCTTTAGCACCCAATACAACTATTTAGATAACAGCGATATAGATCAATCTCAACAGCTATATTTACAAACTTCACCTGAGTTTCATATGAAACGACTACTTGCTTCAGGTTATGGCTGTATCTTCCAAATCTGTAAAGCATTTCGTCATGAAGATTCAGGCCGTTATCACAATCCTGAGTTCACCCTATTAGAATGGTACCGTATAGGTTTTGATCAACACGATTTAATGGCTGAAGTTGATGAACTATTATCTACAGTGGTAAAAACGCCAGAATCTGAAAAAATATCCTATCAAAATTTATTCATTAAATTCGTCAGTGTAGATCCTTTAACCGCAACTTTTAACCAATTATATGAGGTTATCGAGTTACGAGGTAAAGCCGCAGATTGGTTGTATGAATCAGATGATTGTGACTTATTACTACAGTTTATCTTTTCAGAAATTATAGAAAAGAATATTGGCTTATCTCGACCATGCTTTGTCTATAATTTTCCAATTGCGCAAGCTTCATTAGCTAAAGAGTGTGATGAAGATAACCGTGTTGCCCAAAGATTTGAATGCTATTTTAAGGGCGTTGAGTTAGCAAATGGCTTCAATGAATTAACAGATGCTGATATCCAAATTACGAGATTTGAGCAAGATAACAGTAAACGTCAACAACTAGGACTTGCTACTAAAAATATAGATGATAACTTTATTAAAGCCCTACAATCAGGCTTGCCACAATGTGCAGGAGTAGCTTTGGGTATAGACCGCTTAATGATGATTGCGCTAGAAAAAAGTGCTATTGAGGATGTAATTTCTTTTCCTATAGAACGCGCTTAAAAGTTTTGTGATACTATATCAATTGTGATATTATTCACTTATAACAGTAATCATTGTCTAATTGTAAGGGGAGTATAAAGTGCTTGATCGTATTGGAATAACCGCAACATCACTTTGTGCGCTTCATTGTATCTTATTACCGATATTGTTACCGGCACTGCCTTTACTAGGATTAAGTTTTTTAGCTGACCATGCATGGGAACATGTATTTTTATTAATAACTGCTGCACTAGGTACTTTAGCCTTGTTTTCCGGTTTTAAAAAATACCATAGAAAGCATTACCCTTTCTACCTACTTTTTTTAGGTATTGGTATTTACTGGATAAAGCATGATTTTTCAGAAGATATTCAGCCATTCTTTATTGTGATTGGCGCAAGTTTGATTGTAGCTGCCCACATCATTAACTTGAAATTGTGTAACAGTTGTAAGCAGTGTATCAGTGATACATGTGAAAGTAGCTAAACAGCTACCTTCACTACGTCATTACATATTAAGTTCTTTTAATTTTCTTGTTAGGGTATTCCTTCCCCAACCTAATTTTTTAGCCGCCTCTTGCTTTCTTCCTTGTGTATAATGAAGCGCACGCTCTAATAGTATTTTTTCAAATTCAGGCAAAGCGGTATCAATAATATTGTTATTCCCTTTGGCTAATTGCTCATCAACCCACTCTTGCAATGCAACTGGCCATGATGAAGCTTTTGCAGTAGGGTTTGTTAATGGGGTATTCTCAGCAAGTTCACTCGGTAAATCATCTAATATAATTTCTTTACCACTTGCCATTACCGTTAAGTAACGACAAATATTTTCAAGCTGACGAACATTTCCTGGCCACGCACATTGTTGTAAATAACTAAGTGTGGCTTTGTGCAGGGTTTTTTGTTCAACCTCTAATTCTTTTGCAGCTAAATGTAAAAAATGATTAATGAGCTGTTCAATATCTTCCTTGCGTTCACGTAAACTGGGTAACTGTATTCTAATGACATTTAAACGGTGAAATAGATCTTCACGAAATTCACCATTACTGACTTGAACCTCTAGGTTCTGATGTGTAGCCGCAATGATCCTTACGTCAACTTTAATAGGTGAATGACCACCAACGCGATAAAATTGTCCATCGGCGAGCACACGTAACAAACGTGTTTGAATATCTAAAGGCATATCGCCAATTTCATCAAGAAACAAGGTTCCTTTATGCGCTTGTTCAAAGCGACCCTGTCTTACGGCATTCGCGCCAGTAAACGCACCTTTCTCATGGCCAAATAACTCTGATTCAATTAAATCTTTTGGTATTGCAGCCATATTTAAGGGAATAAAGGGAGCATTCGATCGTGGACTATGCGTGTGAAGGGCATGTGCGACAAGCTCTTTACCTGTACCAGACTCGCCATTAATGAGTACACTGATACTCGAACGTGATAATCGTCCAATTGCCCTGAAAACTTCTTGCATAGCTGGAGCCGCGCCAATTATTCCAACGGGATCAGGTGCTACTATAGAGTGCTTACGTTTAGCACTTTGTTCCCGAGCATGTGTTAGCGCCCGTTTTGTTAGAGAAATAGCTTCGTCAGTATCAAAAGGTTTAGGTAAGTATTCAAATGCGCCACCCTGATAGGCATTTACAGCACTATCGAGATCTGAATGTGCAGTCATTATGATCACCGGTAGGTTAGGAAAATTCTCACTAACACGGCTAAGTAACGTCATACCATCAATATTTGGCATCTTTATATCAGAAATTATTATTTCTGGTTGTTGGTGCTCTAGGGCGATGAGTAAGTCTTCTGGTTTCTCAAAAGAGGCTACAGATATATTTGCTCCTGATAAGGCTTTTTCTAACACCCAGCGAATAGAGCTGTCATCATCTACAATCCAAACTTGCTCAACATTCATTATTATTCTCTTCTTGTAAAGGCAGTAAAATTAAAAACTCAGTATGACCTGGTCGGCTATAGCAAGATAATTTACCTTTGTGCTGTTGCACTAAGGTTTGTGAAATAGACAAGCCTAAACCTGTACCGTTATCGCGTGCAGATACCATAGGGTAAAATAGAGTGTCTTGAATCTTTTTCGGAATACCAGGGCCATTATCAATAACACTGATTTGAACACAGAGTTTTACCCGTCTTCCATTAATGGTTTTATTACTAGCGGCTCTTGTTTTGAGGGTTATGTTACAGCCCTCATCAATAATTTGAACGGCGTTATTAACAATATTCAAAACCGCTTGTTGAAGCTTATCTTGATCAAAACTTATTTCAGGAATAGAGGGGTCATAGTCTCTAATAAATTTAATATTTTTAGGGTTGTTAAAATTAATCAGCTTAAAAACTTTCTCTAAGACAATATGAATATTTTGTTCTGCCATTTGAGGTAATTGATTAGGGCCTAAAAGCTTGTCAACCAAATTAGTTAAACGGTCGGCTTGTTCAATAATCATTTCAGTATATTCTTGTTGCTCTTGCGTTAATTCTTTACTTAATAATTGTGCAGCGCCACGAAGACCGCCTAATGGATTCTTAATTTCATGTGCAAGCCCACGTATCAAATCTCGAGACGACTCCCATTGCTGGTGCTGAAATGCTTCGATACTCATTTGTTTTTGCTGATCAATCTGTTTGAATTCTAAGATTATATGTGGCTGTTTGTTGAACTCAACAGACGAGGCTGTTATTTCCACGGTAATACGGCTGTGATCAAAAAATTCAATAGTGACATCACTGTCACTAAATTCTTGGCCAGAAGTCAGCAGTTGTTCTAAACGTTCCTTTTTAATAGGAGAATTGTAGAAGACTGTTGTAATTGGTAAGTTGCACAGCTTGTTAAAACTCTTAACTAATAACGCTTCTGCTGCAGGGTTAACATATTTAATCGTTAATTTATTATCTAGCACTACAAGTGCCGTAACCATCTGATTTGGCAGCTTTTGTTGGTAGCTAAATTTTAATTGTTGATCTCTATTGCTGTTGCTAGACATAAAAACCTTTTGCACTGATGTAGTGCGACAAAATATTAATGTAGTTACATTTGGTGCAAGTTGCAGCAAATGCTACTTAATTTGCGTTATTAACCGATGCTCTATGCATATAAAAGGTTATAGGCTTTGATGATGCAATTATCTTGCCTTTATCATTAAGTAATTGCATTTTTATGATATGTTCGCCGCGATCTATATTTCGTAGCACAAACATCGAGTGAGATTGCGGAGGTTGATGGGGTTTACCATCTAAAAAAAGTTGAATAGCTAAGCCTTGTTTAAAGATAGGTTTGATACTACCTGCTATGTAAACAGAACCAGTGTTGTCTCTAACCGTGGCATTTTGTTTAGGTTGGTTAATTTCAACTTGGTAATCATCTTTGATAATTTTTGGCGTTAAATCTAGCATTGAGGTATCAATAGAAGAGGCCGTATTGGGTTTTTTTATTTCAACTTCTTCCGCACCAGCTTGAGGGCTATCAGAAAAAACTAAGATACCATCATCACTTCTCCAAACATAAATTTTGGTTGCCGTCGCAAAGGTATTACAACTAAGTAATGTGATGATTAAAGTTAATAACAATAAAGAATAACGCAAAAATTTAGCTCAACTTAAAATAGTTACCTTAAACTTATATAATTAATCGTCTATTTGCCACAAAAAAGCTCACCGAAGTGAGCTTTTTTTCATTTAATCATATAGTCAAGATTATACGCTGTAATATAATTCAAACTCTAATGGATGAGTTGTCATGTTTACGCGTTGTGATTCACCACGTTTAATAGCAATGTATGCATCAATCATATCTTTATCCATAACACCACCAGCGATTAAAAACTCATAATCAGCTTCTAAGCTTTGTAAGGCATCTTCAAGCGATGTTGCTACTTGTGGGATAGCTGCAGCTTCTTCTGCTGGTAAATCGTATAAATCTTTATCCATCGCATCACCAGGATGAATTTTGTTTTTAATACCATCAAGACCAGCCATTAATAAAGCCGTAAAAGCTAAATATGGGTTTGCTGCTGGATCAGGGAAACGAGCTTCAATACGCATTGCTTTTGGTGATGGAACAACCGGTATACGAATTGATGCAGAGCGATTACGTGCAGAATATGCAAGCATTACCGGCGCTTCAAAATGTGGAACTAAACGTTTGTAAGAATTAGTTGCTGGGTTAGTAAAAGCATTCAATGCTTTAGCATGCTTAATAATACCACCAATATAATAAAGCGCCATTTCAGATAAGCCACCGTATTTATCACCAGCGAATAAGTTAACACCGTCTTTGGCAAGTGATTGATGAACATGCATACCAGAGCCGTTGTCACCAACTAATGGCTTAGGCATGAAAGTTGCTGTTTTACCGTAAGCGTGAGCAACGTTATGAACAACATACTTGTATATTTGAACTTCATCAGCTTTTTTAACTAAGGTATTGAAGCGACATGCAATTTCGTTTTGACCAGCTGTTGCTACTTCATGGTGATGCGCTTCAACAACTAAGCCCATTTCTTCCATAACCAAACACATGGCTGAACGAATATCTTGTGATGAATCTACAGGAGACGTTGGGAAGTAACCGCCTTTAACACCTGGACGGTGACCCATATTGCCTTCTTCGTATTCAGTACCTGAATTCCAAGCAGCTTCTTTATCATCAATCTTATAGAAAGAACCACTCATATCAGTACTGAAGCGTACATCATCAAATAAGAAGAATTCTGGCTCAGGACCAATCAATACAGTATCAGCGATACCTGTGCTACGTAAGTACTCTTCAGCGCGTTTAGCAACCGAACGAGGATCACGGCTGTAGCCTTGCATTGTACTTGGTTCTAAAATATCACAACGAATATTTAATGTTACTGCATCTGTAAAAGGGTCTAATACCGCAGAATCAGCATCAGGCATCATTACCATGTCAGATTCATTAATACCTTTCCAACCTTCGATAGAAGAACCATCAAACATTTTACCGTCTTCAAAAAAGTCTTCATTTACTTGGTGATAAGGAATTGAAACGTGTTGCTCTTTACCTTTTGAATCAGTAAAACGTAGGTCAACAAATTTAACATCGTTGTCTTTGATTAAATCTAATACGGCTTGTGACATGTAAAGTCTCCAGTGTCATTAAAATAAAATACGTTTGCATTTCGCATGACGGGCATAAAGCGAAATTCATGCCAACAGATAAAACCCTTATATATAAGGTGTTAACTTATTTACTAAAGCCTGTCTGCACCACCTTTGTGCGTTGGTAGCGCCAAATTGGTGCGTCTGCTAGTTGTTGGTGCTTAAGAGTATAACAGTGCATTACGATTCGTGTATGGAGAATTTAATAGGTACTGAAATATTTGTTGCTGTCTTTGTTGACTTCGTTGCTGTATAATTCGCGCCCAATTATAGCCCTATATTCTTTTGATGAAAAAGTCTTGCAAGAAGTGAGTAAAACCCGTGTTAGATAAATTACGTAATGTTGCCATCATAGCCCACGTTGATCATGGTAAAACAACTTTGGTTGATAAATTATTAGAACAATCAGGTACCCTTGATGCCCGCGGCGGTCTTGAAGAACGCACGATGGATTCGAATGATATCGAAAAAGAACGTGGTATCACAATCTTAGCTAAAAATACGGCTATTAACTGGAACGGTTACCGTGTAAACATAGTTGATACTCCTGGCCATGCTGATTTCGGCGGCGAAGTTGAACGTGTTATGTCAATGGTAGATTCGGTTTTACTTATCGTTGATGCACAAGAAGGCCCTATGCCACAAACGCGTTTCGTAACGAAAAAAGCGTTTGCTCAAGGTTTAAAGCCAATCCTAGTTATTAATAAAGTTGATAAGCCTGGTTCTCGCCCTGATTGGGTTATGGATCAAGTTTTTGAATTGTTTGACAACCTTGGCGCTACAGATGAACAGCTTGACTTTAAAGTTGTTTACGCTTCAGCAATTAATGGTTGGGCTTCGCTTGAAGAAGGCGTAACAGGCACAGACATGACACCTTTATTTGATACTATTCTTAAAGAAGTGCCAGCACCAACAGCGGATCCAGATGGTCCATTTCAAATGCAAATATCTCAACTTGATTACAGCTCTTACTTAGGTGTAATTGGTGTTGGCCGTATTACTCGTGGTTCTGTTAAACCAAACCAACAAGTGACGATTAAATTAGCAACTGGCAAGATTCATAATGCTAAAGTTGGTAAAGTATTCGGCTACTTAGGTTTAGAAAGACTTGATATCGAAGAAGGTTTTGCTGGCGATATTATTGCTATTACTGGTTTAGGCGAGTTAAAAATATCTGATACGGTTTGTTGTCCTACAGAAGTTGAAGGCTTACCAGCATTATCTGTTGATGAACCTACTATCAATATGACTTTCCAAGTAAACACTTCACCATTTTGTGGTAAAGAAGGTAAGTATGTTACTTCACGTAACATCAAAGACCGTTTAGACAAAGAATTAATTCACAACGTTGCTTTACGTGTTGAGCAACTTCCTGATGCTGATAAATTTAAAGTATCAGGTCGTGGTGAGCTTCACTTAGGCATTTTAATTGAAAACATGCGCCGTGAAGGTTTTGAGTTAGCAGTATCACGTCCTGAAGTTATTATTCGTGAGATTGATGGTCAAATACAAGAACCTTATGAAAACGTGACCATTGATGTTGAAGAGCAGCATCAAGGACCTATAATGGAAAGAATGGGTGTTCGTAAAGCTGAATTAACAGATATGGCACCTGACGGAACGGGTCGTATTCGTATGGACTTTATCATGCCAAGTCGTGGTTTGATCGGTTTCCAAACTGAATTCATGACATTAACGTCAGGTTCTGGCTTGATTTATCATACATTTTTTGAATACGGACCTCATAAAGGTGGCGACATTGGCCAACGTAAAAATGGTGTAATGATCGGTAATGCAACAGGTAAAGCATTAACGAATGCAATATTCAACTTACAATCACGTGGTCGTATGTTAATCGGACACGGTGTTGATATTTATGAAGGTCAAGTTATTGGTATTCATAGCCGTGACAACGATTTAACAGTAAACGCTCTTAAAGGTAAGCAGTTAACTAACGTTCGTTCATCAGGTACTGATGAAGCACAAACGTTAACACCGCCTATTGTCATGTCACTTGAACAAGCGCTTGAGTTTATTGATAACGATGAGCTAGTTGAAGTTACACCACTGAGCATTCGTATTCGTAAAAAGCTTTTAAAAGAAAATGAACGTAAGCGTGATACTCGTCCTAAATAAGCCTCTTATCTAGACGATTGATAAAAACCAGCTTCGGCTGGTTTTTTTGTCAGTAAATTTCAGTAAGCCTAAACGTAATATTGCGTAAGACATGTCTTAAAAACACATAGGAAGTAACACAATACACTGTTAATAAAGTGGGTAATTGTATTTTAATTTATTGTTTTTTAATGAAAATTAATTAAGTGAGTTAGTTATGTCTAAATGTTGAGTTGACGCTAATCATTACACCTCACTGGTGAATATTAGTTTTACTGATACGATTAGTTGCATATGAACTTTAAAAGTAACGGTGCAGGGAGCAAACTTATTATGGTGCAGAGAAAATTAAATCGTTTAAATGATCTATTTGAAAAAGCTGTTGCTGATAAAGCTAACGTTATCGAACGCAGAGAGTTAAAAGTCCTTTATCAAGAGTACATTGATGATGGCAGGGAAATAACTTTGCCCATACAAGACTCTATTTACCCCCAACATGCCACAGCTTCATAACGACCAAGCGGTATCTTTAAATAATATTATTAAGAAAGGGAATTTCGAAATGTCTCCAGAGCAACTCAAAATGTTACAACGATTAAGTCAACTTTTTGAAGAAGGCCGAGCGGGTCCGAGTCAAATAAGAGAGCTGTCAAGCTTACTTACCGCGATTAACCAAAAACAAGATCGAAGTGATTTTATTGCTAATCCTCCCTTATCACACGCTAGATCAAGTAATGACACGTGATAACTTATAATCTCAGCAACATAAAATCCTACTAATAAAGAGTAAGTCTCTGTTATCAAGTAATGGAGCGATGGCGGCTAATTTAACATAAACAAGCTAGCACCTATTCCCATTTACTATTCCTTTTCTTACGCTAAGCAGACATTCATAAAAGTGCTCCTTTTGTACTAAGGGTTTTTAAGTGATTTTATGAATGTTTGTGATTTGTTAATTGAATTGTTCATTTCGTTAATTAAGCGTTCAACATCTTATTCAATTAATTTATATTCTATTTTAAGCTCACCGATAGCTCGCGCATTAAGAACATGTTTTAAATAAAGCATATTATCTTTAAGCGCATCAAGAATAGGTTGCATTCTCTTCTCCGCATTACGCATTGATTCAATCACTGAAGTATAACGCTTTTCGGTTTTGTTATAACGCGATTGACTTTGGCGTTTTAAGGATTGATTAGTAAATTGTTCTAATTCACTACTCCATTCATTAAACAAAGCTTCAGCGACAGCTTCAATTGAATTAATACGAGTAGTTACATCCTCAGCAGCAACTTTACTCGTATGATAGTGTTCATTACTTATTACATATTGTTGTTGCAGTTCACTACCATCAAAATTTACTAATGCAGAAAACTGTTCTAAGGCATTTTTAAATTCTTCTTTTGCTTCCTATTGTGACTCAGTAGCAGTTTCAACACGATCGATTAATATATCACGTTTATGTTTACCTACTTTTTCTATGGCTGAATAGTAAGCAGATTGACAGCCTACTATTGACAGTAAAAGAAAAAAAACGAGACCTTAATTATAATCTTATTCATTAGTTCCTACCGTTATAACGAGCAGCATCGATGATTGCCCACAGATGAAAAATAAGGCCAGGAATCGCCATAAAGAATAAGACTCCTGTCGCTGCTAAAGTGTAGTTAACCCAGGTTAACAGGAAAAACAGGATTGCTGCGAGGATCCTGCCTTGAACTAATTGACCTAAACCTGCAATAAAAAAACTACATATTGCTGCTAAAACATTACCACCTGAACCTTGATTAGACATCATTACTCCTACGTTAAATTTTATTACGATTATTATCACTATCACTTGCTTAGCAATTATCATAATATATTGTACACCATAAGATAATAACTAATTTGTAATGAACTGGATCAAAAGCATTAAAAAAAACCAGCAAAGTCAGACTATCTGGCACTTTTGTTTGTTTTTTATTAATAGAATATTAAAAGAGCAAATACACATTACTGCCGGTTACTTATCTTATGTAACCTTGATGTCGCTGGTGCCTTTGATTGTAGTCATGTTGTCAGTTATGACCGCTTTTCCTATCTTTACTGATATTAAAGAGATCATTGAAAATTTTGTTTATCAAAATTTTATGCCAGCTGCGGGTGATGTGGTTAAAGAACATATTACCGGTTTTGTCACGAATGCTTCAGAGATGTCAGCTATCGCCATTAGTTTTTTATTCTTATTTGCCCTATTGCTAATTTCTGCCATTGACACCAGCTTAAATAAAATTTGGCGGGTCACAACCAAAAGGCGCATTGTTACCGCTTTTTCTATGTATTGGATGGTACTGACTCTTGGACCCGTGTTAATGGGCAGTAGTATAGCGGCAACTTCATATATTGTTTCTTTGATATCAATAGGGAATTATGACGTTTTCGGCCTTACCAATATAGCGTTAAGAGCTTTGCCTATTCTTGCTTCAATTGGCGCATTCCTTATTTTATATATGGTGGTGCCTAATAAAGTGGTACTGCTTAAACATGCCTTGTTTGGTGCAACATTAGCGGCACTTTTATTTGAAGTCGCAAAAAAAGGCTTTGCTTTTTATATCACGCAACTCCCTTCTTATGAAGCTATTTACGGTGCTCTAGCGGGTATTCCGATTCTTTTTTTATGGGTTTATTTATCTTGGCTAGTCGTGCTTTTCGGTGCATTGTTTACGGTCAGCTTAGAAAATTTTAAACCAGAAGTTCACCAAAGAGAACACTTAGATAAGCATCAGATAAGTTAATTTATAAAGGCTTGCTTGAAACTGACAGTTTTTAATATTTTGCGCCATAATATTATTTATGGTCTCAATAAACAGAGTAAATACATGTCACGGTCTTTATATCCTAAAATAGCAACATATTCTGAAGAGTTGTTGCCTGTTGGGGGGCAGCATCAAATATATCTTGAGCAGTCGGGTAACCCAACAGGAATACCTGTGTTATACCTTCATGGTGGTCCTGGTAGTGGTTCAAGCGAGAACCATCGGCGTTATTTTGATCCTGAACTGTATCGTATTATTTTATTTGATCAGCGAGGTTGTGGCCGTTCAAAGCCCTCTCCGTCGGTGCTAGATAATACCACCGTTCATTTGATTGGCGATATCGAAGTTATTCGTCAACACCTAAATATTGAACAGTGGTTAATTTGTGGTGGCTCATGGGGAACAACGTTAGCACTAACCTATGGTATTGCACATTCAGACAAAATCTTAGCGTTTATCTTACGTGGTGTCTTCCTCGGGACTCGATCTGAATACCAATGGCTTTACAGTCAGAAGGGGGCAAAAAACTTTTTCCCAGAGTACTATCAAGAATTTGTAGAACATTTACCAGCAGAGCTACAACATTCACCACTGTCAGGTTATCACCAAGTACTCAATTCAAGTAATGAAGTCGCGGTGATCTCGGCCAGTAAAGCTTGGACATTATGGGAATTAAGGTTATCAACCCTCGAGCATCACCATATAGGTTTGGCGCATGTTGATGACGCCCATCAGGCTTTATGCATGGCAAAGGTATCAAGTCATTACTTTACTCAAGATTGTTTTATCAACGAGAATTACATTTTAGAAAATATTGATAAACTAACCGCAATCCCTGCTATTATTCTTCATGGTCGTTACGACATGGTATGCCAGCTTGATAACGCTTTTTCACTGACTAAATTTTGGGATAACGCGCAATTACAAATTCTGCCTTGTGCCGGACATAGTGGTTTTGAGCGACAAACTATTGATGCATTTTGTCGAGCGAGCGATACTATGGCAAATTTTCTAGCCGAGCAATAAAATGATCGCAGTTATTCAAAGAGTTTCACAAGCAAGCGTTACGGTTAATCAACAAGTGATAGGGAAAATTGATCGAGGGATTTTAGTATTACTTGCCATTGAGCCTGACGACAACGAAACTAAAGCGAAACGCTTAGCGCAACGGATTGCTGGTTATCGTATCTTTGAAGACGAAGTAGGAAAAATGAACCTAAATGTTAGCGATATTGACGGAGAAATTTTAGTTGTTTCACAATTTACACTAGCCGCTGATACGCGTTCAGGTATGCGTCCAAGCTTTACTTCTGCAGCTAAACCAGAAGTCAGCATCCCACTATATAATTATTTTTGTTTACAATTGCGTGGTCATGGTTTTGCCGTGCCTACGGGCGAGTTTGGTGCTGATATGAAAGTCGCACTAGTGAATGATGGTCCTGTTACCTTTACACTCACTTGCTAAGCGGAATGAACTATTGCATGCCATGTCGCCAATATTTACGCCAGCGTTTAAAAGTTCTCGCGGGTAGCACAGTGTTAGCAAGTAAACTCTCTTCTGCTTGACTTAACATATCGTAGGGCAGTAAATGAATAATAACATTTAAGTAGTGAGGAATATGAAAGTATACTAGCTGTTTAGTTGGAGCTAGTACTTTTAACTCGGCGAGAAAATAATTAATTTCTTCGTTTGATGGGCTTGGCAAGTTGAGTGATAAAACAGCTTGCTCGTCCACTTTTTTTAAGATATTTTTGGTTAAAACCAATGAGTCGTTAATTGACTGATTTTTAAGGTAAATATCACAAATAAACCAATCAGGTTTCATTTTTTTATGGTGATGAAGCCAATCTAGTGCCGAGCAATGATGCAAATTAACTTTGGTCGCTTGTGGATTAAAAAAACGTTCGAAACATTCAATAACTTCTTGGGAATATTCAATGGTGTGTAAGGTTAAATCAGGTAAATAATGCAATAAAAATCGTGCTAAATTACCACCACCTAAGCCAAATTCAACAACTTTTTTAGGGCGAAAAAAAAGTAAAGGTGATAATAAGCTGATTTGATGAGGGAATGTAAGTTGTGAGGGCTTGCGCTTTAGCATCATGCTTTGTACGACATTATCAAAAGCTAACCAACGATAGTGTTGGTTTTCACTCACCGAAATTGAGTCATCATTTTGCGTGTAGTAACTTAATTGACCCTGTTGGATATTTTTAACTAATTTCATAATAGCGTATACGAACGAATCTTTTTAATTGTTATAGGTAAGCATAACCAATGTTTGAGTGTCGATCACCCATAAGCCAGCAAGAATTTGACCAATACTACCACTTACGCTGGACAATATTACGTAAACCATCACAACAAAAACAAGGAAGTGAAAAAGATGACTTGGAAAAACAAGCGATTCATCGAGCGATTTTTGATGATAAAGGTAATATTATTGCCGTTGGTCGTCTTCACTTTTGTAGCTTGTTAGTAGGACAAATCCGTTATATGGCGGTTGCTGATGATTTTCAGGGCAAAGGGTTAGGACAACAGTTAATACTCGCCCTTGAAAAGTTTGCGAACCGTTTAGGTGTCACTAAGCTCTCTTTAAAAGCGCGGGAACAAGCGATCAGCTTCTATGAAAAACAATCTTATAAAAACATTGGCTTTTCGCACTTATTATTCAATAAAATTAAGCATTTCAATATGGAAAAAACGCTGGTAAGCGATGATTTTCATTGTGATGAACTATCAACAGCATTGCAAAAGACTTGGCATAGCACTATACCAATGAGCAAAGTGATGAAGGTGACAGTTGGTTATTACGATCAACAAAATTTAGTCACGACTTGTGATGAACTTTTTAATAAAAATTTACACAATACTATGTTTGCGGGCAGTATCTACACACTAGCAACATTAACAGGATGGGGCTGGGTTTATTTGTTAATGGAACAGAATAATCTAAAGGGCAATATAGTGTTAGCTGATGCCAAGATTAGATATCATAGCCCAATAGCAGGGATAGCTTTTGCAAAAACAGGACTCTCGTTAAGCTCAGGCAGTATTGATAACTTATTGGCTAAGCAGAAAATAAAACTCTGCGTTGAAGTTCAGGTAATGAGTGGAGAAAAAGTAGCCGCAACTTTTAATGGCTTATATTTTATTCTACCAAAATAAGCCAAATTTAGGATTTGATACCATGATAAAAATTATAGTTTGCCTTATAGGCCTCTGTCTTTTAAATGTCAGTGTATTTGCAAACAGCGATATAGATAAAGTGCTAGATACTTTTCATCAAGCTGCTGGCGATGCTGACCAAAAAATTTATCTTGATTTACTTGATGAGCAAGCAGTATTTTTAGGCACTGATGGTCAAGAGCGTTGGACAAAAAAACAATTTACTGAGTTTGTTACTCCTTACTTTAGTCAAGGACAAGGTTGGCGCTATCAATCTCGTCAAAGAAATATCACGCTTATAGCATTAGCAAATAATAGCGAGCAATTGGCATTTTTTGACGAGTTACTAGACAATAGTCACTATGGCGAATGCCGGGGCTCTGGTGTGCTTAAGTTGACATCTGATGGTTGGAAAATTTTACAATATAATCTTTCTATACCTATTCCCAATACTATTTCAACAGATGTTGTCAGTAAAATTAAAGAATATCATCAAAAGAATCGTTAATAAATTAAGGGAATACTATGGCAAAAAATGTTGCGATTATAGGTTGTGGTTGGCTTGGCTACGCTTTAGCAAAGCAATTATTGAGAGAACAATATCGCGTCACAGTAACGGTACAAAGTGAAGAGAAAAAGCAAAGACTAGCTAAAGAGCAAATAGATACAGAGCTTTTGATTTTACCTGTTGAAGATCCTAAATCAACAGTGTTAAGTGTTTTTGGTCACGATACGCTTATTATTTCTATAACACCACAGATCCGCCAAGGGCGAAGCGATTACCCTGAAAAAGTTGCCCAGTTAATTGAAATGGCTGAATTAGGCGGTGTAAAAAAAATTGTCTTGTTAAGTAGTACTGCTGTCTATAATGGTTTGTCAGGTTTAGTTGATGAACAATCAGTGCTAGATATGAACGCTGATAAAGTGGCTACTCTAATTCGCGCCGAAAAAGCAGCAGAGGCCTTTTCAGGCGAAACAGTTATATTGCGCTTGGCCGGATTAATTGGCCCTGAGCGACACCCCGGTAGGTTTTTACAAGGAAGAAAATTACTTTCTGACCCACAAGCCTTTATTAATCTAATCCATCAGGATGATGCGGTTGGTGTTTTAATGGAGATCATTAAAGATGGAAACATTAGGGGTATTTATAACGCGGTAAGCGCTACAGAAACATCTAAACAACATTATTACCATGCGGCAGCTGAGGCTTTAAACTTGCCGTTGCCAGAGTTCTCGTTTGAAACATCAATGCGTTTTGGTAAACGTATTAATGATGCAAAACTGCGTAATAGTTTTACTTATCAATTTACTCATGATGATTTAATTGTTTGGTTATATAAATCGGTTGCAGGGTTATAAGATGCTTAAAGCTTGGTTAACTAACAAAGCCACTCAGTTGTTTTTTGTTTTATGGTTGCATATTTCGTTATTAAACTTATTTTTTGTTAACAAACGAGGCATTGTGTTTTTGTGGCAACAAAATAGCGAAATTAATACCTTACTTATTCATTTTATTACTGCTTTAATTGCGGCCCTTATTTATATTGCCGTCACTAAGATTCGAATAGGTTTAGCAGAAAAAAACTCACGATGGGTAATCATTTTTTGTGGTTGGCTCAGTGGTTATGGTATTACTCATTGGCTTTTTTTTATTTTCAAGTTAATAACATAATTTTATTTATCAAAGCACCTAGTTAAAAAGCGAGTTAACTACGTGCTTTATTTATTCTACTATTTTGAAGCTTAGCTATTATTTAATACCTGATACGGCTAACCACTGCTTAAAATCAAGTAAGTTTGCCGGTAAAATAACTTTTCTGTTTGCCTGGCTTAAGCCTTGCATTTGTTGAAGGTACTGCTCGGTTAATTGTAAATCAAGTGCTTGTTGTCCACCCGGTTGCTCAATGGCTATCGCTATTTTAGCGATTGAATCCCCAGTTGCCTGCGCAATAGCAATTATTTGTGCCGCTTTACCTTCCGCAGAATTTATACGACGTTGTTTTTCACCTTCTGAAATATTGATCATTTCAGTCATTAAACCTTCTGAACGGTTAATACGACTCGCCTTATCACCTAAACTCTTTGCTAGAATTGCCCGGCGTTCACGCTCTGCATTAACTTCTAACTCCATGGCATTTTTAACGGTATCAGGTGGTGTTATATTTTTTATTTCATAGCGATGAACACGTATTCCCCAACTTTCGCCTGCTTTATCCAATACTTCTACCACTTTAGCACTGATAACATCACGCTCTTCAAAGGTTCTGTCCAAGTCTAAGGTACCAATAACCGAACGTGTCGTGGTTTGTGCTAATTGCATCGCGGCAAAACGATAGTCAGTGATACCGTAGCTTGCTTTTAATGAATCAATGACTTCGATGTAAATAACGCCATCTACTTCAACATTCACTTCGTCTTTTGAAAAACATTCTTGCGGTGGTACGTCGATTGTTTCTTCTTTTAAATCTTGAATAAAAGCCACGCGGTCAATAAATGGCAATAAAAGATGAAAGCCTGCTTCTAAGGTACAGCGGTACTTGCCTAAACGTTCAACGACATAGGCAGACTTTGTTGGTACTAAGCAAATAGCTTGTACAAATTTGTAGGCTAGAAAGAGAAATATAGCGCCCCAAATAGCCAGCACCACGATATCAAGGTTACTGCCACCAATATTACTTATAGTTTGCTGGATCATTATTTTGCTCCTTGAACGGTTTGCGTTACTTTGTCCATGCCTTCGAAAAAGCCTTCTAATTTCGCCATTTCAGCAGGCATAATTGAGACATCTGCAGTTTTTAAAATAGACCCAGTTTGTTTAATGAATTGCTCTAGTAAACGCATTTTTATTGCTTTGTCGCCACCCGGAGCCATTGACGCTTTGGCAATCATGTTCATGCCCTCTGCGGTGGCTTGCGTTAGTATTTCAATTTCTTTTGCAAAACCATGCGCTTCATTAATTTGTCGTTGTTTATCACCCTCTGAAATATTAATGGCTTCTTGACGCTCACCTTCTGATAAATTTATTGTCGACTCTTTGTCAGCTTCCGCTAATGTAATTTCAGCACGTTTTTTTCGCTCGGCTTCCATTTGTTTTTCAAGGGTATGAATGACATTAGCAGAAGGTGTGATATTCCTAACTTCGTAACGCAACATCTTGATGCCCCAAGGATCCGATGCTTTGTCTATTTCACGGACAATCGTTTCGTTAAGGGTGTCTCGTTCTGAAAACGTTTGTCCGAGTTTTAACTTGCCAATTTCACTACGCATAGTGGTTTGCGCTAAATTCACACAAGCCCGGCGGTAATCTTCTATACCATAGCTGGCTTTGGCACCGTCCATAACTTGAATATAAACTAAGCCGTCGACTTCAATTTGAATATTATCGCGAGATATACAGCTTTGAGAAGGGATGTCTAAGACTTGTTCTCTTGTTTCATGACGGTAAGCGACACGGTCAATAAAAGGAATAAGAAAATGTAATCCAGGTTGCATTATTGCGCGAAATTTACCTAAACGTTCGATAATACAAACTTCTTTCATTGGCACAATAAGGACCAGTTTGACAACGATAAACAGTAATCCAAGAAAGACAAAGGTGAGTGTGGCTAGCATAGGTTGCTCCCATATTTTTAGTTAGAATGATAATTTTGTTGTTGTTGTTACTTTATCGGTTCAACAACCAAAGAGATATTTTCTTTACAAACAATAGTGGCGTGACTACCTTCTTGTAACTCTGAACCGTCGCTCAGTGCTGTCCAAGTAGTGCCTTGAAATTCTACACGACCAGCATGAGTGCCTGGTCCAATTTTTTCTATAACCGTTACTTCTTTTCCATATATGTCTAGTTCTTCATAAATATTTTCAACGGTATATTCACCACTGAAAAACCGCTCAGTGACAAAATAAAGTACAAAGAGTAAAAATGAAGCAAGAATAAACCAAGTCGTTAAAGTTAGAGTCCAAGTATCGAGTAATTGTTGTTGTACACCAATAGCGACTAATAATGAGGCAATACCTAAATTTAAGAGGATACCACCGGGAACAAAAATTTCTGCGCAAGCAAATAATATGGCTAGAACAATCCATGTTTCAAAGAAAAGTATGTATTCCACCGCTAACTCCTTGTTATTAATACTTCAATAGATTAACAGGTTAAAAAAATATAGATACTGTTGTTATATTATTATGAAGAGGTAAAATTTATGATCACTTCTGTAAAAATAAAGTTAGCAACTATGACATATTATGTCAAGTTTGTTATTGAATTATATTTACTAGTTAAGTCTAGGTTATTGGGTAACTTCCCCACGTTAGTCTGGCCCTGATACTCTCTAATATCCTTGTCTCAAACATTGATATGCAGGGGAGTATTAATAAGATGAATGCGTGAATACCTAGCAGTAATAGGTGTTGCTTTACTTTTTACATCCTTGTGAGCACGGCATCCCCTTCATCCTGAACATCGCCATTCTTTCACATCCATGTGATCATGGCATACCATTCATCCTGAACATCGTCATTCTTTCACATCCATGTGATCATGGCATACCGTTCATCCTGAACATATAAAGCCCGTTAATTTTCATTAACGGGCTTTATTTTTATATTGTTATTAAATACTAGAAGCTTGGTAGTATACCTGCGGGTATTAATTGATTTAATTCACCATCAGCAATAATATCTGAGGCTTGTGCAATATCAGGAGCAAAGTATCTATCTTTATCATAAAAGCTTACTTCTTGACGTAAAATAGCTTTGGCTAATTCAACTTTTTCAGCACCTTTAAGAGGAGATCTAAAGTCTAAACCTTGCGCGGCAGCTAAATACTCTACGGCCAAGACACCATTGGTGTTTTCTGCCATATCAGCTAAACGACGACCAGCAAAGCAAGCCATCGATACGTGATCTTCTTGGTTAGCAGACGTTGGTAAACTGTCAACAGAAGCCGGGTGAGCTAACGATTTATTTTCTGATGCTAAAGCTGCTGAGGTTACCTGAGCTATCATAAAACCTGAGTTAACACCGCCGTTATCTACAAGAAATGGAGGGAGCTTACTTAAATTTGCATCAATCAATAGTGCCATTCTACGTTCAGACAACGAACCTATTTCAGCAATGGCGAGGGCTAAATTATCAGCTGCCATAGCGACAGGTTCAGCGTGGAAATTACCTGCCGAGATAAAATCACCTTCATTGGCAAAAACCAATGGATTATCAGTTACTCCATTGGCTTCGATATGAAGCACTTCAGCGGCCTGACGAATTTGCGTTAAACAGGCACCCATCACTTGTGGCTGACAACGTAATGAATAAGGGTCTTGTACTTTTTCACAATCAACATGAGAGCCACCAATTTCAGAGTTTGTATCTAAAACATAACGGTAAGCGGTTGCTGCATCTATCTGGCCTATTTGCCCACGTACTTGGTGAACGCGATCGTCAAAAGGCGCACGTGAACCTAATGCTGCTTCAACAGACATTGAGCCAATAACCACAGCAGCAGCAAATAAATCTTCAGCGTGAAATAAACCTTCCAAAGAAAAAGCCGTAGATGCTTGTGTACCGTTAAGTAGCGCTAAACCTTCTTTAGCGGCAAGTGTTATCGGTTCAAGACCTGCAATTTTTAAACCTTCAAGGGCGGTAATGACTTCACCGTCATGCGACATTTCACCTTCACCTAGTAAAGGTAAAACCATATGTGAAAGTGGCGCTAAATCGCCAGATGCGCCAACTGAACCTTTTTTGGGTACACATGGATAGACTTCAGCATTAAGTAGAGTGATTAAGGCTTGGATGACTTTTAAACGTATGCCTGAAAAGCCACGTGACAATGAATTGATTTTTAATACCATCATTAAGCGTACTGTGGAATCTTCCATGTATTCGCCAAAACCCGCTGAGTGAGAAAGTACGATAGAGCGTTGTAATAATTCTAGCTCTTCTGTCTTTATGCGTGTGCTGGCTAATAAACCAAAGCCGGTATTAATACCATAAACGACACGGTTTTCACGGATAACTTGTTGTACCGCTTCAGCACTTTGATGAATCGCATCAAAGGCACTCTCGTCAAGGCTATATTGAATCCCTTCGTATTTAACGACGTTGCGTAATTGCGCTAGGGTTAATTGCCCTGGAATAATGTTTAATGTGCTTATATCTGACATGTATTTCTCGTTAATTCTAATGAATTTGTTAAATGAGTTTTCTTTAATGTGGCTGCACTAAGTTATTACATCAGCCACTAAGAAAAAGTTACTTACCGTTAGCGCCATCAATCATAGGTAAATCAAGGCCTTGCTCTATTGCACAATCAACGGCTATATCGTAACCCGCATCGGCATGACGCATAACACCTGTCGCCGGGTCGTTCCATAAAACGCGGCCAATACGCTGAGCTGCTTCGTCAGTTCCGTCAGCAACAATAACCACACCTGAATGTTGGCTAAAGCCCATACCTACACCACCTCCGTGATGTATGCTTACCCAAGTAGCCCCACCAGACGTTGAAAGTAGGGCATTAAGTAATGGCCAATCAGAAACGGCATCTGAGCCATCTAACATACTTTCAGTTTCACGATTTGGTGAAGCAACTGAACCTGAATCTAAATGATCTCGACCGATAACAACGGGGGCAGATAATTCGCCAGTTTTAACCATTTCGTTAAAAGCTAACGCTAAACGTGCACGGTCTTTTAAACCGACCCAACAAATACGTGCCGGTAGACCTTGAAAGTCGATACGCTCTCGAGCCATATCCAACCAATTGTGCAAATGAGGATTATCAGGGATCAATTCTTTAACTTTTGCATCTGTTTTATAGATATCTTCTGGATCGCCAGACAATGCTACCCAGCGGAAAGGACCTATGCCTTCACAAAATAAGGGACGAACATAAGCCGGTACAAAACCGGGGAAGTTAAAAGCTTTTTTCACCCCTTCATCTAAAGCCATTTGACGAATGTTGTTACCATAATCTGTTGTTGCAGAACCTGCCGCTTGTAAGTCGAGCATGGCTTGTACTTGTTCCGCCATTGATTTTTTGGCTGCTTTTACTACAAAAGCTTCGTCTTTTAAGCGCATTTCTGCTGCGTATTCCATGGTCCAACCTTGTGGAAGGTAGCCATTTAATGGATCATGTGCTGACGTTTGATCTGTGGTTACATCGGGTGTGATACCACGCTTTACTAATTCAGGGAAAACGTCAGCGGTGTTACCTAATAAGCCAACAGATATCGCTTCACCTTTAGCACATGCTTCGTTGATCATGACTAAAGCTTCATCTAACGTTTTTGCTTTTTTGTCTACATAACGAGTTTTGATACGAAAGTCGATTCGAGTTTCATCACATTCAACCACTAATGCTGAAAAACCAGCCATAGTTGCTGCTAGAGGTTGTGCACCACCCATACCGCCTAACCCACCAGTAAGTACCCACTTACCTTTAGCGCTTCCACCAAAGTGTTGCTTAGCCATCGCGACGAAGGTTTCATAAGTACCTTGCACAATACCTTGTGATCCAATGTAAATCCAAGAGCCCGCCGTCATTTGGCCATACATCATCAAGCCTTTTTTATCGAGCTCGTTGAAGTGTTCCCAATTACCCCAGTTTGGCACGAGGTTTGAGTTAGCAATTAAAACACGTGGCGCATTTGAGTGGGTTTTAAATACACCAACCGGCTTGCCTGATTGGACCATTAAGGTTTCGTCATCTTCTAAACGATTTAATACTTCAATAATTTTGTCATAGCAAGCCCAGTTGCGTGCGGCTCGGCCGATCCCGCCGTAGACCACTAATGATTGTGGGTGTTCAGCAACTTCAGGGTCAAGGTTATTCATTAACATGCGTTTAGCCGCTTCTGTTAACCAACTTTTTGCGGTAATTTTATTACCACGATCTGCTCTGATCACTCGGCTTGTATCTAATCTTGGGTCTATTGAGGTATTTTTGATAGTCATGATATTTTCCTAACTATGGGTTGTAAAAAGGATGATTATTTTTTTAGAATTTTAAGTGACTGCCTAAACGATACTTATTACCCGGAGAGGTTAAGGTCGCTAAACTGACCACCCCTTTACTTGACCAAGTACGACGTTTTACTTGTAAGCAAGGCATTGATTCTTCTATATGAAGTAATTGGCAAATATGGGGTTGTGCTAATACAGCTTCTATTTCGTGTGTTGCTTCTGTTAATGGCGCTTCACTTGATAAATATTCGTGAGGCGTTATTTGCGTGAAGTTTTGCTGTAAATAATTTTTTACTAAGTCGCTATTAACAAAACGTTGTTCAAGTTGAATCGGTTGATCATTTTCAAAATGTAGTACTTCAGAATAAAAAACTGATACGCTATTAATTGAATTAGTTTTTAAGTTAAGTAAAATAGCGATTTCTTCGTTAACAGCAACCGCTTTCAAGGTAAGCTGTTTAGCGTGATGTCGATGACCTCGTTCTTGAATTTCATCAGCGATATTACGAATTTCTAATAACGAAGACTGTGACTTAAACGTTGCAACAAAAGTGCCCGAACCTTGCGAACGGATCAGTAGTCCTTGCTCGGTAAGTTCTTGTAAAGCACGTCTTGCTGTCATACGACTTACTGAAAATTGATCAGCGAGTTCATTTTCAGAAGGGACTTTTGCATGTTGCTGCCATTCGCCAGATTCAATTTTTTGGCAAATATGCTGCTTTATTACGGTAAATTTTGCTGTTTTTACTTTAGTCATGTTAATTCGCTAGGTTTATTGTTTATAAGACTGTTGTCGTCTTAACGCTATAACTTGTATATACAATCTCATTTATAAGTGCCGATGTCAAGGGTTGTATATACAAGCTTGCTTGTCTATTCTCTATCGCGTAAAGTAGCGTTATTAGCAATCAAACACTACGCTTATAATACCGCCATCTTTTGATATAAACGCTGGTTGAAAGTTTAGCGTTTAAATCACCTTTTGGATCTATTATGACGATTAATTCTTCTGTTTGGCACACTCTCTTCATTAATGTAAATCTAGCGACTATGACTGATGGCTCGAACAGCTATGGTGCTATTGAAAATGGTGCTTTAGCAATAAGTGGAAGTAAAATTGCTTGGTTAGGTGCTGAAATTTCTTTACCCCTATATGATGAAAAATCATTACGGGTTATTGATGGAAAAGGAAAATGGTTAACGCCCGGACTCGTTGATTGTCATACTCATATCGTATATGGCGGTAACCGAGCCAATGAATTTGAAATGCGCTTACTCGGTAAAAGCTATCTAGAAATTGCTAATGCTGGCGGTGGCATAGTCTCAACAGTCTCTGCAACACGTAAAGCCAGTGAAAGTGAATTATTAGCCAGTGCCTTACCCAGGTTAACTGCATTACATCAACAAGGTGTGACCAGTATTGAAATTAAATCGGGTTATGGTCTTGATACAGAAAACGAAATTAAAATGCTTAAAGTAGCAGGGCAGTTAGCTGAAAAGCTTCCGGTTACTATAAAGCGGACTTTCCTTGGCGCTCATGCTTTACCTGTTGAATACAAAGATAATCCTGATGAATATGTCGACTTAGTTTGTGATGAAATGATACCCATCATTGCCAAAGGTAAATTAGCCGATGCGGTTGATGTTTTTTGTGAAAGTATTGGTTTTAGTTTAGTACAAACAGAGCGTGTCTTTGCTGCCGCACAAAAACATCGTCTACCGATAAAAGTTCATGCTGAGCAATTATCAAATTTAGGCGCTACCGTATTAGCGGCAAAATATAATGCGCTTTCATCTGATCATATCGAGTTTTTAGATGAAGCCGGTATTAAAGCCATGAAAGCTGCAGGCATGACTGCAGTATTGTTACCCGGAGCGTTTTATTTTCTTCGTGAAACACAATTACCGCCCATGGAATTATTACGCAAGTATCAAGTGCCAATTGCGATTGCGACCGATGCAAACCCCGGTTCTTCACCCATTCATAATATTCAACTGATGCTTAATATGGCATGCACATTCTTTAGATTAACACCGGCAGAAGCACTAGCTGGTGTTACTTGTTATGGTGCTAAAGCACTAGGTTTAGCGAATAAAGGTCAACTTGCGCTTGGCTTTGATGCAGATATTGCCTTGTGGAATATAGAGCAACCGGCGGAACTTTGTTATCAGTTTGGCGTAAACCCACTGAGTGAATTATTTGTGGCGGGTAATAAAGCCATTTAATTTAATTAAATGTGTTTATATTCAGGTGATAATTTCTTCTGTGATAAGCCTAGTTAAAAACACCCTATACAAACTTCACTATATTGCTTAGTCTTAATATATACCCGTTCTACTTCAATACGCAGGTTCGTCTGATGGTGTTTAGCGATAAACCCCGTTTGGCATTGCAATAATTGATCTGATTTCCTAGTTAAACTCATCAATCGTATAGGTTTGTTGTCATTAGGTAAAAGGCTTTATATGAAACACTTTCGCTCGACGCGCTTCTCGTTCACTGGTTTTTTGATGGTAGTGTTAAGCTTGTTTTTATTTTCGAGTACGGCACAAGCCGCTTCTTTTTCTTTTACTGAATTTAATATTGCCTTTGTATTGGGGTTAATGTTTCCAGTTATATTAATCATCGCCTTAGTTAAGCCCTTAAAAAACATTCGTCTTCGTCACCCGTTACTGATTTCTCTGAGTGTTTTATTGATGCTTTATGCCTTGGCTTATCCCAAAAGCCATCAAAGTGAATTGATACTTTCATCAGCGATGATTTTTTCTTCGGTGTTATTTTTTTGGCTACGAAGCACTTATTCTCAACCGGCAGAAAAAGTAAATTATGTCATCAATTTTATTGTCGTCGCAACAGCGCTATCTTTTGTTTTTAGTTTATGGTTTTTACCCGCTATTGATGGTTATTTAGCTTGGCTGGTGGCAAGTTTACTCGTGCTTGCATGTGCTGGCGTTGCGGTGCTTTCGTCAAAAAAAATCAAAGAGCTTAATAGTGTGAGATTAACGGTGCAGTGGTTTATACACCTTTGTTTCGTGATTATTCTTTTCGCGTGGTTAAATGCTTTTATCAGTGTGGTTTGGTTAGTGTCGGCGATCGTTATTTCCTATCTAGCTGCTTTGGTCAATGGTTGTTGGTATTTAGTGCAAGCCATTCGCGTCGAACTTAATAATAGCAAAGATATTAGTAAAAAAATATTAACAGCATATTTGTTAGACCCAGCAACAAATTTACCCTGTTATCAACAAGCCTTGGAAAAATTAGAAAATGTTATAAAGCAGCAGCCTAAGCGTCGCTTGGTGAGTATTGTTTTTAAGCCAGTAAATTTTCAAGCGGTTAACACCGTTTTAGGTCACCATAACTCTGATATTCTATTATTACAATTAGCGTATTGTTTACAGAAGAAAGTCGCTGAAAATATTTTATTGGTTAACTTTTCAGATGAACAAACACCGATAAAAATCGCTCGGCTTCAAGGGTTACATTTTTTAGTTGTACTAGACTTGAGTACTGACAACTACCCTGACCATACTAAAGTTGATCAACTTTGCCGTGAGCTTATGGCTGCTGTGCCCAGAGCAATGAGTTTCAAAAGTTTCTCTCTTAATTTTGAATTGGCTTTTGGTGCAGCTTATACAGGGGAATACAGTAATAGTGTCAGTGAGGTTATTTCATTTGCTGAAGATGCCTTGCTCGTTTCAGAACAAAATCAACAGGTTGTTAGTTACTTTGACCACAATAGTGCACTTTATACCGAACAACAATTACAGCGTATGGAGCAATTAAAACAAGATATAGCCGATGAAAAATTACATTGGTATTTACAACCACAAATAGGTTTAGCGAATAAAAAAGTTGTCGGCTTTCAAATGGATGTGCATTGGTATAGCGATGATAAAGCACCGCGTGGACTCAGCCAATTTGTTGACATTGCCGAGCATAGTGGCGATATCTATCTATTAACAAAGCAGATGATTGTTGAAGCTTGTAAGGCCATTGCTCAATTACAAAAGGTAGGCTTTGAAAGGCCAGTAACCATTACCTTTGCTAGTAAAGAGTTACTTGAACCGGCATTAATTGACTACATTGTTTTACAAACTAAAGCACATAGTATTAATACAAATTCTTTAATTATCGAGTTTAAAGAAGCGCTAATTTTATCTGCTAGCCAAAGAGCAAAAGCGATTATTGATCAGCTGAAATCTTTAAATATAAAGATCGCGATAGGGGATTTTTCAGGCAGCTATGAGTCATTACGATACTTACGAAAGCTGAGTATCCACCAAGTAAAAATTAATTGTGGCTTGTTGGGTAATCGTGAGAATGACATTGAGAGTGGTAGCTCAGATAAGGCCATTATTAATGCGCTGATCAATTTAACCCGGGCAATGAAACTACCTCTTATAGGCACCTCAATTAATAATAGTAATACTGAACAAGCATTTATATCAATGGGCGGGGAATATGCAGAGGGTCGATATTTAAGTCGTGGGGTTGTTTTTGATGAAATTGAAATTTGGACTAGGCGTTGGCTCGAACAATATCCACATAGTGCACCAGCTAAGTGAGCCCAATTTAAGTCAGTGGGCGTAACTTACTGAATGTAAAGTCTAGATGATTTATTCAATGTCTAACGGCTCTGGTGACAGAATAATACCGGTATTGTCAGCATAAATGTGATCTTCAGGTAGAAATGTTACCCCTGCAAAGTTTATTGCTAAATCACTTTCGCCAATATCTTGGTCGCTAGCACCAACAGGAATAGAGACTAAGCCTTGAATGCCTAAATCGAGTTCTTCTATTACATCTACGTCACGGACACTGCCATAGCAAACAATTCCTTCCCAAGCATTGTTAGCGGCCTGTTCAGCAATGTTAAAATCAATCAGTGCCCTACGTGTTGAGCCACCACCATCAATAACAAGGACTTTTCCTCGTCCATCCGTCGCTACAATTTGTGCGATTAAACCATTATTTTCAAAGCACTTAATGGTAACTACTTGACCACCAAAAGAGCTGCGCCCGCCATAATTACAAAAGATAGGATCAACAACATCAATTAGGTCGGCATAAATATTACAAAGCTCTGAGGTGTTGTATTCCATGATTTTTCCTTAATGCCATGATTGAATGCTTATACCCATGCTACTAAATTTTCGCTTACAGCAACAGTAAACATAAAGTGGGAAAATTTTAGTCAATTAGCGCTTAGTATAGCTTGATGTACAAACCTTGTGTGAAATATATTCAATGGTAAATTACCGTATAATCAGCAAATAATAATAGTGACTGTCTTGTATTGCTAAGCAAAAGAATATTTAATGGATGCTCGCAACTTAATAGAGAATATAACATGGTAGGTGAGAAAGACTTTTATCACGGTCTATTATTTTCTGTTGAAGCCCTAGTTTTTGGCTTACTTGCTATATTTTTTTTGCTATATACTCGGGGAGTAGGCCGACAATATGTTACCTACTGGGCGGTAAGCCTATTTTCTTTAAGTGCCCATCAACTTTGTCTTGCCATTGAAACCCAACTTAACGACCTCAGTGTTATCGCCTTAGAGAAAGTTCTGCTTACAGTAGGTATTCAAGTTAGTTTTTACTTTCATCTCTGCGCACTTTTACTCGGTATTTATAGTGCAGTTTCAAAACAAATCATTTCTAAAAAAATCACCAATAGCATCTTTATACTCAGTGCTCTGTTCGCACTAATGGCAACGTTACTCTACGGGTTTGAGGTTAACGAAGTTTATAACCGCTTTTACCTGCGAGAGAGTTTACCTGCATTTGTGATGGGCTGTGGTTTATTATTAACAGCCTTTTATTTATATAACTTGCCTAAAAAATATTTTTCTGCACATATTCTTATTGTTTATAGTCTTATTATGGGGGGCCGGTATGTTTTGTTTTCCTTTCTTTCTATTGTACTTATTAATGAGTATTGGTTTAGGCCATTAGCGGAATTACTGATTTATTTTGATTTGGGTGCCTTTACTTTATTAGCATTTACTCTGCTTATTTGGATGCAAGGGGCAGAGCGAAGTATTGCGACCTCTGCAATGAATAAAGCTCAATATTTAGGTAAGCATGATTCATTAACGGGGGCGTTAAACCGACAACAAGTCATGGAAAAACTACCTTTAATCATCGAAAAAACCGCCAGTAACCAACAAAACTTAGCGGTTTTTTTATTAGATATTAAAGGCTTTAAATTTGTCAATGATACATACGGGCTTAAGGTTGGAGATGCTATTTTAGGTGAAATAGCGCGTAGACTTGATGAAAGTATATTTCTACCCCAGGTAGTTGGACGATTAAGTGGTGATTCTTTTGTTTTTATTATTGATGGTGTTGACGAAAAGCAACAAGCCGCTGCAATAGAACATTTACACGGCTTAATAAGTCGGGCGTACCATATCAAACAACATAAAGTATTATTACAATGCTCTGTTGGTTATTGTTTATATCCCGGGGATGGGGGATTAGCTGAAGATTTATTACAAAAAGCTAATTTAGCCTTAGCGCAAGCTGAAAGCCAAAATGTGGCGACGGTCAAATATAAAACAGGAATGCAATCGCATGGTCGAAGATTACTTGCCATGGAAAAAGAAATTCGCGATGGTTTTGAAAATAATGAATTTGTACTCTATTTTCAACCACAACTTAACTTATTAAATAATCGCATAGAGGGCTTCGAAGCGCTTGTTCGCTGGCAACACCAAGAACGTGGTTTATTACAACCAGCAAGTTTTTTACCTGATATTGAATCGCTTAACTTGCTTAGTGACCTAGACATTTATGTGCTTGAACGGGCATGTCAAACTATTGCACGTTTGCAAAAAGCATATCATCGTCGAGTGACTATTGCGGTTAATATCACCGCTGTTGAATTTCAAGATCCAAAATTGATTGTAAATATCCAAGCCTTACTTTTTAAGTATCAAATTACACCAAGATGCTTAGATTTAGAAATTACCGAAAATGTTGTGATGACAGAAATAGCAACAGCAATGAATACCATTGTTATTTTGCAAAATATGGGCATAAAAGTTTCAATTGATGATTTTGGTACAGGGTATTCCTCATTGGCATACTTGCGTAAACTGCCTATCGACAAAATTAAAATTGATCGGAGTTTTATTGAAGAAGTCGCAAGTAATGATTCAGATTTAACGATTGTTAAATCTATGGTTGAGCTTTCTCATGGTTTAGGTAAACGTGTTTTAGCCGAGGGAGTTGAAACCGAAGAACAACTAAGGGTATTACGCAACATTGGCTGTGATGCAGTTCAAGGATATTACATCAGTAAACCTATACCTGAAGAAGCATTGAAAAAATACTTTTCCCGCTAATTATCATCTTATTATTTCATATAAAAAAACCTATAAATTTGTTTCAAATTTTAATTTTCTGCCTATAATAAAGATATAAATCTATTAATATTTTTAGGATCTCCTTTATGCTAATCAAGCACAAGCTTATTGCTAACACCGGTATTTTGGTCTTATCAATGGTCTTTATGTTGGGTTTACTTAATTTTACTATGTCGTCTTTGGAAACTGATATAAAAATTGCTCGAGAAATTGGTAATATCCAAACCGAGATTTTACAGTTGCGTCGTAATGAAAAAGATTTTTTAGCCAGAAAAGATATCAAGTATTTTAAGGCGTTTAATGAAAAGTATGCTGAGCTTATAAGAGAGATTAGTTCACTTGAGCAAGCTTACGAAACGATAGGCGAAGACCTTCCTAGATTAAATAAGCTTCGCGCCGTGCTAAATGATTATCAAGGGTTTTTTAAAGACTTAGTTGATGCACAAAAAGATCTTGGCTTATCTTCAACCGATGGTCTCTACGGCTCATTAAGATCTGCTGTTCATGTAGTTGAAGAGTCGATTGGTGATAGTGACTATAAATTGCTGAGCAATATGCTACAACTTAGACGCAATGAGAAAGACTTTATGTTACGTCTCGATGCGAAATACGTCGACCGTTGGAAGAATAATGCCAGTTCTTTTGTTCAAAACATAAACGTAAGCGATTTATCCAGTGATGCTAAATCACAAGCTATTGATAATATCTCTCTCTATGAACAAGCATTTACAGACTTTGTTGCCGGACAAAAACGGCTTGGCTTCACCGCTAAAGAAGGTTTAAAAGGTGATATGCGCAACGCTGTTCATCAAGTGGATGAAATTTTAGATAAACTTGTTTTACTGAGTAAAGATCAGGTTGTTGAGCACACCAAATTTGTTGACTTGGTTGCTTACGGTGTCTTTTTTACGGTATTAATTATTGCCATTAGTTTTGCCTTTTTTGTCAGTAGAAGTATTTTATTAAGCATAAATCAGCTAAACGAGACCATGAAAAAAGTGGCTGATACTCAGGATTTATCGTTGACCGTATCTACTCACAGTGATGATGAACTCGGCGAAATGGCCACTATTTTTAATAATATGCTGGGTAAGTTTAGAAACTTAATTACGGCCGTTAACCTTTCTGTTGATACTGTGCACGAAGCAACAGATAGTTTATCAAAAAATATTCACCTTGCTAATGCCGGAGTCGACTCACAAATTCAACAAACGGATATGGTCGCTACCGCGGTGACTCAAATGGTTGCGACCGTTGATGAAATTGCTAATAATACCAATGCCGCTGCGAGTAAAGCTGAAGCAACCAACAATAATGCGATTAGTGGTAAAGAAGGGGTTGAGCAAACTATTGCGAAAATTGATGAGCTTTCTGAAAAGTTAAGGGAGTCAGAAAATATAGTGCACGAACTTGCTAAAGATAGCGATACTATTGGTTCAGTATTAGATGTTATTCGAGGCATAGCAGAGCAAACAAACTTACTGGCGTTAAATGCGGCTATCGAAGCTGCCAGGGCGGGTGAACAAGGGCGTGGCTTTGCTGTGGTTGCTGATGAAGTTAGAACATTAGCCAGTCGGACTCAAGATTCGACACAAGAAATTGAAACGATTATTAGTTCATTGCAAGGACGAACCAAAGAAATTGTTTCTCATATGGCTATTTGCCGAACACAAGGCCAAGACAGCGCAGACCAAGCAAGCTCAGCGGGTAAAATGCTAGAAGAAATAACCTATGATGTTTCAACCATCATGGAGATGAATACAGCTATCGCATCAGCCATTCAAGAGCAAAGTACGGTCGCTTCTGAAGTTAATCAACATGTGGTTGAGATAAGAGACGTCGCCGAACAAGCCGGGCTAATATCTCATCAAAATGCACAAATGAGTGAAGAGTTATCTCAGCAAGCGGCAGTGTTGAATAATGAAGTGAGTCAGTTTAAAGTTTAGAAATATACTTTTCTCTTGAAGATACCGAACAGGTATTTTCAAGAGAAAACGTTATCTCTGTCTAGTTATTACTAGGCAAAATTCGCTAAATAAAAACCATCTTGAATGTTCGTGTTAACTTATTCTATTTCACTTCAACAAAACTAATCGACGCTTCTCTATTTTGGCTTGTGGTTAAACTTGAACAATAGCTTTGCCAATTAATGTCGTAATTATCAAAGAGATTTTTGAATGTTTGGTCAGTGAAAATAGCGCCGTGCTTGTCATCAAATACTAAGCGGTGGCCATGCTTACCTAGCGGTTCAATATCAGTTAATAGCACGTCTTTTTTATGAAACACTTCTGGTATTTTAACGCCATTTTTAGCTTTCGTTTCTACGGGAGAAAATACTCTTAGGTATTCAAAGGAGAAACTAAGTTGAAGGTTACTATCAAAATTAAGGGTTAATTTTTTTTGCTTGCGATCAAGCGTAAACTGAATGATTTTCATTAATTCCTGCGCTTATATTGGCTAAAAGAGTAGGAAGTTAACTTCCTACTCTTTTCTTTCTATAGAATAAAACGGCTTAAATCTTCATTTTTAACTAATTCAGAAATAGTGTCATCTACGTATTTTTGATCAATTATAATGACTTCCCCAGCACGCTTATCAGCATTAAATGATAGGTCTTCGATTAAACGTTCCATCATAGTATGTAAGCGTCTTGCGCCAATGTTTTCTGTACTTTCATTAACTTGCCATGCGGCATTAGCGATTGCCTGAATGCCATCTTCACTAAAAGAAACATGTACACCTTCTGTTGCTAACAAAGCAATATATTGTTCAGTTAATGATGCGTTTGGTTCAGTTAAAATTCTAACAAAATCATGGGTAGTTAGCGCTTGTAACTCGACACGGATCGGCAATCGACCTTGCAATTCAGGGATCAAATCAGATGGTTTTGCCATCTGGAATGCGCCTGAAGCAATAAATAAAATATGGTCTGTTTTAATCATGCCATGCTTAGTACTTACTGTTGAGCCCTCAATCAGTGGGAGTAAGTCTCGTTGTACCCCTTCGCGAGAAACATCTGGACCTGAACTATCACCACGCTTACAAATCTTGTCAATTTCATCGATAAAAACGATGCCATTTTGCTCTACAGCATAAATAGCCTTTTCTTTGATATCGTCATTGTTAACAATTTTGGCGGCTTCTTCTTCTTGCAACGCTTTAAAAGCATCTTTAATTTTTAATTTACGCTTACTGGTTTTTTCATTAGACATGCCCTGAAACATATTTTGTAGCTGCGAAGTCATCTCTTCCATACCAGGAGGAGCCATTATTTCAACCCCCATTTGTGGGGCAGCTAAATCTAATTCTATTTCTTTATCGTCAAGTTGACCTTCACGAAACTTTTTGCGAAAAGCTTGACGAGTACTGCTATTATCGGTCGCTCCATCAGCGCCAAAACCGTCTCGTGGTGGCGGTAATAATATATCTAAAATTCGTTCTTCAGCGGCTTCTTCTGCGATATGTTTTACCCGAGCCATTTCTTGCTCTTTGGTCATCTTTATTGCCATATCAGCTAAGTCACGAATAATCGTTTCGACTTCTTTGCCAACATAGCCGACTTCAGTAAATTTAGTTGCTTCAACTTTAATAAAAGGAGCGTTGGCAAGCTTGGCCAGACGCCTTGCTATTTCTGTTTTACCAACCCCTGTTGGACCGATCATTAGAATGTTTTTAGGGGTAACTTCGGTGCGTAACTCTTCGTTTAACTGCATTCTGCGCCAGCGATTTCTTAAGGCGATGGCTACAGCACGTTTGGCATCACTTTGACCAATAATGTGGCTGTCTAATTCACTGACTATTTCACGTGGTGTCATATTCGACATGATAATTCCTTAAGCATTTTACTTATTTGATACACTTACTAAGCGAGACGAAAGTCGAGATTTATAGCTCGTCAATCGTATGTTGATGATTGGTGAATACACAAATGTCGCCAGCAATTTTTAATGACTTTTCAACAATTTCAATCGCAGAAAGCTCGGTATTCTCTAACAGTGCAGTTGCTGCCGACTGTGCAAAGTTACCACCACTACCGATAGCAATTAAGTCATTCTCTGGTTGTATAACATCGCCATTGCCGGTGATGATTAATGAAGCTGTTTCGTCTGCAACAGCAAGTAAAGCCTCTAATTTTCTTAAGGCGCGGTCACTTCGCCAGTCTTTAGCTAGCTCAACAGCGGCTTTAGTTAAATGGCCTTGGTGTTGTTCAAGTTTACTTTCAAAGCGCTCAAATAAAGTAAAAGCATCAGCAGTGCCGCCAGCAAAACCAGCAAGGACCTTGCCGTTATATAAACGACGAACTTTGCGAGCATTACCTTTCATTACGGTATTTCCAAGTGATACTTGGCCATCACCACCAATTGCTACTTTGCCATTACGTCTTACGGATACGATAGTTGTCACAATTAACCTCAAATATTTATTTATATCTATGGAGAATAGATAAGGCTAATTATGACTTTTTCAAGGAGGGAGCTAGATAAATGTGTCTATTATGTCAATCGGACTAATTTATTGTTCATTAATCCGTTCGATTTTATTTCCAAAGCCAAATTTGGCAGCCATTAACATTATTACTTTTTAGCTTATGCTTATCTTTTTCTGCTTCACGTTTACGCTCATAAGGACCTAAAAATACTTTATAATAAATACCGTTTTTACCTTTAGATTCACTTATTTGAGCCGCTAAGCCAGTAAAGGCTATATTGGCTTTTAATACTTCGGCTTGTCTCATCGTTCTAAACGACGCGCACTGCATTTTGTACGGCCCTTTATCCTTAACTTCATATTTACCCACTTCAACTTCTTTACTCTTTAGGTTGTCAACATATGCCCATATCTCTTTTGGTGGAGCGGGTAATGCTTTTTGTTTCAAAGCTTGTGGGGCTTCTTTAACTATTTTTACTGGAGAGACTGGCGGTTTATTGTCTTTTATCGACCATAATCCGTAAATAAAACCACCGATCAATAATATGACTAAAAAGAGTGAAAGCTTAAACTTTAAGGTCAAGGTTGGTTTAGGCGCTACCTTACCTTTATAGGGACTTTTCTTTTTGTTTTGTGCGCGGGAAACGTAATCTTGATGAGCCATGAAATAATAATATACTGGTAAACGTCGGGTGATTTTAACCAACTGGTAAGGAAATGACACTAGTTTAAAAAGAAAATTGTAACAGAAGACTTATTACTTAAAATTACCAACTTAAATCAAGTGGATCAACATCGACTGTCCAGCGTACTTTTTTCTGCCATTCATTCTGAGAGATAGCGTTAACCAGCTGATAAATAGCAAGATGAAGTTGCTTGCGTGATTTAGCTTGTACAATTAAATGATAGCGATATTTACCCGCTTTTTTCTCCATCGCAGCTGGCACTGGACCGGCAAATTGGCAGCCATCAAAAGTGAATTCGGTTAATGCACTGAGAAATTTTTCAGGATAAGAAGGATAGTTAGCTTCTGCGCGAAAAAGTGCTTGATAACTAAACGGCGGTAATAAGGCCTGTTTGCGCTCAGTTAACGCATATTTAGCAAAGTGTGGGTAACCGTTGTTGACTAAATCTTGCAGTAATGGATGTTCAGGGAAGTTGGTTTGTACTAAAACTTTACCGGGCTTACTTTCTCGACCTGCACGGCCAGCAACCTGCACTAATAATTGTGCCATGTGCTCGGCGGCGCGAAAGTCAAAACTAAATAGTGCGCCATCAACGTCTAATACCGCAACCAGTGTTACATCAGGGAAGTGATGTCCCTTTGCTAACATTTGTGTGCCAATCAGTAACTGATGTTTTTTATCACTGACTTCCTGTAATAATTTTGCCAATTCACCTTTTTTACGAGTACTGTCGCGATCGATTCTTACGGTACTATAGTCGGCAAAAAGTTCGCCGATGCGCTCTTCTAATTGTTCTGTACCTTGCCCCATGGGTTTAATACGGACACTTCCGCAACTAGGACACTGGTATGGGATACGCTTTTGACTACTACAGTGGTGACAAATTAATAATTTTTTCCCTTGGTGCAAAGTATAAGGTTTATTGCAACGCTGACAATCGGCTACCCAGTGACACTCTTGACAATTAATCGCTGGCGCATAACCACGGCGATTTAAAAATATTAAGGCTTGTTCACCGCGTTTAAGTGTTGTTTCAATCGCCTTTTTCAGTGTACCTGATAAGCCATGTTCCATTTGCTGTTGGGCAACATTAATAAGACTGATTTTGGCTTGAGTACTTTGACCGGGTCTTTTAGTTAATTGATGATATTGATATTTACCCGACAATGCATTTTGTAGCGTTTCTAAACTAGGCGTGGCACTACCGAGTACAATGGGAATATTTAACTGACCCGCGCGTAAAATAGCAATGTCGCGCGCGTGATAACGAAAACTGTCTTGTTGCTTAAAAGAGCCATCGTGCTCTTCATCAACAATAATTAAACCTAAATGATGTAGCGGCGCAAAAACGGCTGAACGCGTGCCAATAATTATTGCGGCGGTGCCCCGTTGTGCAGCCAGCCAAGTTTGTAAACGTTCTTTGTCGTTTAATCCTGAGTGGTGCAAGCAAATAGGTAAATTAAAGCGTTGTTCAAACCGACTGAGCATTTGTGGTGTTAGACCAATTTCAGGCACTAATACCAGTACTTGTTTATTGGCGGCGAGAGTTTTTTCCATCGCTTGTAAATAAACTTCGGTTTTACCACTACCGGTGACACCGTCTACTAAATGACAAGAAAACTGATCAAAGGACGCTTTTATCGCAGAAACAATAACCGCTTGTTCAACCGTTAAGGTTAGCTTTTCATTTTCAGCTAAAGCGTCCTGGTGATAGACAAAGGTTTCAGCTTTTTGTTGTCTTTCTTCAATTAACTTTTTCTTTTCAAGTGTATTTAATTGTGCTTTTGTATAGCCTAATGTTCTAATTTCTGCCCAAGTTAGCCCCGGGTGGGTTTTAATGACATTATGCAGTTCGGCTTGTTTGGGCGCTCGCTTAACTATTTTTTCTAATACCAACTTTTCTTCACTGTCTTGCTCAAGCAAGAAACAATGCCAAGTGGTTGCTAAATCAATAGTAGGTTGCTCAACTTGACGAAGCAACACGGGAAGAGCCAGTTGTAGGACATCTCCAATAGGGTGATGATAATAATCAGCACAGCGCAGTAAAAACTTTAACAGCGCGGGAGGAAAACGAAAGTTGTCATTGACTAAGCCAATAATCGGCTTAAGTTTTTTGTCGTCAATATCGCAGACTTCACTGGTACTTATAATAATACCAATAACTTCTCTATGACTAAAAGGCACGATCACACGAGCGCCTATTTGAATCTCGTCATTACTGATGGTTTTTGGGACGATATAAGTAAATAACTGACGCATAGGAACAGGAATAGCGACTTGAATATAACTAACCTGCATAACGAGTACTTTTTTGACGATAATTAAGCTTATTCTGCCGACTTGTTGTTAATATGCCAAGTACGATTTTATAGAAAGTTTAACTTTAATCACCTTAACGGATTAATTGTTCATTTTTTAGCAATTAGTGTCATTAGGCTATTGCTAAGCATCTGTCGATGATTTAAAATTCTCCTCCATTATTTTTAACTCGTATGGTGCTTAGCAGCAATAATGACTGACTAAGTGGCGATACGGCCTTATACAGAGGTTTCTATGAAAGACGGTATTCATCCTAATTATGTTGAGTTCAAGGCAACTTGTTCTTGCGGTAACATCATCGTAACTCGTTCTACAGCGAAAAAAGATATTCACTTAGACGTATGTTCAGCTTGTCACCCATTTTACACGGGCAAACAAAAAGCTGCTGAGACCGGTGGTCGTGTTGATAAATTCAACAAACGTTTTGGTGCACTTAGCAGCAAGTAATTTTGCGCTAAAATCAAAATGTAAAAAAAGCGTCGCAAGACGTTTTTTTTATGCCTATAAATCTATTGAAATACCATTCAGCTTTGCTATGTTCTCAAAAAGATAATATTTTTCGCTTTTCTTTAAACCCTTTTCATAAATACTGTATCTTACTTTATAACGACACCATTATTGAGAGTTAACCTTTGGATAACCCGAAAGTTATTTACATTAAAAACTGCGCTGAACCGCCGACCACTATTGCTGAAAAACTTGCAAAAGAACGTGCAGTTATTAGTCGAGCACAGCAGGGTGATCAGCAGGCTTTTTATCAACTCTATCAGCAGTATCATCGTAAAGTTTATGCTATTTGCTGGCGCATGCTTGCAGATAAAGATAGTGCAGAGGATGTTTGCCAAGAGGTTTTTGTACAACTATGGCAAAAAATAGCTAATTTTCGTGGTGAAAGTAAATTTTCTACTTGGTTACACAGTGTTACCAACAATATTGTACTTGGACACTTGCGTAAACATAAAAACTGGTTGCAACGTATCTTTAGTATCGAAGATCAAACCATGGCAGATATTGCCGTAGAAATGCCAGATAGTGCGGGTCTAACCGAATTAGATAAACATATCGCTCGTTTACCTGAAAGAGCTCGCTTAGTTTTTGTGTTGTTCGCGGTTGAAGGTTACCGCCATGAAGAAATTGCAAATATGCTCGACATGGCAGTAGGTACTAGTAAAGCGCAATACCATAGAGCTAGAAATTTGTTAATGGAGTGGATCGAGATATGAATAAATTATTATCAGAGCAAGCTTTACAAAAAGCACTGGCAAAATTACCTGATGAAATGACACCACAACGTGATTTATGGGCTGGTATTGAACGGGCGATTGAAGTTAAAACACAAGACAAACCTGTCTTTGTATCACCGGTGAAAAAAGTATTTATGCCTACAGCATGGGCGGCATCTTTAGTGCTCGCAGTATTGGCTACTTGGTTTTCTTTTTCGCCTCAATTTTCAGAACAGCCGCTGGATTTAGCGCAACAAAATAACTCACCCCTGACCTTAGTAACTGCAATGCAAGAAAATTTTAAGCACACCAAGCAATCGATGTTGATTAGCTTTGGCCAGCCTAAAATATCGGCACTGCCAAAAGAAATTCAACAAGAGTTAATAAACCTAAGCTCAGCCCAAGCTACGATTGAAAAGGCTCTAAATGAAGACCCAAGTAATAATGATTTACTTAATTTATTACGTTGGACCCAAAAACAAGAATTAGATCTATTAAGCCAACTATACAGCCCTAAATGGCAGAGTATTTAAAGATAACATTATAAAGAGGTAGTTATGAGAGTTTTACAAAAAGTTATTCCGATGATGTTATTTTCAGCCGCTTGTTCAAGCTTTGCGGGTGAGCAGATTGACAAGTCATTACTGGTCAGTGATGTCAGTAGTGTAAATATTGAAAATTTACGCGGAAATATTACGGTTATTGGTTGGGACAAAAACACTATTTTGATAAAGGGAGAATTGGAAGACGACGCCGAAGGTTTACTCTTTAAGCAACAAGGATCGCGTGTAAAAATTAAGGTTGAGCTTGAAAATCATAGCAACAACTTCTGGGGTAACAATGCTAAAGGCTCTGTATTAACGATTCATATGCCTAAAAATATTCGTGTCAGTTTTGAGGGGATTGCCAGTGATATTAATTTTGAGAACTTGCATGCCAGCGCCGAAGCAAAAACCGTAAGTGGTAACATCAAAGCGGTAAATTTGAGTGAACGTATTGAATTAATTTCAGTTAGTGGTGATATTAACAGCAGCAAATTATCAGGAAAAGTGAGTTTGTCGAGTGTTAGCGGTAATATTAAAGATCGTCAGTCAAGTGGGCGTTTAAGTTTACGCGTGGTCAGTGGCGAAATTGACGCACAATCAACAGCAAAAGAAGTGACGATTGAAAATGTCAGTGGCGATATTAACATAGGATTAAATGAGACTGACGAACTTACTGTTGCAAATGTCAGTGGCGATCTTTCAGCAAGGTTATCGTTAAATGATGGTGGTGTCGTTAAGATGTCGAGTGTTAGTGGTGGTTTATCGTTAAAGCTACAGAAAAATGTTCAAGCGAGCTTCCGGTTATCAGCCAGTGCTGGTGGTAAAATCACTAATAAAATTACCACGCAAAAATCAAATAAAGCTAAGTATGGACCAAGCTCAAAATTAGACTTTGAAACCGGTAGTGCCAACGCGAACGTACGTGTAAATACGGTAAATGGCAATATTAGCGTCAGCAATTAATCTTTATGACTCTGGCATTAAAAATAGAACGAGTTAGGGCGCTTTCTGGCTCGTATTTATATTCTGTTTCAAAGTAAATTCTGCTAACCTACCAAAAGTTTTAATCTCGCATTTGCGATAGAGTTTTAGGGTATATAAATGGCAGAGCGCAAGCCAAATAAATTTTTCAAAGATAAAAAGTATTCTCAAGATAGCCAAATGAATGCTTTAAAAGTTCCACCTCATTCGCTTGAGGCAGAGCAATCTGTATTGGGCGGTTTATTGCTCGATAACGAGACGTGGGATCGTGTTGGCGAACGTGTTGTCGCTCAGGATTTTTATAGTCGTTCACATCGTATTACTTTTGAAACCATTGCTGCGTTAATTGAACTAGGCAACCCTGTCGATTTAATTACCTTATCTGAAGCTTTAGAAAACGAGCAACGACTTGAAGATGCTGGCGGCTTTGCTTACCTTGCAGAAATGATGAGGAATACACCCAGTGCGGCCAATATCACCGCTTATGCTGACATCGTTCGTGAACGTGCGGTTACTCGTGAAATGATCAGTGTGGCGAATGAAATTGCTGAAGCGGGTTATGATCCTCAAGGCCGTGCCAGTGCAGAGCTTCTCGATTTTGCTGAAACTAAAATATTTGCTATCGCTGAACAGCGGGCTAACAAGTCCGAAGGACCAGAAAACATTACCTCGGTATTAGAAAAAACAGTCGATCGTATTGAGCAACTTTGTTCATCGCCAAATAATGGTGTTACCGGGGTTTCTAGTGGTTTTTCTGATTTAGATAAGATGACTGCTGGTTTTCAAAAGTCAGATCTTATTATCGTTGCTGCACGTCCGTCAATGGGTAAAACTACCTTTGCGATGAACATCGCAGAAAACGCAGCGATGACTGAAGATAAACCCGCATTGATTTTTAGTTTAGAAATGCCTGCAGAACAACTGATGATGAGAATGCTAGCCTCATTAGGCCGTATTGACCAAACCAAAATTCGTACGGGGCAATTGGGTGACGAAGATTGGGCGCGTTTATCATCAACCATGGGGTTACTTATTGATAAAGGTAAGATGTTTATTGATGACGCCGCTGGTTTAACGCCAACCGATGTTCGCTCTCGTGCGCGCCGCATCGCCCGTGACCACGGCGGTATAAGTATGATCATGATCGATTACTTACAGTTGATGCGCGCACCACAATTTGCTGATAACCGCACCTTAGAGATTGCTGAAATATCACGGTCATTAAAAGCATTAGCTAAAGAATTACAAGTGCCGGTTGTGGCACTGTCTCAGCTAAACCGTAGTTTGGAGCAACGTTCAGATAAACGGCCGATTAACTCGGATCTTCGTGAATCAGGCTCTATTGAGCAAGATGCCGATTTGATCATGTTTATTTATCGTGATGAGGTTTATCACGATGATTCAGAGTTTAAAGGTATGGCAGAAATCATTATTGGTAAACAACGTAACGGTCCCATTGGTCGTGTTCCGTTGACTTTCCAAGGACAGTTTTCTCGCTTTGATAATTATGCCGGCCCGCATGTATTAGATGAAGATTAATGGCATTAACGACCCCAACGGCAATTATTAATTTATCTGCGCTCAAACACAACTTAGCGCAGATAAAATCACTTGCACCGGCAGCAAAGGTGCTAGCCGTTTTAAAAGCCAATGCTTATGGTCATGGCCTTGAACGTATTGCACACGCATTGTTTTCTGAGCAAGCTAAAATAAATGAACACGGCCATTTATCGATCACCGCTGATGCTATTGCCGTGGCAAGAATTGATGAAGCGCTGGCATTACGGTCTTCAGGTATTACTCAACCGATTGTCTTGCTCGAAGGTTTTTTTAATGCAAAAGACTTAGTTATATTTGCGGTTAATAATTTACAAACGGTTATTCATAACCATCAGCAACTTGATGCTCTTCTATCGGCAACGCTTTCTTCTCCGTTAAAGGTTTGGCTAAAAATTGATACCGGTATGCACCGTTTAGGTATAAATCCAGAGGAATTTAGCTATTTCTATCAGCAATTAACAAACTCAGTAAACGTGCAAAAAAACATTGTGTTAATGAGTCACTTAGGTTGTGCTGATGATAAAAGCAATCAGGCTACTCGCCAACAAATATCACTCTTTGAAAAAGTAACGTTAGGTTGTAACGAAGAGCGAACATTGGCAAACTCTGCCGGTATTTGTGCATGGCCAGCAAGCCATTACCAATGGCTTCGTCCCGGGTTATTATTATACGGGATTTCTCCTTTACCCTTTGAAAGTACAGCAGAAAATTTATTCACTTGTACGCCAGAGAGTGCTTTGCACAATAAAGATATAACTTTGGATCTTCTGCCAGTAATGACCCTGAAGTCAAGTTTGATTGCCGTACGTGAATTAGCTGCTGGAGAATCAGTCGGTTACGGTAATGCTTGGACAAGTGAGCAACAGACTATTATTGGTGTTGTTGCCATTGGTTACGGTGATGGTTACCCTCGGCATGCTCAAAACGGCACACCTGTTTTGGTCAATGGACGAAGGGTTCCTCTAGTAGGGAGAGTATCAATGGATATGATCACCGTTGATTTAGGCATAAATGCACAAGAACAGGTTGGCGATGTTGTGACTTTGTGGGGAGAGCAGTTATCTGTTGCCGAAATAGCGTTATGTGCAACTACCATTCCCTATGAGCTCTTATGTAATATTACTCGTCGTGTACAAATCACCTTGTCAGCGCAGTAAAGGTCTTTTTTAAATACTAAGCACACAAACTGATCTTCTTGGTAAAGTCGCCAATAATGTATTAACAGAGCATTTAACCGCCACTATTTACTCTAATGTCATTAATTGTCAGTTGTTACTGAGTCAATAACCCAAATATGGCGTAAAAAATAAAAAACCTCGTTTATTGCTAAACGAGGTTTTGCTTTATGACTAAAAGTGACTACAAATTACTTAATTCACTATTTATCGAAACTGAACTCAATAAAAGCTTTACCAAATTCAGAATTTAACGGAATAATAATAATAGGGCCATCAGCTTTGTGGTGAATCGTATGATTTTGACCAGAAACAACCATAGGCGTTGCCATGTCAAATTCAAAGCCTTTTTCACTGAGCATACGCTTAGCGCCACCGGTGACCATATTAGTAATTTCACCGACTAAATCGGTAATTTCTTCATTAATTTCGTCAGGACCTTCGCCAACCATTTTCTTCATGGTGGCCAGTGCTAACTTTCCTTCAAAAGTAATCGATAGTGAGCCTTTTGTTTGAGCACTCACCATACCAATTAAACCAGACACATCGCCCATAGCAATTTCATTTTTTTTCAAACGAGGTTTTTCAGGTACTAATTCCATTTGTGCCATAGTAGACATTACATTGAGCATTGAAGATAAAAAAGGATTGATAAACTCTACATTCATGAATGTTTCCCAAGGGCTTAGTTATACTAGTCATTTTATTTTGCATGTTAATTTAGCAAATGTAAATCGTTCCTACTAGTTATTGTTTTTTATTATTGCAATTTTAACTGATTTCGAAAAAGTTAAGCTGCCACTAATTGTTTCGTTTTTATAATTTACAGTATTTACTTGCTTAGGGTAAGTATCGATGAGTAAATCATTTTTTACCACTAATCCGGATAAAAAGTTTTCAAAATTAGCTTCTTGGTAAATATAAACGTTACCTTTAGCGACTTCTAAACCTATCCAATTGAGCTTTATTGGCTGTTTTTTATTATCTTGAACATCAATAAGTTGGAAATGTGCTTCAACATAGTTTTGAATTAACTTTTCGTATTCAGGATGCTCAGCTGAAAAGCGTATTTGCTGTTGTTCAGCAATAGCATTATCAATATCGTGAGCCGTAAATTGATGAATAACTTCTATGTTATGGGTTCTTGGATTAACTGATAAATCAGTTAATCCAAAGAAGTATCGGTGGGCTGCGCTTGAAAGCGCAACGCCACACAATAAACAAACAATAAAGCTTTTAAATAATGAGGTTTTTGTCATTATTTATCTTCTTCTTCCTTGTCTTCTTTTTCGTCATCAGCTGACTTTAATTTAACATTATAGTCACGCATCATGTCTTTTTTCTTACGTTTGTATAATTCAAAGCTTGATTTAATAGGGCGTGTTGGCCAGTAGTTATTGTTAACATCTACATCAGCTGTCTCCCAGTTTGGATCAATAGCGATAGCCGTAATCTCTTTATCAGTAATAAATAATTTAGAAACATTTTTACTGTTTTTACGCCAGATTTCTGCAGGAATATGTACTTGTTTTGTTGTTTTATCTGCAAAAGTTAATTGCACAATAATAGGCATGACCAAGCCACCCTTATTTTCAAAATCAACGATGTAGAAATTTCTTTTATCAACAAGGAGATCTTTTTGCCATTGCTCTAACTTTTTATTTGCGCTGTTATAGGTATTACGTGCTTTATTGGTTGCCGTAAATTTGTCATGTTCGTTGTAAAAATCTAACAACTCAGGCTTGTCAGTTGTTCTAAGCCATTGACCTTTATCACGAAGGTCACTAATGAATGTCGGCTTTTCACTTTCTAAGGCACGATTCCAAGCGGCTTCTGTATCAGGGTTTTGGCTATTAGGACGATATAAATGAATATTACCTAAAGCGATATCAACATGATCTGTTGTGTAGAACCAACCACGCCAGAACCAATCTAAATCAACGGCTGATGCATCTTCCATGGTGCGGAAAAAGTCTGAAGGTGTTGGGCGTTTAAACATCCAACGTTGTGCATATTCCTTAAAGGCAAAATCAAATAATTCTCGGCCCATAACGGTTTCACGTAAAATATTTAATGCTGTTGCTGGCTTACCGTAGGCATTATTACCAAACTGAAGAATTGATTCAGAGTTGGTCATAATAGGTACCTGGTTAGTACTTTTCATGTAATTAGTAATGTCAGCAGCATGACCGCGACGTGAAGGATAACCTTCTTCCCATGCTTGCTGTGCTAAAAACTGTAGGAAAGTGTTTAAACCTTCATCCATCCAAGTCCATTGACGCTCATCAGAGTTAACGATCATTGGAAAGTAGTTATGACCCACTTCGTGAATAATTACTCCAACTAAGCCGTATTTAGTACCACGAGAATAGGTTTTTTCACCTGTTTCTTTGTCAAGTGTTGGGCGAGGACCATTAAAAGTGATCATCGGATATTCCATGCCACCAACGGGTCCGTTGACTGAAATTGATACTGGGTATGGGTAAGCAAAGGTATATTTATTATACTGTTGCATGGTATGGATAATAGCTTCAGTTGAGTACTTTTCCCATAATGGATTACCTTCATTAGGGTAAAAAGACATCGCCATGGTATCGGTACCGCCTTCTTTATAACCTTGAGCGTCCCAAATAAATTTACGGCTTGATGCGAAAGCAAAATCACGAACATTTTTAGCTTTAAAATGCCAGGTTTTCGTTTTTGTTGAGCGAGATTTTTCGTTTTCAAGTGCTTCATCAACGGTAACGATAAGCACAGGTTTCTTAGCGCTTTTAGCTTGTTCTAAGCGTTTACGTTGTGTTTTTGTTAAGACCTTGCTTTCATTTTGTAACTCACCGGTAGCGGCAACAATATGATCAGCAGGAACGGTGATCTTAACGTCGTAATCACCAAACTCTAAAGTGAATTCGCCGTTACCTAAAAACTGCTTATTTTGCCAGCCCATAACGTCATAGTATGCTGCTGCGCGAGGAAACCAGCCAGCAAGTTCATATAAATAGTTATCGTCTTCTTTAAAGTATTCGTAACCCGAACGGCCACCTAACACTTTTTGTTCATGAAGCTTATAGTTCCACTTAATATTTAATTCAACATCATCGCCGGGTTTTAATGCCTTAGGTAAGATAACGCGCATCATTGTGCCGTTAATCACATAGTCAAGAGCACTACCGTTTGATGCTGTAACTGCAGTAATTGTATTACCGCCATCAAATTCAGTTGATTCGATAGCGCCACGCAATCCGCTATAAGTTATTTTTTTACTAGGAGCTGTCGCTGTTAAGCGATTATCAGAGTCACGTTTTAAGCGGTTTTGATCTAACTGTATCCACAAGTAGCGTAAAGTGTCAGGGGAATTATTGGTATAACTCATTGTTTCGCTACCCGTTAAGGTTTGCGTTTTATCATCAAGTTGAATATTAATTTTATAATCAACTTGTTGTTGCCAATACTGGTGACCTGGTGCGCCTGACGCAGTTCTATAAGTGTTGGGTGTTGGTAAAGATTCTTCTAATTGACGAAATTTATCGCTACTAATGGTGTTTTTCGCTATTGCGCTACCACTGGCAACAACAAATAAGCAAATTAACGCTGACTTGATTGAATATTTCATAGGCTTCCTGAATATTTTATAATATGGGCATGTTTAACCGTGTACTTATAGCATAAATAAGTTCACCGAGTTAAGGGGGAGGGTACTTCTTATGCGACCAATAGCTCTAAATATGAGTTTAATGGGGGTGTTAAAGTTATTATTACTCCTGAATAATAACGCTATTTACTACAGCTTTGACAAGCACCATGCGCTTCAACAATTTGATGGCTAATGGTAAAGCCGGTTGCATCTGCCATCGAGCGTAAAGCTAAGTCTAAATTAGAAGACTGAATTTCTTCAACATGTCCGCAACGGTCACAAATAAGTAATTGCACGGGATGATTACACTCACTGAAATGATGACACATCACAAAAGCATTTATAGACTCAATCTTATGAACAAAGCCCTGTTTACCAAGGAAATCTAAAGCACGATAGATGGTTGCTGGTTTTGCTGCTGGGTCAATTAGCTTTAATTCATCAAGCAGATCATAAGCACCAATAGCACCGCTATGTCCGGTTAATAGTTTAAATACTTGTTCGCGAGCCAAAGTAAATCGTGCACCACGCTTCTTGCAAGACTCTTTTGCTTGTATTAATAATTCTTCTGCATTCATTATGAGTTAGGTACTTGCATGATTGGGTTATTTTTTAGCAGTTTAACACAGAGATTTTGATGATGTAATATGCTTGAAAGGTTAATTACTTAACCCTTTAAATTAAAAGTGGGTTGTTGGTACTCTCAACGTTTACAAAAATGGAATGTAATATTTGATAGTTGAATAACAGCTAAGTACCAAGATAAATTCACTTTACTGGTTTAGCAAGTTTATCTGCCCCCTGCGATATCTACGTCTCATCTTTAATCGATAATAATAAATTTTTTACTATGGACTTAACATGGCTGAATTTGAATATTTAGATTTAACACTCCAAAATCATGTCTTGTATTTTAATTTATCCGATGGCGACTACGAGAGTTAGTATACACTCCGGCTATTTTCTCAGGACGTCAGGCAAAAAATGGGTGATAATTAATGAGACCTATTTAACAGGTAAGCGTCTAATGAAAGCTGCTTTCAGTTTAGCCAACCGCATTGCTTTATTGCCTAATTATGCCGTAAAGCGATAAAACGCAGTTTAAATATAAATAGCGATACTATTGTGGCTAATGGCTAAAGCGCCGTTGTCGACTTAAACGCAGAATTAAGGCTGTCTCCACAAGCAATGTTGACAAAGGAAAAGCTCAAACGAAAACTGAAAAAGTGATATAAAATCAAGTGATTTCAGTAAAATTATTTAAACGTTTTCTTCAATAAATCTTTGTTGGCTTTAGCGCTATAGAGTTAATATTTATATTTTACTAAAGAGTGTGCGTCAGGCACCTGCACTTGCTCAGTAAGACCAGGGAAGAGACGTTGGGCAAATAATCGTTAATTAAGCGGTGCTCTCAGTAACGTTTGTCACAAAGATTCATAAACTAACTCACTAAAAGCTATACCTTTTTCATTATTTAAATCATAATTCATTGACATATAACAAGGAATGTTAATGATGAATGTCAATGAATTTGATCGAATGAATACCCTCTCTGAAAAAATCCTCAGCTCAACTGCATCTGCTCATGAAATAGCAGAATTTACTGTATTACTTAACCTATGGAAAAACTCTGAAAAATTCAATTTGGTTATTGATTTACCCCAATAAAGAAGAAACGTTTCAATTGTAAATATATTGATCTTTAGGTATAAATGTCTCGCCTATTTAGGATTAATTATAACAAATGGATGTTTTTGAATGAATTATACTGCTTCTCTTTTAGTGAGCTTAATATCACTGGCTCTTTTAGCTTCTTGTGGTGGTGGCAGTGGTGAACGTTCAGAAAAAATAACGACACCGCAGCCTACTGTACCAACGTCACCTGTTGTCGACGCGATTTTTACAGAAGATAATGCTGGTGATATTGCCATCTGGAGTACGGTGTTACTCGAAGCGAGTATTGATGCCGCAGACATCATTGAACAGGAAATTATTTGGTTTCATCATGCACCTGAAAACATCTTAATTAGAGACTGTAATAGTACAGGTACCGTTGAAAAAATTATTGACGATACAGAAAATAGTTACCAATTAGTTTTTACAAACTGTAGTTACCAAACCGATATTATTGATAGAGAAAATTCAACCACAACAGTGACTGCCTTAGTTAATATTACCCAGCAGGATATTCAACTTGATGACAGCAAGAGTCCTTACTCGGATAGTTTCCTTATTAAGGGCCTAAGTGCAAAGTTTTCCTCTACGCGCTTTATTATCTCTACGATAGAAGAGCCTTCACTTTCATTAGAGTTAATGTTTGAGCTTTTGCTAACAAGCAAGCAAACGTGGAGCGCAAGTACTGAAGATTTAGAGGGAGATCTCGTTTTAAATTATCAAAGTAAAAACAGAAAACTTGATATAAAAGCAATCGACTTTAAAGTTAAAACTGATGATTTATTGGTTGTTACTGACTCTCTAAAGCAAACGACAATTAATCAACATATTAACGCGCCAGGTAGTAATCAATATCCGCATTACCAAGTCGATATTACCAGTATAATAACGAGTAAACTATTTGCCTTCGAGACCACTTTAACCTCTACCGTTACCTCGCCATATTCAGGTAAAGGTTACGCATCACAATCACCTGCTGGAACCTTTAGACTGACCAACACTCAAAATGAAGAAATATTGCTAACATTTATCACAAATAAATATATGCAATTGCACCTTAACCAAGAACTTATAGGTGAAGCAGAAACAGTAGCATGGACTTCATCCGCCTTATTTAATTTACATGATAATGCCCAAGCACTAGCTTTTATCCAAGAGTTAACACCGTTTAAAGCTATTTCAATTACTAAAGAGACGATTGAAAATGATCCCGTTGAAAAGGTCATTATAAAATTTAATAAAAAAGTATCTATTAATAGTAGTTATTCAAATACTCCGATACAAGTTTCAACTCTTTCGGTCTCTAATTCTTTTTACCAACCCATTATTTTAGCAACTGAAAACAACATTACCCTTTCTTTTGATACCAATGAATCTAAAGGTTTTTATAATATTTATTACGATGGAAACTATAAACTGAAAACCAGTGAAAAATATGTTGAACAAAGTTCAGGCGGACACTCAGTTAAACAAATCGTTGGCATTGTCGGTGAGGCAGTTACATTAGATCATACCGTAGAGCAGGTTCGATACTCATCTGTGTTCAACCATCTTATTGCAATAAATGATTTCAATACCGTAATAAAAGTCTTTGATCTTGAAACAGGTCACTTAATTCAGGCTTCTAATGAAACCAATATTATTTTTGACCATATTTGTTTCTCGGCTGATCAAGAACGTATATTTTTAACGGGTCTCAATTATGACGATTACAGCTACCAAATATTTTCATATGACCACCAAACGCTAAGGTTTATTGAGTCGTATCAGCAAACGGGCTCTGCTCATAGCCTTAAAAAGTGCGCGGCTAATCAACTTATATTTGTAAATGATGATTCACTTGAGCAATTTAACTTGTCAACGACAGACTTTGCGCTTACCAACAACGCTTTAGCTAACGTCAATAACATTGTTCAATCTCCATTAAACGACAATAAATTATTATATGTGTCGGATACAGATAGCAGTGGTTATGAATTGTTCTCATTAACATTAGATCCTTTCGCGATTGAAGCTGTTGCGACTCCACTGGCGGATAGTCGCGATACTTACAATTACTCCGGTAACCAAGAACGGGCTATTTTCATTGATGGCGTCAATGAAACACTGCTTGCTAGAAACACTGTTATTAAGATAAATGACACTTCTGAAGTACTGTATACCTTTACGGGCGAAGAAACTTATTTTCCTAAGAAAAATGAACATATCCGATATCATAATCAAGCGCATAATATTATAGTTACCAATCTAGCAGTTTATGACGCCTCAACTTTTGTTGAGCTTATAGCACTCCCGTCGATTCCTGCGGCAAGCTATTGGTTTGTTGATAATGATGATAGATTATCTGTAGTCCTTCAATCAATGGATAGTATTTACCGAGTAAAGCTCTACTAATTTTACCGAGCGCTCAATTATGAAAAGGCATTAGCACAAAATAAATAATTATTATGCTGATGTTTAATTGAAGCGATTGTCTTATTTACGCCCCGCGTTGAGTCAATAAATACTCGTCTTAAGATAAAAAAAATAACGATTTTATGTTAATAAAAAAACAATGCTAGAAAGCCCTTAAACACTAATTATTGATGAGAAATTACTGTGAATAAATTATTTATAATAGGCATGTTATTTGCCTTAAATGCATGCACATCAGAATCAAAAAATTCACTAGGTATGGCATCCAACCCTAATCCTAAACCTTATGTGTTGTTAATTTCACTGGATGGTTTTAGGTGGGATTATGTTGATAAATATCAGCCAACCTTCTTGTCTCAATTTGCTAAAGAGTCTGCTCATTTAACATCATTACGTCCTACTTTTCCGACAAAAACCTTTCCTAACCATTTGAGTATTGTTACGGGGTCATACCCTGAGAATCATGGCATAGTGTCCAACCGTTTCTATGCTCGCGATTTAAATAAAACCTACAGCATAAGAGACTCGGAAGCGGTGACCAATCCTGACTTTTATTTACGTAAACCCTTGTGGATTATTGCAGAAGAACAAAATATGCGTACCGCTAACTATTTTTGGCCAAGCTCTGAAGCCGCTATTGCCGGTATTTACCCGTCTCATTTTAAAAAATATGATCACAACGCCTCACATCAAGAACGCATAGATGGTGTATTAAATTGGTATCAGCTTCCTTCAAGCGAGCGGCCGCAATTAATAACCACTTATTTTCATGATATAGACAGTGCAGGGCATGGTTTTGGTCAAGATTCACCTGAGCTTATTGCTGCTATTAACCGTGTAGATAGCACCATTCGTGAAATGGTTGAAAAAGTACGCGCGTTAGATTTTGAAGTAAATATTATTATTGTCTCTGATCATGGTATGGCCGACTATCCTGCTAAAAATTATGAATATTTACCTAATTGGTTAAATGAGGAATATAAAGTTTTAGCAACCAACCCTATTACACTTATATACGATGAGGGTAAGTCTACCCGCACATTAGCTCAAACTGTTGCACGATTAAATCAACAAGCTAAACATTATAAATGTTATCAATACCAAGATATTCCAGCAAAATTTAACGCCTCAAAATCAAGTCGTATCGGTGATATAGCTTGTTTAACCGATAACGATTGGTCGATAGGTTTTACCGGGAAAACCAGTAAAGGAAATCATGGCTGGAGTCAGTTTGACACTACGGACATGGACGGAATATTCTATGCACAAGGGCCCGCGTTTAAAAAAGCATATCAGTTAGATACAGCTGAAAATATAAATATTATGCCATTAATTGCAGACATTTTAGGCCTAGAAATCACCACCCCAATTGATGGTAAATTAGCGATTATGAAACCGTTACTTAAATAAATATTATGTCAATAACAATTGCAGACATTTTAGGCCTAGAAATCACCACCCCAATTGATGGTAAATTAGCGATTATGAAACCGTTACTTAAATAAATATTATGCCAATAACAATTGCAGACATTTTAGGCCTAGAAATCACCACCCCAATTGATGGTAAATTAGCGATTATGAAACCGTTACTTAAATAAATATTATGCCAATAACAATTGTAGACATTTTAGGCCTAGAAATCACCACCCCAATTGATGGTAAATTAGCGATTATGAAACCGTTACTTAAATAACTCGTTATGGTTAAGTACACATATCGACTTTTCATTGAATAAAGAAAGAGAGTTCACTTGAAACTAGTAATATATAGTTTAACGCTGCTATTAATATTGACCAGCGAGCTATCAATAGCTTTTGCCACTACGCCTTTTCAAATACCAAGAAGTAAAGTCGTTGAAATTAAAGATCCCGACAGTCAACGTGTTTATCCATTATTTATAAAGTTACCTAAATCTTATGCTAAAAATGATGATAAAGCTTACCCCGTCATTTACCTAACCGATGCTTGGTATACTTTTCAGATTGTTTCTGGGGCAACCCGTTATCCAATGAATGTACAAAAAATGAAAGAAGCTATTATCGTTGGCATTTCATATGCAAAAGGGTCGAAGCGAGATGCTAGCAGAGTGCGAGACTATACCCCAACAATCAATAAATCCTGGCAACAAACAACAGGTGGTGCTCAACAACATATGGCGTTTATCGAAGCTAGTGTTATCAATTATATCGATAAAAATTATCGAACGGATCGACAAGATAGAACCTTTGTAGGTAACTCGCTTGGCGGATTATTTGGTACATACATTTTATTAACTAAACCGACATTATTTAATCATTACATACTCGGTAGTCCTTCTTATTGGTTTGATAATAAAGTTATTTTTACATTAGAAGAAGCGCATCGAAAGCGGCAGTTAACCATTAATGCAAATATTTTTATTGCTATTGGCGAGCGTGAATCAAAAGCATTAGACAGCAGTCATGACATGGTCAAAGATGCTGAAAATTTTTATGAAAAAATACTTAATTGGCAGCAAACTCATGTAAAAGCAAAAATTGTCATTATCCCAGAAGCCAATCATCAAACCGCTTTTCCTACGACGGTCATTCAAGGACTACATTGGATTTACAAAATATAACCTCATGCTAGTTTTGTATTTTTAGCCTAAAAAAAAGTCACGAATAGTCTATATAACAGTAAATAATATATATTAAGTAAAATATTCTAATTAACGTTAAAAAAATAATTGCCAATTAATCGATATTAAGTTAAAAATGCGATTATCAGTATATTTATATTTTAGTAGAGTTTATAAAATGGCTAATTTAGCAATATCAGCAGAAAGTTTTAAGGTAAATAGAAATTTTTACGATGATAGAAATTATCCGCGCGGCATAAAGCGTTCTGGTGACTTTAACTTGGCTGAGGCCGAAGCATTAGAAAAATATGGCGTTGCATTAATGGCACTTTCTTTAGGAAGTCGCCTGCCAGTTACCGAAGAAGAGCAACATTTTGTTGAAGTTTGTCGTGGTAAGGCTGTTGTCAGCAACACCATTGAGAAGGCTTGGTTAAAATATCAAAACATAATTTTAACACCCAAGCAATTCCATACCTTATTTGGTCGAACTAAAGTTGAAACAGACGACGAACTTGAGTCAGATCCTGACGACCTAGATTAACCTTTTCTTGTTAATCTATTAGGCTATTTATGCAAGATACTTGCTATAACTTAGCCCCGATTTAGGTTCAAATTGACTAGGCGTTAATTCGCCAAATTATTAAGTGATGTTATTTAAAATTCACTCATCTTTATACCATAAAAATAGCTGAAAGCTATCGAGGCTTTCGGTGCTGTCACTTGGCATTATTTCTTTTGTTTAACATCGCTAAAGCCTTTATAATCAGCGAAATATTCTGTTGTTGTTTCTAACAGCTGCATTCGCTTTAAACTTAAAGGTTTTTTATAACTTTATGATTTCACATAAACTTTCCGTTGCACCCATGCTCGATTGGACTGATCGCCATTGCCGTTACTTCTATCGTGTTATGTCAAAGCACACCGTGCTATACACCGAAATGGTGACTACTGGCGCAATTATATTTGGTAAAGGTGATTATTTATCCTTTAACAAAGAAGAGCATCCTGTTGTACTGCAATTGGGGGGAAGTGATGTTAAAGCCATGACAGAGTGTGCGAAAATGGCTGAACAGTATGGTTATGATGAAATTAACATTAATGTTGGCTGTCCATCTGATCGTGTGCAAAATGGTCGCTTTGGTGCTTGTTTAATGGCTGAACCTTCTTTGGTCGCTGACTGTGTCAATGAGATGCAAGCGGCAGCCAATATTCCGGTTACCGTTAAATCGCGTATCGGTATTGATGACCATGACAGTTATGAGTTTTTACATAATTTTGTTGATGTGGTCTCTCAAGCGGACTGTAAACATTTTATTATTCACGCACGTAAAGCTTGGTTAAGCGGTTTAAGCCCTAAGCAAAATAGGGACGTTCCCCCCCTTGATTATGGTCGTGTTTATCAAATCAAAAAAGACTTTCCACAGTTACAAATTTCAATTAATGGCGGTATTAAAAGCTATGATGAGGCGAATGAGCATTTAACTCATATTGATGGTGTGATGATAGGCCGTGAAATTTATCAAAACCCATATATGTTAGTTGAAGCAGACAACGCGATTTATCAAACAAACACGGAGATTCTTTCTCGTGAGCAAATCGTTGCCGAGATGGCGCGCTATATTGATATTCATATTGCCAACGGCGGGCGTGCTTGGCATGTTGTTCGCCATATGCTTGGACTCTGCAATGGTTTAGCGGGTGCTAGGCAGTTTCGTCGTTATTTAAGTGAGCAATGCAGTGGTAATACAGTAACCAGCCAAGTTCTTTTTGATGCGTTCGCACAAGTGACCCTTCCTGCAGGCGAGTAATTTTCTGTTTTGTGTACCGATTTTGGGAAATTGTATCCCTAAATCGGAATACTATTTATTTTGCCGTTTAGCGATAAAGATAATGTTATCGCTATAATTATTAATAATTGGCTTTTTTGACCACTTTTCTTTTATTTAGTCTTAAGTTTTATTTTTATGATAAAAGCATAGATTAATTAATCCTATAAAATTCAATTGCTTAATTTTTTTTTGATCTCTGGCACAACCTTTGTAATAGATATTACGACTTAACTATTATAAAACTCGGAGAACAACATGAAAACATTATTGATCACCACATTAACTACCGCTTTATTATCTTTTAACAGTTTTGCAGACAACACCACAGACATCAAAACTATCGCTAATCTGATGGTTAAAACAGGCATTGAACAACTTAATACAAAATTAACGAGTAGCGTAAAAGATAAAGTTCAGCCAGATATCACGATGTCAGCTTTAGCCAACAACAAATATTCCCAAATTTTAGTGGCTAAGCTTAGTAACAAAAAGGGTACTCAACAAAAGAATACCGCTAAAGCAGCGGATGAGTAAGGAATTGATTATGCCTAGCTTAGAGCTAATTTTTACGTTATTGATGTTACCTGCTGTATTTTTATTGGCAGCGTCTTTAGTGGTAAGCCTAGTAGAAAATAACCGTGAACAATCATCAGCCGAAAAACAAGCAGCAAGCTAAATGCAGGGAATTTGTTGTACCCTGCCAATTTATATTGTTTTTTCGACTGTACAACAATCGATTTATTCGTTATTTTTTAAGCCTTATTCAAAAATGAATGACGCTAACTATGCCTTCGACTTTTCAGCAAATAATATCGTGCCATCAGCTGCATGATTTGCTTTTTTCTCCACTCCATTTGACCGGAGACTCTGCAAAATCATTATCAAATATAATACTGCTTGATGCGAGTATCCCACCCGTTGGTAATATGCGCTCGCCAGAAAAAAAATGGCCAGACTTTACGCTGCCTTATACCAAACGATTTGATTTAAATAAAAACTTTTCTGATTTATCAAATCCACTTCCCCACACGATGCCAAGTGCTGAACATTTTCAGCAGCAAGCGCGTGCGTTAGGTGTAATGACAGACAGTCAAATTGTTGTTTACGATGACCAAGGCTTATTTTCTGCAGCGCGTGCTTGGTATATGTTTAGAGCAATGGGACATGAAAATGTTGCTGTACTTGATGGCGGCTTACCCGCTTGGTTGGTATCAGGGTATCGTGTTTCATCAGCGACATCTTCCGTTACTAGCCGTGGTAACTTTATCGCCACATTTTGTAAAGAATACTTTTATAGCAGCCAAAATATAGAGCATAACCTTAACTCTCAAGAATACCTTATTGTTGATGCTAGGGCTAAAGAACGCTTTGAGGGCAACGTTGCTGAGCCACGCGAAGGTATTCGTAGCGGTCATATTCCCTCTTCTGTGAATTTACCCTTTAGTGATTTATCGCATGATGGCTGCTTGCACGCCAAAAATATTTTAAAAGAAAAATTTAACGCTATTAATAGCGAAAATAAACCAATGGTGATGAGCTGTGGCTCTGGGGTAACCGCCTGTGTTTTAGCGTTAACCGCCGAAATGTGCGGTTATAAGCACGTAAAAGTTTATGACGGCTCATGGAGTGAGTGGGGCGCAGGTGATTATTTTCCGGTAGTGGTTACTCAATAATTCAACGCTCATTTTAATAAAATTCCACCATGTTATGGGTATAGTTAAATTAACTAATTAATTTGTCAATTTGACTATATTTTCGTCTGACATATTATGTCCTCTTTCTTTCTGTAATCGATATCTATTAAAATCTCATAATAAACAGTAGCTTAATTTGTTTTGCTGAGTTGGCATGTCACTTGTAATAGAAAACACAGTAGCAAGTTAAGCATTAACATTTTGGTTAATACTTAATGAGTCATTAAATTAAAATACTAATAGCAGCGCATTTGCGCAGGAGAATGGATTATGGGCATGTTTTCACGTTTTACCGATATTATTAACGCTAACTTAAACAATATGTTAGATAAAGCTGAAGATCCTGAGAAAATGGTTAAATTGATTATTCAGGAAATGGAAGAAACCTTGGTTGAAGTACGCTCTACTGCAGCAAAAAATATAGCAGAAAAGAAAACCTTAATGCGTAAAATAGCATCACTAGAAGCCAGTATTAATAATTGGCAAGAAAAAGCCGCATTAGCCATTAATAAAGGGCGTGATGATCTTGCGAAGTCTGCGCTCCATGAAAAGCAAAAATGTTCAGTACAAGTCAATGAATTCCATGATGACTTAGCGCAACTAGAGATTTTTTTGAGTGCAGTACAAGAAGACGGTCAACGTTTACAAGAAAAACTTCAAGAAGCTAAACGTAAGCAAGACGCTTTTGCATTGCGTCAAGAGTCAGTTGAAGTACGTTTAAAAGTGCGTGAAAGAGCGATTGTCTACAACATAGATGAAGCCATCAATAAATTTGAACGCTACCAACAAAAAATTGACCGAGTAGAAGCTGAATTAGAGTCTTATGACTTTACCGAGAATAAAGATCTCGCCAGCCAGTTTCGTGATTTAGAAACAGATGAATCTATTGAACAAGAATTAGCCGATTTAAAAAAGCAAGTTGTAAATGGCTAAGTGACAAAAAATTAGGGGGCATTACATGATACATCACAGTAGTTATTTCATAATGATCATGTGTCTTGCTCCCGTATTAACTTTTTTTACAAAACAGCGGTTAGAATTAAGGAATAAATAATGAGCTATCAACGTGAGTATTCAGTGAAAAAAACTTTAACAAAAGATGTTGCCCATAAAAAATTATCAGGCGTTTGTGCGGGCATCGCAAAATATTATGACTTACCAAGAATAGCTGTTCGTATTGCCGCTATTGGTGCTTTGCTTATATTTCCGTTAGCTAGCGGTGTTGCTTATGTGGTCGCGGCGATACTATTACCCACAAAGCATTAATGGGCAGTATTAACTTAAAGCGATAGCGAGTAAATAATATTTACCGATAGCTGTGCGTAAAACTAAGTAAGCAGGAGGAATTATGTCATTTTTTAAATCATTAACATTAGCAATTTTTGCAACCTTATTTTTAACCTATGCATTAGGAATAAGTTTTATAGAAATGTTTAATGTCGACCTTCATGTTGGTGATGAACTCATTGATCCTTTAAAAGCGATTAGTGTTTCAGCAATTATTATGGTTATTCTTGTCATGGTGGCATTTGCAATTGTTATGAGTGTGTTTGGTTCATTAATTTTTATCGGTATGATGATTTTTGGTGCGGCGGCCTTGGTGATGATTGGTATATTTTGGCCCGTTATTTTTATTGCTGTTGTTATTTGGTTAATGGCAGGGGACAAAAAACAAATCGCCTAAAGATGAAACCCCCGCAAATTTTGGCTGACTATTTCATCTTTAAGCTTTATTTTTTTAAAAAAATTGCGCTAAAATATTTTTACATTGCTGCGTTTTTACTAAACGTTTAAATTCTTTAGCTTCGTTATCAATGACCTGTTGCATAGTCAATTGAGCATGTTGTTTCATCAATTTTCTACTGGTCATGAGAGAATCATGAGGTAATTTAGCAATAGTATTAGCAATATCGCTACCTATTTTTAGTAAATCTTCCGGTATGCATATTTGATTAATAAGACCGTAATCTAGTGCTTGTTCGGCAGTAAATTGCTTGCCAAGTACTAAAAGTTCAAACGCTTTGTTATGACCAATACGCAGGGGTAACAACAGGCTAGAGCCAGCTTCAGGAGATAGACCTAACTGAGTAAAGGGTAATTTAAATTTACTATTGTTTGCCGCTATGACCATGTCGCAATGTAACAACAAGGTAGTGCCAATACCTATTGCCGGGCCAGCAAGTGCGGCAATAAGAGGTTTATCAAATATTGTTAGTGCTTGTACAAAATCTAATGCTAATAATTCATTATCTTGTGAGCATTATAAAAAGTCATCCCAATCATTACCTGCACAAAAACAGTTTTCATCGCCTTGAATAAGCACACAGTGGATAGTTGAATTTTCGCTCGCATATTTTAGAGCAGCACATAAGTCGATATACATACTTTGATTAAGTGCATTTTTTTTATGTTTACGGTTAAGAGTCACGGTGAAAACATGATTGTTTTCTTGGCTAATAATTAAGTTATCCATTTTGCTCCAGCTTAGTTACAATGTTAAGGCAATAAAAATAATCTGTCTAAAAAAGGAAGTATAGCGAGAAATGAATAAAATATGTTTTATAGCCATTGTATTATCTTTTACATTACTCAGTAACAATAGCGACGTTTTTGCTGTTGAACACGATAGTAATATTATTATTGACGGGCCTTATGTGAGAGCTAGCATACCTGGAACCAGTATAACTTCAGCTTATATGTCGATTGAAAATAAAAATGATGAGGCACTAATTTTAACAGGAGTCAGTGGCTTGTTTTCCGATAGAATTGAAATTCATCAACACACCATGAGTGATGGTATGATGATGATGCGACAAGTTGAACAATTGACAATCGAAGGGAATAATAAAGTGGTATTGCAGCCTATGGGCTATCACTTAATGATATTTAACGTTAAAAAAGCCTTGTTACCTGAAGAGGAACTTTCATTAACATTGCACTTTAAGCAGCAAAAGGATCTTGTCGTAACCATTCCAGTGCGAAGTATTAAACAAGAAAAACCAGCTAAAAAACAACACCATTAGGAGCTCAACATGACGACTAATTTTTCAGGCAAAACTTTTGTCACCCTTTTTTTTGCTATCATCCTCTCAGGCTATTTTCTCGGCGTTTATTGGAGTTTTGAACCTGAACAGCTTGATATTAGAGCTGAAGCAACGAAAGATGCAACGGCAGCTGGTATAAAACCTGTTGTCGGTTACACCACAACAACTGCACTTATTAGAGTAACCGAGACATTATTAAATAAACCTGGCGGTTATCTGTCAAATGATGCTTTGCCACCCTCGGTATTTTTAGACAACATCCCAGCTTGGGAGCTTGGTGCGCTTGAAATGTCGCGTGATATGGCGCTTGTTATGCGTCAAGAGTTTAGCCGCTCTCAGTCACAATCAATAGAAAATAAACACTTAAAAGTTGCTCAGCCTCAATATAATATCGATCACAAAAGTTGGGCGATGCCAAGTGCTGAAAGTGAATACAATAAAGCAATTAACGAATTGTATGCCTATCGCAAAGCGTTAGGTGATGTTAACAGTCAAACAGCGCAATTTTATGCTCGCTCAGATAATTTACGTGACTGGATCCAAGAAGTGAATAAACGTTTGGGTAGCTACTCTCAACGATTAAGTGCGAGTGTTGGCCGAGAACAGCTAAATACCGACTTAGCTGGTGATAGTGTTGCTCAGCAATCAACATCTGCGCAGTCAAGCGTTGTCTTAAAAACCAGCTGGTGGAAAATTGATAATGAATTTTATGAAGCACGTGGTGCGTGTTGGGCGTTACTTCACTTTTTACGCGCCGTAGAAATTGATTTTAATGATGTATTAGAGAAGAAAAATGCTAAGGTAAGTGTACAGCAAATTATTCGAGAATTAGAAGCAAGCCAAGAATCTATATGGAGTCCAATGATCCTTAATGGTGATGGCTTTGGTTTATTAGCTAATCATTCTTTAGTAATGGCAAATTATATTTCTCGTGCTAACGCAGCACTAATCGATTTAAATGACTTATTAAGTCAAGGATAATAAAGGGTTCAACATGAAAAAAACAGCATTAGCAGTACTTGTTACCGGGTTACTTTCAACATCAGCAATGGCTGATACTATTGCCGGACTTTATATTGGTGGCTCAATATGGAGTAATGAAGCAACAGGTACTTTTGGTGAACAAACTGGCTTAGTTGATTTTAATTTAGAAGATAAAGAGCAAGGTTCATTTTATATTGCCCTAGAACATCCGATCCCTTTAATCCCCAATCTAATGATAGCCTCAACAACGTTAGATACTGATGGCGCAACAGTTTTGTCGCAGGATTTTGACTTTTCTGGTAACACATTCGACGCTGGCACCGCTGTCGGTAGCACCTTCGATATTAGTTATATTGACTATACCTTATATTATGAAATTTTTGATAACGGTCTTTTCTCTTTTGATATCGGTTTAACCGGTCGTGATTTTGATGGCGATATAACGGTTGCATCAGCTATTGGTGGTACATCAGTTGAAGGAACATTAGCTGTTACAGAAATCGTACCTATGCTTTATGTTTCAACAATTATCGGCTTACCCGGCACGAGTTTTAATCTTTTTGCCAATGGTAATTTATTATCGATTGACGATCATACTATATACGACTACCAAGTCGGTTTGAGCTACGAGCTTATTGATAACTTAGCGGTTGATGTAAATTTAACACTGGGCTATAAAGCGGTTAAATTTGAACTTGAAGATTTAGATGACTTGTATACAAATATCGAATTTAAAGGTGCTTTTGCAGGTGTTGTTGTGCACTTTTAAGGTTTTAATTGGACTTGTTCCACAAAGCTGAACTTTTTAACAGATAAAGGCGCTAATTATAAAATTAGCGTTTTTTTTGTTGCAAAAATAAGCGTTTATACCACTCTTCTGTTAAAGACCCTCAGTGATGTTATGGTAAATCTAGTATAAATAAATCACTACTATCCAATCAGTTACTTGTTTGAGATATTATATATGTGTACTTATTAGCTACTATTTATTAACAAATAGTAGTTGTTACGCTTTTTTCACAAGTGATTGACTTATGAGCGTTTGTTACATTAACGTAACGTATATTTTACTTTTTTTTTGTATTTTTTAAGCTAAATGATTGCTTTATTGTTACATAAATGTGATAAATTAACATAGAGCCTACGTAGTGGGTTAAAAATAATATGTTTCAGTACCCAATTTATGGGTTAATAATAAAAATATAGTTAGGGAATCGTATGAAATTTAATAAATCAATCATAGCCACATTCGTAGGTGCTGCAATAGTTTCTGCTTCTATGGGAGCTGTAGCTTCAGATACAGGCGCTTTTTTAAATGCACCTGCTCCAGTTGTGTCAAACCAAGTAGCTACTATCAGTGGTATGAGTAATCAATTTGATGCTCAATTAGGTAAAAATACTTTTCAGTGGGCAAGTGCAAAAAATTCTCTCCCAAATATGATGGCAGTTTCTGCAGAGCATCAGAATGCTTTTGCTGCAGATTTTTATTTGAAGCAACTTACCGGTTTATCTGAGTCAAAGCCAAGCCTAGCTGTGCCTATATTAGCGAATATCCATGATATTGGTCGTGGCGCAAAAATTGCTAAATATAAGCAAGAAATTGCAGGTATTGAAGTTTTTAATCGTGAATACAATATCATGATGGATCGCGAATTCAATTTAGTCGCTTCATCGGGTTACTTAGCAAGTGACAAGGCTGTTAAATCATCAAATCTATTGTTGAAAAGTGTCGACTCTGCTTTTGATGACGCCGCTAGTTCTGTTAAAGCCGTGTTTTTGGCGATGGGTGGCGATAGTGCTACGATTAAATTAACAAACAAAAAATCAACTGATAAGTACGAAAAATTTGCTGTCGCTAATACGTCTTCTCAAAAAATAATACTTGGCGAACCACGCGCTAAAAAAGTATTTTTTGAACATAAAAATAAAATTGTTGCTGCTCACTACGTTGAAGTAGAAACAGGCGAAATAGACAGTCGCGAATCAGAGTATTATGGCTATGTTGTTGCTGCTAAAACCGGTGAGGTTTTATTTAAGAATAACTTAACTAGCCATGCAGCTGATTTTAATTATCGCGTTTTTGCCGACGCTGAAGGTAAGCCATGGGATAGCCCTCATGGTGAAGTTATGCCAGCCCCTGAAGGAAGCGACCGAAGTGCGTTTATTACACAAGAATACTTAAATGCAACTATGATAAGCACAAGTCACGGACCTATCAGTACTGGTGATGCTTGGTTAGCTGATGATGCAACTATGACCATGGGTAACAATGTTACCGCTTATGTGGATGCTATTGCACCTCAAGGTTTTAGCAACGGTGATTACATGGCAGAAGTGACCAGTAGTAATACCTTTGATTATAAATATGATGTTTCTGAAGCCGAATATTCAGTTGGAAACCGTAAAGCGGCGATTGTTAACTTATTCTACGTAAATAACTATTTACATGATGACTATTATGATCATGGATTTGATGAGCTTGCTGGTAATGCTCAGACATTAAACTACGGTCGAGGTGGTGAAGAAGGAGATGCATTAAACGTAGAGGTTCAAGATAACTCTGGTTTTAACAATGCAAACATGTCAACACCTGCGGATGGTGGCTCACCACGCATGCAGATGTATCTTTGGGAAACAACACAAGCGGTAAATGGCAATGACTATGGTGCCACCGTTACTTCACATGCAGATATAGGAATGATATCTGTTCTTCAAATCGCTAGTTTTGGTGCAGAAACTTTTGATTTATCAGGTGATTTGGTTCGTCTAGAAGATGCAACTGCTCCAATAAATGATGGTTGTGAAGCGGCCATTAATGGCGCTGACCTTGCTGGTAAAATCGCTGTTATCGATCGTGGCGCTTGTGCATTTACAGATAAAGTTCTTAATGCTCAAGCTGCTGGCGCTATTGCAGTATTTATTGCTAATAACAGTAATGATGGTACACCTGCTCCTATGGGGGGAGGCAACGATGCTGTAACTATTCCTAGCTTTGGTATTAACTTTAGCGATGGCGCAGCAATCTACGCATTATTAGATGCAGATGAAAAAGTATCTGTTGATATGTTCAGAAATGACCTGTCGCGCGTATTCAAAGATAGTACATGGGATAACGCAATTGTTGCTCACGAATGGGGTCACTATATCAGTAACCGTTTAGTGGGTAATAGTTCAGGATTAAGTAGCCAACAAGCACGCTCTATGGGTGAAGGTTTTGGTGATTTTCATGCATTGATGCTTACAACAGACGCAAGTGATAACCTAGTTTTAGGCAATGAAGAATATGATGGTGGTTACGCTGCTATAACGTATGTTGCTAGTTTTGTGGATGGCATCCGCCCTTACCCTTACTCAACAGACACAACAATTAACCCATCTACATTTGGCGATATAGCCCTTTACCCTGATTTAGTGCATTCTCCGGGTTCTATATTTTCTAATATGATTTGGGAATCTTTTATTAGCATGGTTAATGACGAGCGTCATACTTTTGATGAAGCTAAGAACTTAATTAAAGATTATGTAGTAGCTGGTTATAAAATGATGCCAATGGCGCCTACATTCACTGAAGGTCGAGATGCTATATTGTCAGCAGCATATGCAAACGATGTAGAAGATTACAACCTTATGCTTGCAGCATTTGCAAAACGTGGTATGGGATTAGGAGCTAAGTCGCCAAGCCGATTCGCTACTGACCATGCAGGCGCGGTAGAGTCTTATGCAACAACATTAAGTTCATTCTCTGCAAATACTCATATGTTAAATACTAACTATGAAGGACTTACTTCAGGTTACTGTTCTAAAGATAGCGTGCTTGATAAAGGTGAAACTGCAACAGTTAGCTTTACTATTGAAAACCGTGGTAGTGAGACTTATGAAAATATTACCGCACAAATTGAAGTCGTAGGCGATCAAGATGTAACATTTGCAAATGAAGGTGTGGTAACTTTTGATAGTCTAGGTGTAACTGGATCAGCTACAAGTTCACCTATCGAATTTACGTTGAATGATGCAAGTATGGCAGAAGACGTTGAATTCAAAGTTACTTTCCCTGGACTTAAAGCCGATGTTGTTAACGATTATTCGTTTACTACAAAGGTTAATTATGACTTTAAAGATCGCGCACCAGTAGGTTCTTCTACTGTTGATGATATGGAAACATTATCATCACAGCACGACTTTATGGAAAATGTTATGGGTGGTGGTGAAGCTGCTGTCGGTACTGGATATTTAGATACAAGATTTGCCGGTGCTCTTGGTGGCGTTCTAGGACAACAGTATTTATTTATCAATAATAATGGCTTTGAATCAGATGTCGCTTATGAAACAAGAGCATTTAGCGTTGGTTTCGATGGTGATTTTGTTATTAACTGGTTCCATTACTATGACTTCGAAGCTAATTGGGATGGCGGTGTTGTTGAAGTAAGTGTTAACGGTGGTGACTGGGCTGATGTTACTGAGATGGGTGGTACTTTCTTAGGTGATGGTTACAACGGGAATCCGATTTTCACTGAAGCTGGTACAGCATTATCTGAACGTCTGAGCTTTACGGACTTCGCAGCTGGTTATGAAGGCGTATCTTTTGGTGAAGCACTAAATGGTAATGAAGTTAAATTCCGTTTCCGCGCAGTAAGTGATTTTACAGCAAATAACTTAGGTTGGTTGATTGATGGTGTTCAATTTGACAATGTAAATAGCTCGATTTTCAGTGATGTAGTTGCGGGTGATAGTGTTGCTTGTGATAACCGTGCACCGATTGTAACAGCTGTTACTGATGTAGAGCGCATTGTTAGAGAAGGTATCTCTGTTAGCATGAGTGTTGAAGCTACAGATCCTAATGGTGATGCATTAACATACAGCTGGGAACAAACCTCTGGTCCAACAGTGACATTAGCGGGCTCAAACACAGCCGCCATATCTTTCACTTCTCCTAGTATTGAATCTGGTAGTGAAACACTAACATTTGTAGCAAGTGTTAATGATGGTACTGTCGATGCTACCCAGAGTTTCTCTGTAGTGGTTAATGATATGCCTAGTATGGTTCCGGCTAGAAAAAATTCTAGCGGTGGTTCAACTGGCTTATTAGCCTTCTTGCTATTACCTTTAGCGTTATTACGTCGCCGTAAAAAGTAAGTAGTAACAACAAGTAGTAACAACAAGTAAAAATAAAGCTGATTGGTCATTCAATCAGCTTTTTTTATAACTAAATGTTTATCACTTAATTATGACTGTAAATAAAAAGGAAGGAAATATGCATAACCTTAGTGTCATCGCCCTTAGTGTCACTTTTTTAATGGCTTGTTCAGATAAAAGAGAAGTCGTACAACCACTAGAGAAAAAAACCAGCGATAAAGAAGCTGCTTCTTTAAAGTCAAACACATCAGTTGCTACAACTAATGAAACACTTGCACGGGCCACTAGTAGCGGTTTAAGTGAAAGTAATGAAAGTTTAAAAAATAACAACGTTTTTAAAAAACTGACAAATTCAGAAAATAAATACTTAATGCTCAACGAACAGAAATTTGAACTACAAACAGATAAGCTGACTAATGGCGCTAAAGTTGTTAATTTATTAATGTCAGAAACGGGTACGATAAAGGGCACTTTTGTGGTCATTGTTAAAAACTTAGCCAGCTTAACAAGCTATGACAATACCGCAAATATTAATGAAATAGCTAAAAGTACTTATCGATTAACGCCAGAAGAGGGCGTCGAACTCTTAGGTTATTATAAATCACTTTTAGCAGCAAAGCAGTTTGAGCGGGTAGAAATAGAAATAGATTACAGTGGTAAAGTGGGTCGCCCATTAGCAGAAGAGCGCTAAAAGGCGAACAGGTAGAATTAAGACGTTAAGTCTAAGGGTAAACTAGTGCTTGGGCTCATGAATAAAGTGTGCAAGTTTTGGTTCATCAAACTTATACGTTGTTAAACAATATTCACAAGTCATCGATACGCAACCTTGCTCTTCTATAATGCTTATCAATTCGCTTGGTGAAACTTGAGAAATAGCCGTTAAACATTTTTCCTCAGAACAACTGCATTGATAATTAACCGATTGAGGTTCAAATAAACGAACCTCCTCTTGATGATACAAACGATACAATAAGTCTTCAGCGTCTAACGAAAAGATCTCATCTGCTTTTATTGTATTGGTTAGTTGGCACAAGTGTTCAAAATCACTAAGCTGAGTTTCCTTGCTATCACTATCAGGAAGCAGTTGTATCAAGCTACCAGCAACTTGAGTATTGTCAGCATTATTAAATAACCAGATTTTTGTGGGTATTTGTTCAGAAACTTCAAAGTAATGTGCTAAACAATCAGCTAAATTATCTTTATCTAGTGCAACAACTCCTTGGTAAGGTTCGCCTTTTTCAGGACGTATAGTAATAACCATCGTACCTTTACCTATTAGTTCTTTTAAGCCTATACCAGCAGTTGGCTCAGCTAAACGGGCTATGCCACGCATATTTTGTTTATCGTCACCATTAACGGACATATAACTAATGGGGCCATCGCCCTGTAATTGAACGGTAATTTCACCCTCAAACTTTAAAGTAGCAGTAAGCAAGCAAGTGGCGGCAACTAATTCACCTAACAAGGCTTGCACGCCCGGAGGGTATTCATGCAAAGCAATAATTTCTTGATAAGCTTTAGTCAGTTGTACAAGCTCTCCACGAGCATGCTTACCATCAAATAAATAGCGATTTAAAACATCAGTTTTAACAGTCACAGTTAGATCCTTTCTTTAAATTGTATTAATTGTCGACGTTGTTTTTTATCGGGTTTGGTATCACTAGCGGGGCTAAGTAAAGTACCTTGTTTACGTGCTAAGGCATTTTTTTCACGAGTGGTAATACTGTTGGGCGTTTCTTGGTAAAGAGTTTGCGCAAAACTCGCATCTCGACGTTTATCTGCCAGCGCCACAACAATAATTTCTCGTTCTTCATAACTCTGGCGTAAGACAACTTTGTCTCCTAAAGCAACGACTTTACCCGACTTTGTTCGTTGACCATTATAGAACACTTTACCACCATCAATCATTTGTTTGGCAATGGCACGTGTTTTGTAAAAACGAGCAGCCCATAACCACTTATCGAGACGGGTTGAAGTGTTTTCAGTGAGAGGTGAATTATGTTTCATCTACTTACCATCTTCCTATAAATATATGTCGCGGCGAAAATATCATAATTGCTTATAATGTCTAGTCTTTTAACTGAGTCTATCGCTGAACTGGCAATATTAGTTTGCACATAACAGCACAAAATTGTTAATAAATATTTTAATCATCATCTTACCCTTGTTGATAATGTCTAGCTCAAGTACTATCACGGTATAATAATGAAAATTAATTTAAATTTCTATAAAGATAACCATGCAATTACCTTCAAATTTTTCTAGTGTAGTCGACTTCTCTTCACAATTACCTCAGCAAAAAATAGCTAAGGTGATCAGTGCATTTTTGTTAGCTTACATTGCGTATGTTTTTGCACAGCTTACTTGGCTTGTTGCGCCAAGTGGCCAATACCATGCGTCTTCAAATGTTAGCGTAAAAGTAGCAATACAGAACACTGAAAAAGCTGATATCAGTTTAACAAATTTAAAAACATTAAACTTATTTGGCTTATACACAGACAGTATAGATACAATTGAAACGGTTGAAGTGGAAAATGCACCTCAAACACAGTTGCGTTTAACGCTATCAGGGGCAGTAGCAAGTGATGACAAAACTACCTCCGCGGCGGTCATTGAAAATGCTGGTAAGCAAGACACCTATAGTCCGGGTGAAACCATTACCGGAACACGTGCGGTGCTCGATAGTGTTTTTCGTGACCGAGTGCTTTTAAAGCATGCCGGAAAGCTTGAAACATTGATGCTTGATGGATTTGATTACAATGAAAAAACACAACAAAAGGTAGTAAATAAATCGGCAATATCTCCAGCTAAAACTCGAGAATTAAATAGTCGACTAACATCACCTAATGTCATTGATCGAAGAACAAATAAGATGCTGAGTAAAAGTGCAGAGTCATTTAAAGACGAAATTAATACCGACCCAAGTAAAATTACCGATTATTTAAAAATATCGCCAAAACGTAAAAGTGGCAAAATAGTCGGTTACAGATTGTTGCCGGGTAAAAACGCTGATTTTTTTCAAAATTCAGGGCTGAAATCTGGTGATATCGCAATTCAAATGAATGGTTATGATTTAACGGTGCCAAGCGAAGCCGCACAAGCACTTGCTGCATTAAAACAAGATAAAGAAGTATCACTATTAATCGATCGTAATGGTGAATTGAACGAAATATTATTTAGTATCGGTGGTTAATACCTTTACTGACCAAAATTGAGAATTAAGTTATGAAAAATTTTTCCTTGCGCAAGACTCTTCGCGCCCCTTGGTATAAAGGATTGTTAGCAACAGGTTTAACTGTTGTGATGATGAATACTTTATTATTTAGTGCTGATATACATGCGGCTAAGTACTCGCCAAACTTTAAAGGTACTGAAATTGACGAATTTATCAATATAGTTGGTAAAAACCTGAAAAAAACCATGATCGTTGACCCTAACGTTCGAGGTAAAGTGACATTACGTACCCAAGATCAACTTACCGAAAAACAATATTATCAAGTGTTCTTAAATGTGCTTGAAGTGTATGGTTTTTCTGCTGTTGAAATGGACAATAATGTTGTAAAAGTTATTCGTAATAAAGACGCTAAAACTTCATCAATACCGGTTGTTGGTAATGAAAACCCTGGTGTGGGTGATGAAATGGTGACTCGAGTTGTCGAAGTTAAAAATGTCACAGTACGTGAATTAACCCCTTTACTTCGTCAACTTTCAGATCAAGCCGGTGGCGGTAACGTGGTCAATTATGATCCCGCTAATGTCATCATGCTAACGGGCACTGCTGCGGTTGTTAATCGTTTAGTCAATATTATTGAGCGTGTCGACAAAGCTGGCGATCAAGACGTACAAATTATTAAACTGCAATATGCATCGGCGGCAGAAATGGTGCGTATTGTTGAAGCCATGCATAAATCTGATCAAGGAAAATCTGGTACGCCAACCTTCCTTATCCCTAAAATAGTGGCTGACGAGCGCACCAATAGTGTAATTGTTAGCGGTGAATCTCAAGCCCGTTCGCGTGTCGCTAAGTTAATTTCCCGCTTAGACAGTGAATTAGAAACCAATGGTAATACCCGTGTTTACTATTTGAAATACTCAAAAGCTGAAGACTTAGTCAAAGTACTTGAAGGGGTCAGTAAATCAATTGAAGCCGAAAACGCTGGCGCGCAAACGAGTAAACAAAGCAGTAAAAAACGTAATGTCAGTATTGACGCTCATGAAGACACCAATACCTTGGTTATTACCGCTCAGCAAGACATGTTACGTTCACTTGAGGAAGTCATCCGCAAATTAGACGTTCGTCGTGCACAAGTGCTTGTTGAAGCGATAATCGTCGAAGTTTTTGAAAGTGATGGTATTAGTTTAGGTGTGCAATGGTTCAGCGAAGATGGTGGTTTTACCCAGTTCAATAATGGTCCTGCGCCCATAAGTGCTGTTGCAGCGGCTGCTGAGGCAGCTCAACCAACACCAGGCACTAAAGGTTCTACCGTGACTTCTGAAAGTGGTGCCACAACGATTAATCCTAATCAAGACGATATTAAAGGTGACTATTCATTAGCCGCAACCTTACTTGGCTCTGTAAGCGGTGGTATGTTTGGTATTATGAAAAATGGCTGGGGCGCAATCATACAAGCGGTGAGTAATGACACTAATTCCAATATTCTTGCTACGCCAAGTATCACTACACTCGATAATGAAGAAGCGCACTTTTTAGTTGGACAAGAAATTCCTATTCTTACTGGCTCTACTGCGGGTAGCAATAACGGTAATCCATTTCAAACCGTTGAACGCCAGGAAGTTGGTATAAAACTAACCGTTACCCCACAAGTGAATGAAGGCAGTGGTGTGCAGTTAACCATAGAGCAAGAAGTCTCTTCGGTGAGTGGCGCTACGGGGGTAGATATTTCTATCAACAAACGCGAAATTAAAACGGTAGTGATGGCCGATTCTGGCGCAACCGTGGTACTGGGTGGCTTGATTGATGAAGACGTTCAAGAAAGTGAACAAAAAGTACCTTTATTAGGTGACATACCTTTTATTGGGCACTTATTTAAATCAACAACAACCTCAACGCGTAAACGTAATTTAATGGTCTTTATTCGCCCAACGATTATTCGTGATGGCAAGTTGATGAATGAAATTAGTAAAGAAAAGTATAACTATATTCGTGCGACTGAAATACGTAAGCAAGAAGAAGGTTTGTCATTAATGAGCGATGAAAAAATGCCATTGTTACCTGAATGGAATGACCAACTGACTTTACCTCCTTCATTCGATGAATACATGAAAGAAAGTCAGTCTAAAGACTCTAGCTTATTACCGCCTGTCGTTAAAAACGAGGGTGATGACTCATCAACTTCAGACAAAAAAGACCAATAATATGGCTGATATTGAAAAGAGAGAAGACACAGACAACGTAGTGACTTTAAATGTTGCAGGTAATGGTCAAGAGGCAGAAGAAGTAAAAGTGCAGATCAGCCGTTTGCCTTTTAATTTTGCCAAACGTCATCATGTACTCATTAGTAAAAGTAACGACCAATACACCTTACATTGCTTAGCCAATGTTAACAGTGCGGCAGTATTAGAAGTGCGTCGGGTCTTAAAAAGTCCCTTTGCTATTGAATTTCATTCGTTAGATGAATTTGAACAATTATTAACTATTTCATATCAACGAGACTCTTCAGAAGCTCAACAGATGATGGAAGATATTGGCAACGAAGTTGACTTGTATTCTCTCGCTGACGAGATGACAGAGACAGAAGATCTGCTCGAAAATGAAGATGATGCGCCAATCATCAAATTGATCAATGCGATGTTGAGTGAAGCAATAAAAGAAAATGCTTCTGATATTCATATTGAAACTTTTGAATTAGCGCTACAAATTCGTTTTCGTGTTGATGGCGTTTTACGTGAAGTATTAAAGCCTAATCGTAAACTTGCTTCATTATTAGTTTCTCGTATCAAGGTTATGGCAAAACTCGACATTGCTGAAAAACGCATACCACAAGATGGTCGTATTTCTTTGCGCATTGCCGGTCGTGCTGTTGATGTACGTGTTTCAACAATGCCAACGGGCCATGGTGAGCGTGTGGTACTTCGTTTACTTGATAAGAACTCGGTTCGTCTCGATTTAGAAGATTTAGGCATGACACTTGCCAACCGAATAAAGTTTTCAAAACTCATCGAAAAACCCCATGGCATTATTTTAGTTACGGGTCCTACGGGATCGGGTAAAAGTACCACGCTTTATGCGGGACTGAGCCAAATTGATTCTAAAGAGCGTAACGTTTTAACGGTTGAAGATCCCATCGAGTACGCCATTGAAGGTATTGGACAAACACAAGTTAATACCAAAGTTGATATGACCTTTGCTCGCGGGTTACGGGCGATACTTCGCCAAGATCCCGATGTTGTTATGGTCGGTGAAATACGCGATTTAGAAACCGCTCAAATTGGCGTGCAAGCGAGTTTAACCGGTCACTTAGTGATGTCGACACTGCATACTAACAGTGCCGCTGGTGCCATTACTCGTATGGAAGATATGGGCGTAGAGTCATTTTTACTCTCATCGAGTCTCTTGGGAGTCTTAGCACAACGACTCGTGAGAACATTGTGCCCGCATTGTAAAGAAAGCCATTTACCTGATGGCCCAGAGCTAAAATTACTTGAGTTACCTCAAGACAACACCCAGCATATTTATCGCGCAGTTGGTTGTAGTGAATGTAGCCAAAAGGGCTATAAAGGACGTATGGGTATTCATGAACTTATTGTTGTCGACGATAAAGTACGCGAGCTTATTCATAATGGTAAAGGTGAGCAGGCTATTGAAAAGTTTATTCGCCAAAATACACCAAGTATACGCCGTGACGGCTTTGATAAAGTGCTGACCGGACAAACAACACTCGAAGAAGTTTTGCGTGTTACCAAAGAAGATTAACTAGAGTTTTATTATGGCAGCTTTTGATTATCAAGCAGTAAATAGCCGTGGTAAAACGGTAAAGGGTGTTATCGAAGGTGATACGCCCAGACAAGCGCGTGGCTTATTACGTGACAAAGGCTTAATGCCCACTGAAGTAACGCCAAGCTTACAAAAAACTAAGCAAGCCGCCAATAAACCACGGTTTGGCGGACGAACAAAAGTATCTGTTGCTGAACTTGCTTTAATCACACGCCAGTTGGCAACATTAGTTGAGTCGGGTTTACCGATTGAAGAATCTTTGCTTGCCGTTGGCGAACAATGTGAAAAAAATAGTATGAAAAGTATGATTATGGCGGTGCGAACAAAAGTAACCGAAGGTTATGGTTTAGCCGAGAGTATGGCTGAGTTTCCGCATGTTTTTAGTCACTTATATCGAGCAATGGTTGCTGCAGGTGAAAAATCTGGTTTCTTAGATACGGTTTTAAACCGCTTAGCCGATTACACCGAGCAACGCGAACACTTACGTTCACAAATCATTCAAGCGCTTATTTACCCCGTTATTATGACGGTCGTAGCCATAGGCGTTATCGCGATACTGTTAACAGCGGTAGTCCCTAAAATTGTTGGCCAGTTTGACCATATGGGCGCAAATTTACCTGCAACGACTCAGTTTTTAATTAGTACCAGTGATTTTTTAAGAGATAATGGTTTGTATATCCTTATTTTGATTGCCTTACTCATAGGTGGCTTTAATCATTTAATGAAAAAGGCCAGCTTCAAGTTTGCCTTTCACCGTAAGGTGATTAGCTTTCCAGGGCTAGGCAAAATCATTCGTGGTATTAATACCGCTCGGTTTGCTCGTACCTTAAGTATCTTAACCGCCAGTGCTGTTCCTTTACTGGAAAGCATGAAAATATCAGGTGAAGTTTTAGAAAACTTATACATTAAGCAATGCGTTAAAGAGTCGGCCGATAAAGTGCGCGAAGGGGCAAGTTTACGCGTTTCTTTAGAGCAAACGAAATTATTTCCACCGATGATGCTTCATATGATTGCCAGTGGTGAAAAAAGTGGCAAGTTAGAACATATGCTTGGCCGGTCAGCAGACAACCAAGACAGGGAGTTTGAAGCGTTGATGAATATATCGCTAAAAGCTTTTGAGCCCGCCTTGATGATCGCTATGGCAGGTATCGTTCTTTTTATAGTTATGGCTATTTTACAGCCAATTCTTCAGTTAAATACCTTAGTAGGAGGTTAATGTGAACAAAAAAATTCAACCAATGAAAGTGAAAAATAAACAAGGTGGCTTTACTTTATTGGAAGTGATGGTTGTTATTGTTATTTTAGGTTTGTTAGGCAGTGTTGTTGTCCAAAACTTGATGGGCAATATGGATACCGCAAAACTTCAAAAATCAGTACAAGATATTAATGCATTAGAAACGTCGTTAAGTATGTACAAAATGGATAACTATAACTATCCAACGACTGAGCAAGGCTTAGAAGCTTTAGTTGAAGAAACTGACGTTGAACCTTTACCGCGTCGTTTCCCAAACGGGGGTTATGTTAAACGTTTACCTGACGATCCTTGGGGCAATGCCTACCAACTATTAAATCCAGGCGAAAATGGTGATATTGATATTTTTACTATGGGACCCGACGGTGAACCTGGTACAGAAGACGATATTGGCAACTGGAACCTTGGCGACTACCAGTAGTTTTGGTGAACTCTTAATATGAAGCATTATTCCAAAAACAGCACAGTAGTTAACGGTTTCACTTTAATTGAAGTGATGTTGGTTATTGTGCTGGTGGGTTTAATGGTTTCGGTTGTTCAGTTTAGTGCTTCAGGTGATAAAGCCGAAGAAACACTCGAACTCACGAGCAAACGTTTTGCCGGCGTTTTCAATATTGCTGCTGAATATGGCATGCTAAATAATATTGAATTAGGCTTAGTTATTGGCAAAAAAGGTTATCAGTTTTTAGGTTACGACGGCATAACGTGGTCGGATATCTCTGATAATGAATTATTCAGTCGTTATAAATTACCTGAAGGTGTTGAGTTGATTTTACAACTTGATGATTTGCCAATCGAAGAACCACAATTATTTGATACTGAAGTATTTAATGAGTTGCAAGCGGCTAATAAAGAGAATGATTTAGATGAAGACGTAGGTAAAGATGATGACGGTAATAATATAGAAAAAAAAATTCTCATTCCCCAGATTTACATACTCTCAGGCGGCGAAATAACACCGTTTAGTCTGCGTTTTCAATTTGTTAAAAACAATTACACTGAAGCCAAGCTTTATTTTAAGGCGACCGGTTTATACACCACACCGATAACTGTTGAAGGGCCACTCTTTGATGATGAATAAGGTGAAATGGGTCATTAAAACGGCTTCATTGGGCTTTACTTTAATTGAAGTCATGTTAGCAATGGCTATTTTTTCAATTGCGGGTATTGCGTTGTTAAGTGCAGCAGACAATAACTTTAAGAATTTAAGTCATTTAGAAAATAAAGTATTAGCCAATTGGGTGGCCTCAAATCAATTAGTTGCGATGACATTAGACCCAACATGGCCACCAAAAAATAACAAAAAAGGTACCGTAGAAATGGCTGGCCAAGAATGGTTTTGGCTACAAAAAGTGCTTAAAACAGAAAATAAGAATATGCGTGCTATCACGATTGAAATTCGCAATAAAGAAGATGAAAAGTTAGCGATCACCAGTATGGTTACCTATATTTCAAAGAGTCAGCCGTAGTGAAAATTTGTTTGAATAAGCCAACGAATAATGGCTTTACCTTGTTAGAAGTTTTAATCGCTATCGCTATTTTTTCAATGATTAGCATGAGTAGTTTTACTATTTTTAATACAGTATTAAAAGGTAATGAGTCATCTGAAATTCGTACCACACGCGTTAATGAATTACAGCGAGGCTTCTTACTTATCGAGCGTGATTTACTGCAAATTGCTAAACGCAGTATTCGATTAAATGGCGAAGCTCCCCAGCAAGATTTTTTATATACTGACAGTAATAGTTTTTCAAATGGCGAAAGTACCTTAGCTTTTGTTCGCAACGGATGGACAAATCCAGGTCTACTATTACCGCGTAGCAATATGCAATCTGTCGCTTATCAATTAAATGAGGGAACCTTCGAGCGACTTCATTTCAATTTTGTTGATGCTATCCAAGGGCAAGAGCCTAAAAGAAGAAAGTTAATCACCGAGATTGAAGGACTAAATTTTGAGTTTTTTTATGACAAAAAATGGCAAAAACAAATTAAAAATAAAAGTTTACCTCAAGCGATTGCTGTTGAGCTAATAACTAAAGATTATGGGCTTATAAGACGAGAATTTTTAGTGGCGGGTGATGATGTCTCAATTTAAAGCTTATGTATTGTGCTCTTCGTTATGGGAGGCCTAATGAAAAACTCTCATTGCAGTGCGGATATGAGTAAGTTGACCGCTAAAAAAGTGACCGGAGTGGCGTTAATTACTGTTTTACTTATCGTTTCGTTAGCCGCCGTATTAGCCACACAGATGACTGCGCGCTTGCAGTTGCAGATGCAACGTACTAATAATGTTACGCTAAATCAGCAGGCTTATTGGTATGCGATGGGCGCAGAAGCGTTTGCAAAAAGAATATTAATCAATGTTTTTGAAGATGAAAAAGACGTTACGCATTTAGAGCAAATTTGGGCTCAAGGCGAAACAAGTTATCCTGTTGACTTTGGACAAATCACCGGCGAAATTTTTGATATGCAAGCCTGTTTTAATTTAAATGCTTTAAGGCCTGATGATAATGCTATTCCTGCAGGCACTCGAAGGCGTCCAATAGAAGAGGCTTTCCAAAAATTAATTATGTCGCTTAATGTTGAAGGTGTTAGTCAGTTTGATGCTGAATATATGACCGATGCATTAGTGGACTGGCTTGATCAAAACAGCGCTATAGCCAGTGCTGGTGGTGCTGAAGATAATGATTACTCCGCAAAAGAGTTTCCTTACTTACCCGCTAATTATTATTTGGCCAGTATTACTGAACTACGCTTAATTGAACACTTTACTGTGCCGGTTATTAATAAATTAAAAGAGTATGCTTGCGTAATACCTAATAATAATCTTCATAAAATAAATATAAACACCATCAGAAGTGACCAACCTGAATTGTTGGAGGCTTTTTTAGGTATTCCTTTAGCGGATGCAGAAAATGCCTTGGCTAGCCGAGAGGGTGCTGGTTTTAAAACACGAGATGAGTTTTTCAATTTACCCGATATATCAAAAAATACAAAAATAACCAATGATCAAAAAGAGCAGTTTGATGTTGTTAGTCATTATTTTAAACTAAAAAGTATCGCTAGTTTTAATGACAGTTACTTCGCGTTGAGCACTTTAATGAAAGTTGAAAGCAATAATAATATCTCCGTAGTGAGTCGTACCATAGGACGAGAGTAATGACCGAAAAGTTATATATCCGATTAGGTACTAACGCAAAAGACGTAGTGCACTGGTTAATATTCAGTGACGATCAAGAAGGCATTATTGCCAGTGGTGAACTCCCCAATGCCCATGCGTTAGAGCAATTAGCTGAGAAAGCCAAACAACGTGAAGTCATTACGTTTGTGCCAACCAGTGATATCAGTTTGAAAAGTTTAACAGTACCCAGTAAATCATCAAAAGCGATGCGCCTAGCTGTGCCGTATATGCTTGAAGATGAATTAGCACAAGATGTTGATGAGCTATTTTTCGCTTATAGTGATATCAAAATTGTTGGTAGTGCACACAATTGCTTTGTTGCAATTATCGAATCTGCTCAGTTGGCATTATGGCAAGGGTGGTTAAAAAGTGCAGATATTACCTGTAAAAAAATGATCCCAGATGTACTTGCAATGCCACTGACTAATGAAGTCAATGTTGTTAGTGCTATTGTCTTAGGTGAGCAAATACTTATACGCCAAGGACAATGGCAAGGGATCACCATAGACAGCAACACTTGGCCGTTAATTAGTCAGTCACTCAGTGGTACTCAAACAGCAGAGAAAATTAACAGTGAGCAAAAATCAGTAACGGACAATGGAAGCAACAATGAGGTACCCAACAGTTTCTCGTTAAATGCTTATTCAATATTACCTGAAACCATCGCTAAACTGACCATCAACGCGATGCCTGAAGAGCTGCCTTTGGCGTTATTAGCCGCCACATATAATCATGAAAAAGCAGGTAAGTTCAACTTACTACAGGGTGATTTTAAAGTTAAAGAACAGCGCTCACCCGTGCTAAAAAGTTGGTTTTTGGCCGCAGGTATTGCCATCTTCGCTTTATTGCTTAATGTCGGCATTAAAGGTGCCGAATTAATACAGCTTCATAGTCAACAGGCTGAAATTGAAGAGCAAATCATTAGTACCTATAAAAAGGCTTTTCCAAAAACTAAGCGAGTCCGAGTCTCAACTATTCGCTCCCAACTTGAGCAGAAACTCAAAGAAGTAGGCGGGGCTAGTGGAGAAAGTGGCTTTTTAGCTATCTTAACTCAAGTGCAACCAGCGTTAGCTTTAGTACCTGAAATAAAACCCCAAACGTTGAAGTTTGATGGTAAGCGCAATGAGATTCGTATGCAGGCAATTGCCAGTGATTATCAGTATTTTGATAAGTTAAAAATCGCTCTTGAAGAGAGTAACCTGACGGTATCTATGGGCGCGCAAAATAATCAAGGTGATCAAATTTCTGGCTCATTTAGCATAACCAGTAATGATAATCAACAATCAACAAACACAAGTAAGGGGCGATAATGAAAACGTGGTGGCAACAATTAAAAAGCTCTGAGCAACGACTCGTTGCTATGATGAGCTTTGTTGTAGTGCTGTTTTTATTTTACAGCGCAGTGTGGCAACCATTGGTTACTAATACTGATAAAACTCAACAAAAAATTATGCGCCAACAAGCGCTTTATACCTGGGTGCAAGAAAATACTCTGCGCTATCAACAGTCACAAAAAAGAGTCGCATCTTCAGCCAGCAATGCCAGCCTTTCTAGTATTGTTAACAGCAGTGCCGGTCGTAATAATATTTCGATAGCTCGCTTGCAACCTCAAGGTGAAGACTTACAAGTATGGATTGATGAAGTCCCGTTTACACAGTTACTTAGTTGGCTTGAATTTCTAGCCAATAATGAAGGTTTATTAGTGAAAAGTATTGATTTAAGTAAAGCTGATCGCAACGGCGTTGTTAGAGTTCGTCGCTTACAATTAGGAAAAGGCTAATGAAAAAGTGGTTTGTTTACGGAGCAATGTTCTTTAGTTTATATTTGATTTTTTTAATTGTAACTATGCCTGCTGCTTGGGTGGTTAGTTTTATTAATTTACCAAAAAACAGTCAAGTATCTCAGCTCTCTGGCACAGTGTGGCAAAGTTATGCAAAACAAGTCCGCATAGACAATGTCGACATTAACAATGTCAGCAGTGAGTTGAGTTTCCTCTCATTATTGATGCTTGACCCGACAATTAAGTTAACTTTTGGCGGTGCCTTAGTCAGTGGACCAGAAGGTAGGTTGACCGCAAGCCAATTGCTTAAGCAGATAAAAATTACTAATCTTGATATCACGGTAGCCGCGCAACAAATTACGGAAAAGCTTAATCTAGCTATCCCGATGCAAGCCCACAACCTTATTGAACTCAGTGTTGATGAATTTATACTTGGCAAACCTGTTTGTCAGCAAATGAAGGGCTTAATAAAATGGAATAAGGCAGCCATCACCGCATTATCAGAAAAGGCAAATCTAGGTACGTTATCTGCTGAGTTGGCTTGTGAAAAAGGCGCGCTTGCGTTTATCATTGCCCCTGAAAATGACCTCGGACTCACGTTTACCGCTTATCTGCATAATATCAATAGAGCTTCTGGCAATGGTTATTTAAAGCCGGGTGCTAACTTCCCTGAAAAATTAAAGCCACTGCTGTCCTTTATTGGCAAAGCGGATAACCAAGGGCGCTATCGATTGAACTTTTAAGCCATTTTATACGGTGATAAATCGTTACTTAAGCTAAACCTATTTCATCCTGGCTTACGTCAGGATGAATAATAGCCATTACTTAATGGGATATTTCTTTATTTCATCAATTAATGTTCTAAAGTCTGATGTAGATGGGTAATCGTTAACAATATGCGGCGTTTTCTGACTATCGGGGTTTTCAACCGCTAATAAATGTTCAAAACCATAGCGTTGAGCCGATGCTAAAATATTGATACTATCATCAACAAACAAAGTATTCTCTAGGCTAAACCCTTGCTTCTCTTGAAGACGCTGCCATAACAATTGCGACTCTTTGGTCACACCAAATTCATGCGTAGAATATAAAACATCAAAATACTTATCGAGTTGCGTGCGTTCAATTTTAAGCAATAAGCTATCTGGGTGAGCATTAGTAACCAGTATTATTTCTCTTCCACTCTCTCTTAATGCCACCATAAAATCATGAGCATCATGGCGTAAGCTAATTAAGTGTTGTACTTCACGTTTTAAGGCTTGAATCGGTAATTGGGTTTGTTCAGCCCAGTAGTCTAAACAGTACCAGTCAATTGTCCCAGCAACTCTTTCATAATGGCTTGCTAAGTTTTCTTTTGCTTGCTCAAGTGAAATCTTTGCGTGCTCACTGTAACGTAGTGGTAAATGATGGAGCCAGAAATGGTTGTCAAAATGTAAATCTAAAATCGTTCCATCCATATCTAAAAGTACGGTAGAAATTTTTGACCAATTAAGCATATTATTTTTCCTAAGAGCGATTAATTATTAATTATATCTAAAGTTAACGTGCTATTCTAAAACTATATTACTAATATTTTACTCTTAGGTTTCGCTACCATGAGCAACAGTTTAACACTTCCCAAAGTCACACAACGTAAGCAAGTTGCTAAGAGTCGCTTGTTTGCTATAGAACAAGTAGATCTCACCTTCAGCAACGGCGTACAGCGAGAATATGAACGCATGCAAGGCTACGGTCGAGGCGCTGTATTAATTGTACCTATGTTAGACGATGAAACGTTTTTATTAGTACGTGAATATTGTGCTGGCACCCATACATATGAGCTTGGTTTCCCGAAAGGACTTATTGATGAAGGCGAAAGCGCAGAGCACGCTGCTAATCGAGAGTTAAAAGAAGAAGTTGGCTATGGGGCAAATAAATTCACCCATGTGCATCGAGTCGCAACAGCTCCGGCTTTTTTCTCTGCCTCAATGGAAATTTTTCTTGCTGAAAGTTTATATGCAGAAAAACTCCCCGGTGATGAACCTGAAGAACTAGAAGTTATCTCATGGAAACTTGCCGATTATCAATCATTACTTGCCCAACCTGACTTTAATGAAGCAAGAAGCATAGCCGCTCTAATGCTGGTAAAAGATTTAGTTAAGAATATTTTAAAATAATACTCAAAAGAAAAAGTAAGTGAAGATTAATGAACAATGAAACGTTACTCGCCATCGCGATAGAAAGTGCAAAAAAAGCAGGCCTAGAAGTTACTAAGCATTACAAGTCGGGCAATTACACGTCAGAAATTAAAGAAGATAATAGCCCCGTTACTAGTGCTGACTATGCGGCTAACGATGTATTGATGCAAGAGCTGTCACGCTTGGCACCCGGCATTCCTATTATTTCTGAAGAAGTTGGTGCATTAGCGCTTAGTCAAAGAAAAAATTGGTCTCGATATTGGCTACTCGACCCTATTGATGGGACGGGTGAGTTTATTAAAGGCAGTGGCGATTTCGCCGTTAATGTTGCTTTGGTGGAAAATGGCTGGCCAAGTATTGGTGTTATTCACGCACCTGATCACCAACTGACCTACTATGGACAAAATAAGCTTGGCGCTTTTAAAGAAAACCATACCGGTAGCCAGCAAATTCATGTCGCTAAATATGATGGTAAACGCAAAATTAAGGTGGCGGTAAGCCGCCGACAAGAGCTCAGCCTAATGGGGCAATACCTTAACAATGAAAACTTTGCGTTTGAATACGTAGCATTAGGCAGTTGCTCACTTAAAAACTGTCTAATTGCTGAAGGTAGTGCAGATTGTTACTTACGTATTGGTCCCACAGGTGAGTGGGATACAGGAGCGAGTCATTGTATTATCGAACAAGCGGGTGGCTCAATAATTGATAGTGAGTTTTTACCGTTAACCTACAATCAACGGGAAGGATTAATGAACCCTGACTTTATGACTTTAGGTGCCAGTAATATTCCGTGGCAAAGTATTGTGACTCCACATAGAGCGCGACGCTCTTAATTTTTATTTTATTTTCAAAGGACCTATTATGCGTATTATATCTACTTTTATTTTAAGCCTTTCACTCCTGCTTGCTGCACCAGCCTATAGTGCTTGGCAGTTGGACTCTAAAAATTCATCGTTAACTTTTGTGTCGATTAAAAAAGGAACTGTGGCTGAAAGTCATAGCTTTAAAGAGTTTACGGGTGTTATCAACAATAGTGGTTTAGCAAATGTGACCATTGATTTAAGCAGTGTTGACACTAATATTGCGATACGTGATCAAAGAATGGCGGAGTTTTTCTTTGAAACCGCAACTTTTTCACAAGCGAGCTTTAGTGCGCAACTTAACCTTGCAGACATTAATGCGATAACTATCGGTTCAAGTCAGCAAATGTCACTTACGGGTAGCCTGAATTTACATGGTCAACAGCAAGAACTTACATTGAATGTTATGGTGGCTAAGCTATCAGCAAATAATATGCTAGTGAGCACCTTAAAGCCAGCTATCATTAAAGCCGAAGACTTTGCGTTAGTGGCAGGTATTAATAAATTAAAATCATTAGCAAATCTACCAAGCATTGCTTACGCCGTGCCGGTAAGTTTTGTCTTAACTTTCACTCAATAGCAAATGAGTAACGAACATCTATAGGGTGTTCGTTACTATAAAATAACTATTGCGTTTGTTCCTGTTCTTGCTCGTTTTGTTGTTGTTCAAACTGATCAATGGGTAAAATATTTACCGTATCATGAAGCTCTGAATAAACTAAAAACGCACTACCATTAGCAAGTTGTATCTTTACTTGCGCTACTTTTTCCGACAAAGGCACATCGTCCGCACCATATTCGGTACCTTCACGTAAAACAAACTCTCGAATAATACCTGTTAGCGTATCGGGTTGTAGATCTTTGTAGGGGATTATCATAGGTAGCTCTCTAAAAAATTTGGAACACGATGTTCTAGCCAAAACTGTGGTCTTAAGGGATTATTACCATTGATAAAACCAACATGACCCCCTTTTTTACTGACCTCAAAACATATGTTATTGGGAATACTGCTAATATCACGGGTATTTTCATCACATAAGAAGGGGTCGTCATTTGAATGAATAATTAAGCAGGGTTGTTTAATTTTATCCAAAATAAAACGTCCACTCGCCTGATGATAATAATCTTCAGCGCTCTCAAAACCGTTAATAGGGGCTGTTACCAGTTGATCGAATTGCCAAATGGTCTTAATTTCATCGAGCTTATGGGCCAGTCTTTGCGATAGCGGAGCAGAAATTAGATTACTGTCCATTTTATCCTTAATACTGTCTTTGAGCATGCCCACTAGATATTTTTGATATATACGCGAAAAGCCTTGGTTAATCCGCTTGCTGCAGCTGGCCAAGTGTAAAGGGGCACAAATGATTGCCGCAGCTTGATAAGGGTTATTAGGTTCTTTTGCTAAATAACGCGCTAGTACATTGCCTCCTAAAGAAAAGCCAATAATGGTCATTGGAAGTTGTGGATATTTTTTCTTTAAAAATTGCGTTAAATAACTAATATCATCAGTGTCGCCACTATGATACGAACGGGCTTTTCTATTGACTCGTCCACTACAGCCTCTAAAATGCATCAGCACTCCGACCCACTGCTTCTCTTTAATAGCCGATAACATTCCTTTAGCATAATGACTGTTAACTGAACCTTCTAAACCATGAAGAACAACCACCAAAGGACGAGTTTCATTAAGTTTAGGTTTATCGGTCCATGCCAAATCAATAAAGTCGCCATCAGGTAACTCCACTGTTTCATTGCAAGTTTCTAGCTGTTTTCTAGATCTTAAAAATTTTGCAATAATAGTTTGGCAATGAGGATTGTGTAGCCACCAAGCTGGAGTGAATTGACTTTGAGTAAACATTTAAAGTTATAGTGGTCTGTTGTGGTTTATTAGTTTTATTATTGTATGTGAATTGAAAATAAATAGATATTTTTAGGCTAAAAAAAAGCTTACAAGGCTAAACGCCACCATAAACTTGTTGTATTATACTCGTTGATTAATGAGCAATACCATTGCGATACTTTTCATCAATTTCTTCACGTGATTTTTTTTGACGCTCAATTACATTGAGCGTAGAGGAAGATTGATTAATAGATAAGTTAATAAGCGCACCTCAGTATTTAAGATTAATTGTGCGGATAATGCATAACAATCAACATAGACAAGTGCTGTTAGTATAACAAAAAACAATTATTCTTAGTTATTCAGATGAAAGTTGAGCTAAACCTTCTAAAATAGCGCAGTCAGGGTTATCGTCACCATGACATTTATCAGCTAGTTTTTGTAATATTGCGCTCATTTGCTCTAGCTCCAATATTTTTTCATTTATCTCCTGTAAATGGCTCAGCGCTAGTTGCTTCACGTGTCGACTTTCTCTATCAGTATCAAGCCAGAACTTGAGCAGCGACTGAATCTCAATCATGGAGAAGCCTAAGTTTCTCGAACGACGGATAAATCCCAATTGTTGTATGTGCGCTTAGTTATAAAGTCGATAACCTGCATCGGTACGACTCGCTTTTTTCAATACACCAATTTCTTCATAGTATTGGATCATTTTGGCCGACACCCCCGTTAAACTAGAGGCTTTGCCTATGGTGACAAGTTTCTCCATGTTATTTCTTCTTAAGAGTCCAACGTTGCAATAACAATGCGTTACTGAGGACAAATAAGCTACTAAATGCCATCGCTGCTCCGGCAATAATGGGGTCAAGATAACCAAAGGCTGCTAGTGGAATTCCCACAGCATTAAAGATAAATGCCCAAAAAAGGTTTTGCTGTATTTTACGATAAGTCAGCCTTGCAATGATCAATGCCGTGGGTACTAGGCTTGGTTTACTACGCATTAACATGAAAGAAGCTGCGCTAACGGCAACATCAGTACCAGACGCCATTGCCATACCTAAATCTGCTTGGGCTATCGCTGGCGCATCATTAATGCCATCACCAACCATGGCAACCTGATAACCTTGCTCTTGATATTGCAGGATATATTTTGCTTTATCTGCAGGCAGCACCTCAGCTTTAAAATCGTCTAACTGTAATTTTGTCGCTACCGATGTTGCACTCGCTTTATTGTCACCGGTAAGCATAGCAACCTTTATACCTTGTTGTTGTAATAGCTTCACAGCCTTTAGCGCATCAGACTTCAATTTATCACTAAAACAAAACAGCCCAAGTAATGTTATCTTATCTTGCTGCTGACTAGCCAACCAAGAAACAGAAGTACCTGGTGTTTTTATATGTTCGGTTGGAAGTTTCACCCCTAACTCTTGCATCCAATGACTACTGCCCATCAAGACTAAATTGTCATCGATGTTGCCTTTGACACCATAACCCGCGACAACTTGAAATTCCTCAACAGGTATTGGTTGTGTTTCGTTGGTTAATGCTTTTTCAACCACGGCCTTGCCTAATGGGTGCTCACTATTTATTTGTAAGGAATAAGCCAACTGCAAAACGGTTTCTTCACTACCACTGATGACCTTCATCTCATTTACAACAGGTTTGCCTTGGGTCAAGGTGCCTGTTTTATCAAATACTACTAAATTTATTTCTTTTGCTTGCTCTAACGCAACAGCATCTTTAACCAATACGCCTAATCTGGCAGCGGTTCCTGTACCTGCCATTATGGCTGCGGGAGTTGCTAAACCAAGTGCACATGGACAGGCAATCACTAAAACGGCTACCGCATTGAGAATGCCATCTGTCCAGTCATCAAATACTAAACCTGACACCAATAAGGTGGTAAGTGCGACCAGCAACACAACAGGAATGAAGATACTACTAACTTTATCTACTATTGCCTGTACGGGGGCTTTTGCTCCTTGGGCTTGTTCTACTAATTCAATGATCTTAGATAAAGTAGATTCGCTACCAACATTAGTGGCACGGATCTCCAAAATACCGTCCAAGTTAAGTGAGCCACCCGTGACAACATCACCTTCTTTTTTACTTAACGGAATTGATTCACCACTAATTAACGCTTCATCGAGATGACTCTTCCCCTGTAATATTTCACCATCAACAGGCACACTTTCGCCGGGGATTACTTTTACTTTTTCACCTGTTTGTACTGATGAAGCGGCCACTTTCTGCCATTTACCAAAGCGCTGCACTGTTGCCTCAACAGGTTTCAAATTTTCCAATGCTCTAAGTGCATCAGTTGTTCGGCGTTTTGCTTTGTGTTCTAAATATTTGCCCAGCACAACCAAGGTGATTACTGCGCTACTACTTTCAAAATACAAGTGTGGCATGCCATGAGCGCTATCAAAACTCCACCACAAATACAAAGATAGTCCGTAGGCTGCACTGGTACCTATGGAGACAAGAAGATCCATGTTGCCCATGCCAGCTTTTAATGCCCCCCAGCCTGCACGATAAAAGCGAGCGCCAAAATAGAATTGTACTGGCGTAGCTAACAACCATTGCCAAAAAGGTGGTAACATCCACTGTTGCGAAAACAGCATACTTAACATGGGTAACACCAGTGGCAAGGTAAGTAGGCCTGCTCCCAATACGGGCCACCATGCTTTGGTATAAAAAGGTTGATGTTGACTGGGCTTTTCTATCACGCTGTTATTGTTCAACGGGATAAAAAGGTAACCGACTTGTGTTACGGCTTGGGCTAGTTGTTCATCAGTTACAAAGGATAAAGTTTTTACTTGTACGTGCTCGGTGGCTAAATTGACCGACGCACTGACCATACCGGTTACTTTTAACAATGCTTGTTCGACCCGCTTCACACAAGACGAGCAACTCATCTTTCCAATACCAAATTGCTTTACCTTTACAGGCACTTGATAACCAGCCTCAATAACAGCAGTAATTAATTCACTATAACTGGCGGTACCTTGAATCGTCGCCATATCTGTAGCTAGGTTGACTGTAACATCTGTCACGCCAACGACTTTGTGTAACGCCTTTTCAACACGACCGACACATGAAGCACAGGTCATACCGTCAATTTTGAATTGTGTAGTTGTATTCATAAGCTTCTCACCTTAATTGAATTTTAGAACTAAGTTGAGGTCAAAGCTTACCACGGTGGTAGGGTCAAATGTTTTAGTATAAAAAATGTTATAAGTGACAATTTATAATTTAACTACAATCACTGCATTTTAAGGAGGAGTAGAACAATCTTAATGGCTGCTTCTTTAGATCAGCGATACCTGAGGTTAAAACTTTAACATTCGTTTTCTTATTAAACATTAAATATATACGCCTACAAAACTTTAGGTTGCTACAGACTCCCCTTTGGCAGCTACTGCCCTTAGGGTTATATTTTATAAATTAGCGATTTCAACGTTTAATTAACCTTTTTAAAGATAGTTTTGGTGCTTAAACGTAACAATTTCAGTTGCTGGCTTTATTTAACGGTTAACACCTTAATTTAGACGGTTGCAACTTTATTTAACTTGTAAAGATATTAACTAATTGTTCTCATTGATTTTTTTAAGGAAATAATAAATATAAAAAGCACAAATACCTAAGAGAATGACTAATCCACCAAAAGAATAAAGTACAACAGGATCATTAATAATCATATCGAAAAATTTCATAACAGACTCCATAAAAATAATTGAGTTATAAAAAAATGGCTATAACGTAATGTTATAGCCATTGTAAATCATGGGTTACTTTATGGTTGTGATATAGATCAATGAACCTTGAATTTGCCCCTTAGATTATTGTCTTATTTTTTTGAGTTAAGGTTTTATTGTTTAGCTTTTAATGCTTCTTGTTCGATAATTTGTTGATAAAGTCGGTCAGCCTTTTCCCTTGCCTGAGCTATTTCTAAATTACTGAGTTTTAAGGAGTCCATATCACGACTTTTTCCTGCATTTTTATAACCATTACTGGCGGAAATAATATTCCATATAAAAGACATCTCTACACTTTTCTCAACACCCAAGCCCTCAAAATACATCAGTGCTAAATTAAACTGGGCTAGAGCGTAATTTTGCTTTGCCGCAGTCTCATACCAACGTGCGGCTTTTGGATAGTCTTTATATGTACCTGTACCATTGAAGTACATAACACCAAGATTAAATTGTGCGGCTACAGAGTCTCTAATCGCTGCTCTTTCCATCAGTGCAAAAGCGGTTTTTAAATCTTTTTTAACGATGACTCCCTCAGAATACATCAGCGACAAACTAAATAGTGCGTCGGGGTGATTTTGTGAAGCGGCTAAGGACATTAATTCCAATGCTTTTTTGGGATCTTTTGCAACGCCGTAACCATTTAAATAAATAAGCGCCATTTGATACTGCGCAGGAGAATATTCCTGAGCAACTAAGGGTTCAAATTCATTTATAGCCGCTTTAAAATCGCCACGGTTTAATTCATAAATGCCTTGGTCAAGATCACCTTGATAAGCAAAGCTCGAAACACTGCTTACTATAGATAGACAAAAAAGGGCGAATATTGTTTTTTTCATAACGTTCTCATTATTTTAATCGTATGATTTTTAAGTGTAGCAAGTAATATAATTTAATGATTAATTTTTACAGTGAAGCCTGTAACATAATTTCTTCAATTTGCTCTTCTAATTCGAGCCAATACATTTCATTTTCTTCAACATCTGCTTTGAGTTTAGCTTGTTGCTTAATGAGTAAGCCTAAGCGTGCTTTATGTTCACTTTGATATATCTCACTTTCGGCTAATACTCCTTCAACTTCAGCTAATTCAGTTTGCAGCAGCTGCACTTTCTTCTCGTATTTATCAGCTTGTTTTCGCAGCGGAGATGCTTTTTTACGTAATTCAGCTTGGTCTTTGCGTAATTGTTTTTTATCAACAACCTCAAGAGATTTTGCGGGTTTAGTATTTTTCAGTGTTTGTTTTTTGTCTTCATTAAGCCATTGTTGATAGTCATCAATATCACCCGAGAACTCGCTAACTTGGCCATTGGCAACTAAGAAAAACTCATCAACACACGACTCTAATAAAAAGCGATCGTGGGCAATCAAAATAATAGCCCCTTCAAAATCTTGTAAAGCAAAGACGAGTGCTTGACGCATTTCTAAATCAAGATGGTTAGTTGGTTCATCGAGGAGGAGTAATTGCGGCTTTTCATTAACAATTAACGCCAATACCAGACGTGCTTTTTCTCCACCTGACATGGTACTTACCGGAGAGAGTGCTTGGTCGCCAGTAAAACCAAAGCTACCTAAAAAATTGCGCGCTTGTAGCTCTGTAGTCTCAGGTTTAGCACGAACAATATGATCAATCGCACTACTTTGCATATGTAATTGTTCAAGCTGATGTTGAGAGAAGTAACCAACAGTTAAGTCTTGGGCGCAATAACGCTCGCCTTTAATTAAGGCAATATCGCCAGCTAATGACTTTATTAATGTTGACTTACCCGCGCCATTTCGTCCCAAAAGACCGATTCTACTACCGGGTACAAGCGTGAGACCGACATCATGTAAAATAATGGTTTCTGGATTATAGCCACAGGTTGTCTCTTTTAATGCTAATAACGGATAAGGCAATGTTTCCGGTGTTTTGAAACTGAAGGTAAACTGGCTATCGACATGTGCAGGTGCTAAGTCAGGTAATTTTTGTAAACGCTTTAAACGACTCTGAGCTTGTTTTGCTTTACTGGCTTTTGCTCTAAAGCGATCAACGAATGAGGTTAAGTGAGCCACTTCTTTTTGTTGTTTTTGAAATTGAGCATCTTGTTGTGCTAAATGTTCCGCGCGTTGACGCTCAAAGGCGCTATAATTACCCGAATATAATTTTGCTTGTTGATGTTCAATATGAAGAATTTGTTCAATAACGTCATCTAGAAAATCACGATCATGTGAAATAAGCACTAAAGTACCGGTAAAGCGTTTTAACCAACGCTGTAACCAAATTACCGCATCCAAATCTAGATGGTTAGTGGGTTCATCGAGTAAGAGTAGATCTGCGCGGCTAATTAACGCTTGAGCCAAGTTAAGACGCATGCGCCAACCACCAGAAAAATCCTTTACGGCATCACCCAGTTGTTCTTGTAAAAAACCTAAACCATGAAGTAACTCGCTGGCACGAGCGGGTAAACTGTAGCCATTTATGGCATCAATATGGTTGAGAATTAATGCTTCTTGGTTGCCATCATCATTTAATCGAGCTTTCTCAAGTTGTTGCTCAAGTTGACGAAATTCTTTATCTCCGTCCATCACATAATCTAAGGCGGATTGCTCGAGGGCGGGGGTTTCTTGTTTTACTGTTGCGACATCCCAGCCTGAAGGCATATTTACATCACCTCTGTCGGGCTGTAACTCACCTAATAAGGCAGCAAATAAAGAAGATTTTCCACAGCCATTAGCGCCAACTAAGCCAACTTTGTGATTAGGATGAATAGTAAAGCTTGATGATTTTATGAGGTTTTTAGCGCCTCTATCTAAGCTTAAGTCGGTGGCTATGATCATTGTGTGTTATTACTCATTTTAATTTAGGTTGCTATTGTCCTTTTCCTATCGACAAGATTCAAGGTAAAATGATACAACTCGATTTTATTTGGATTGAAACACATGAAAAAAAGATTTATTGCTGGCGCTATTTGCCCAAAATGTAATGCTATGGACACCATGGGATTAACAAAAGAAAATAATGTTGAAAAAGTCACTTGTGTTAGCTGTGGGCATCAAATGTCACAGCCAGAAGAGCATGTCGTTAAAGAAATTCGCCCACAAGAGCAAGTGATTGGTATTTTTAAGCAAGAATAAATCGTTATTTTACCAAGCTGAAATATTTCAGCTTGGTAAATATTTGAATGAAAGTTCAGGTTGAAATTTAATAATGTGGCGGTGGCGGTTCGATATCTTGCGACTGATTTTGACCCGGATTATTATCTTGAACGCGACTTGCGATTAACTTTAGCTGTGCCCTAATGTCTGAAATTTCTAATTGATGAACAGTAAGTTCATTATTCAACTGTTCAATAACATCGTCTTGAAAGGCATTACGAGATTGCAGCGCTTCAACATTTTCTTGTAATTCGATGATTTTTTTTTGTATTTCTGTTGTCATAATTTGGGGTACCTAACGCGACTTTCTTTGCCAAAGCTCAGCGTATCCTGATGAACTTTCGGTGATTATTTGGTTCTTTCCTCGAAAGGCGACACTATACACTACCGCGCCTGCAGCACGTATACTTTCTTTTGGCGTAACTCGCCAGCTGTCAAGTCGCTCTCCGGTTTGTATGCTCCACAGGCTAACTTTTCGAGTTGGGGCTCCGGTTAATAGTTGAGTACCATCATCAGAAAACCTTACTGAGCTAAATATTTCGTGGCGGTTATAGTATTGAAGTTGGCTAACGCGTTTACCTGTTTTTAAATCCCATATGTTTGAAGATTTTTTACTGTCAGCAGTAAAAGCAAACCGACCTTTAGGGTCTAGAGCCACCATAGTAACGCGACTTGGATGATTAAATCGGTAAATAACCTGCCCACTTTCTGTATCCCATACATAAGCTACGTAATCATTGCCTCCTGAAATGGCGATACGGCCATTGGGGAGCATATCAACCGCATTAATTTTTTCTGTATGACCTAAGAACTCTAAGCGACGGCCATTGCTCATGGTAATGTGAACAACGGTGCCATTACTTTTACCGAGTAAAATAAAGTCACCATTATTGGACAAGGCAATATCACGAATCGTTGACTCACGTACTTTCCAATAACCTTCTGATTGGCCTGTTGCTATATTCCACAACGAAAATGCTTCTCGATTTGCGGTCAATGCATGACTATTATTATTGGATATATCGGCTAACAGCACTAAATTATCGCTACTATCTTGCTGTTGTGACCAGCTGTATTTTAATGCATTTTCTTCTATGTCCCATAAACTTAAGCCATGATAAATAGAAGAGACAACACTGTATTTGCCATCATTAGAAATATTAGCTGCATAAGCACCATCTGTAGCATGCTGCCAGCGCTGTACAGGCTTGTCCTCTGCAGGCTGGCAAGCACTGTTCAATAAGGAAAATAGACAGATGAAAAGCAGTGTTAGCTTGTTATTACACTTAATCACAATATTAATACTTTTTTCTTAGTTAATTTATCGTTAGTATAAGCCGCATTGTCTAACAATACATAATATTTAATCAATGGCTTAGGGGGACTTCCTCCAACTGAGTACTAGGTTACGTTAACGGAGAAAAAATGAAATTATTTAAGCCAACTATGTTAGCTATTGCACTTGTGTCAGTGTTTGGCTGTCAAGAAAGTGTAAAACCAACCGAAACAGCACCTGTTTTAGAAACTGAAATGCAAAAACAAGCTTACAGTTTAGGTGCTTCAATTGGTATGTACATGCAAAAGAATCTTGATCAACATGAGAAGTTGGGTGTACCACTTGATCAAGCATTAATTACTCGCGGTTTCATGGACAGTCTTGCTGGCAAATCAATCATTGAGAAAGAAGAAATCCAAGCTCTATTAATGAGCCTTGATGAGCAAATGAAAGCAAAGCAATTAGCAGCAGCAGACGCTGAATCTGAAGCGGCAATTGCTGAAGGCATGAAATTCTTAGAAGAAAATGCTAAGAAAGAAGGTGTACAAGTTACTGAATCAGGTATTCAATACCTTGTTGTAACTGAAGGTGAAGGTGATAAACCTAGCGCTACTGATACAGTAACGGTTCACTATAAAGGTACTTTCTTAAACGGTGAGACTTTTGATAGTTCATATGAACGCAATGAACCAGCAGTATTCCCTTTAAATCGTGTTATCAGCGGTTGGACAGAAGGCGTACAGTTAATGTCAGTGGGTTCAAAGTACACTTTTACTATTCCATCTGATTTAGCTTACGGAAAAAATGGCAATCCGCCACGTATTCCTGGCAACTCAGTATTACAGTTTGAAATTGAATTATTAGACATTCAAAAATCAGCTGAACCAGAAGAAATCACTCAGTAATATTATTACTCTAGTGTTAAGGGAGCCAATTGTGTAAGCAATTGGCTTTTTAATTAAATTTCCCAACAGAAAATATAAAGCCTATCTTTATTATTTATACACTTAATCATTAAATTCTTTTGATGTATTGCTCGTTCATTTTTAAACAGATAAGTATTATATAGCGCGTTTTTCATAAACATATTCTGCGGTAGCTAAATTCGAGGTTAACCTCAGTGAGTCGATGCTAAACATACTAAGCCTTTTAAACTTCCCTGCGGCTAATAAATGCCCACATGAATAACTTCACTATTTCGACTACTGGTTTCTTCGCTAAAACGACTGTTTATCAAGGATAAGTATATTATTAAGCGTCTCACTCAGTTTTGCGGCAATGGCCAAGCCAACCACCCCCAGCATCAATAATTATGCCTCCACTTTTTCGATGAAATCATTTACTCTTTTAATTATTATTAGTGCGGTCATATTTTAGATAAAAGATAATGAAAATAATAACTTGAAAATTAAACTGATATAAAAAGTCAATATCAGAGTATTCTTATTCTATTTTGGAATAAAAAAGCCTTTTCTATTCTTTTTATTCTATGCAAAGCCAGTCTATTATTATTTTACTAAATTTTAATGGGCGAATTGACATTATGTTGCCAAACCAACAGAACTTACAGAAAACTATGCTAGATGCTGACCAACTTTCATCATTACAAACCACTATTGGCAGTTACTCTCAGTTGCAACTTGCATGGGCAAGCGGTTACTTAGCGGCTAAATCTGAAGGACCATCGTTAAGCGTTAGCCCTTCAGCTGTCGCTTCTCCTGCGCCTGTGTTAACTATTTTATTTGGCTCTCAAACCGGAAATGCTAAAGGTGTTGCTAAAGCGTTAGCCTTACAAGCACAAGCAGAAGGTCTTACCGTCGACTTAAAAAGTATGAGTGACTTTAAGCCAAAAAGCATTAAAAATCTGACCCACTTATTAATTGTCACCAGTACTAATGGCGAAGGTGAAGCACCCGATGATGCGATTGCTTTACATGAATATTTAGCCTCGAAAAAAGCGCCAAAGCTCGATGATTTACGCTATAGCGTTTTAGCCTTGGGCGATACTAGCTATGAGTTGTTTTGTCAAACGGGCAAAGACTTTGATGATTACTTAAGTAAGCTTGGCGCAAAAAAAATTACCGCACGCGTTGACTGTGACGTTGATTATGAAGCTGATGTAAAAGCATGGTCAGAGACTATTGTTAAAGATGTAAAAGCCTTGTTGGTTAATGATATTGATAGCCACAATGTTGTGGTAATGCCAACACTTGGCGCATCTAGTGAATATACTAAACAGGCGCCTTATGCTGCTGAGTTAAGTTTAAGTCAAAAGATCACTGGTCGTGATTCAGCGAAAGATGTTCGTCATATTGAAATCGATTTAACCGATTCAGGTATCACCTACCAAGCCGGTGACGCTTTAGGTGTGTGGTTTGAAAATGATACAGAGTTAGTCGCTGAACTTATTGCAACACTTGGCTTGTCAGGTCATGAAAACATTGATGTTGGCGGCGAACGTTTATCATTGGAGCAAGCATTAATTTCAACATTAGAAATTACTCAAACAGCCCCTAATTTTATTAGTTTTTGGGCGGATAAATCACAAGATAAAGCTTTACTTATCTTGAGTGAAGATAAAAATGCTGCGCGTGAATATGCGGGTAACCATCAAATTATTGATGTAGTTAAATCGGCTCCGGCGAAAGTAACCGCACAAGATTTCGTTGACGCGCTTAGAAAGATTACTCCACGTTTATATTCCATAGCTTCAAGCCAAGCTGAAGTTGAAGAAGAAGTACACTTAACAGTGGGCCTAGTTGAATATAGCGAGAATGACCAGTTAAGAAGTGGCGGTGCCTCAAGCTTTTTAGGTAAACGCTTAGCCGAAGGCGGCACAGTTAAGGTTTTCATTGAACACAACGATAACTTCCGCTTACCTGAAAATGGCGATACTCCTGTGATCATGATTGGCCCAGGTACTGGTATTGCTCCTTTTAGAGCATTTATGCAAGAACGTGAAGCAAGCGAAGCAAGTGGTGATAACTGGCTGTTTTTTGGTGATCAAACCTTCACTCAAGACTTTTTATACCAAGTGGAATGGCAAGGCTATTTAAAATCAGGCTTGTTAACGCACCTTGATTTAGCCTTTTCTCGTGATCAAGCGGCAAAAATATATGTGCAAGACCGTTTACGTGAAAAAGCCAGTGAGATTTTTGCTTGGTTAGAACGTGGCGCACATTTATATATTTGTGGTGATATGAGCCGTATGGCAAAAGATGTTGAGCTTGCCTTGGTGGATATTATTGCTGAGCATGGTAAGTTGAGTACTGAACAAGCACAAAACTATTTAAAAGAATTACGTAATGCCAAGCGTTTCCAAAAGGATGTTTACTAATGACTACAACAAACAAAGAAATCGTATTAACAGGTCCCGGACCGTTAATTGTAGAAGGTAAACAGGCTGATAACGAACGCTTAAAAGCAGACAGTAATTTTTTACGAGGAACAATTGTTGATGACTTAAAAGATCAAGTCACCGGTGGTTTTACTGCAGATAATTATCATATTATCAGGACTCATGGTATGTATCAGCAAGATGACCGTGATATTCGTGGTGAACGCACCAAGCAAAAGTTAGAACCATTACATAACGTTATGTTGCGTGCTCGTATGCCTGGCGGTATTATTAAGCCAGAGCAGTGGTTAGCTATTGATAAATTTGCTCAAGAAAGTACCTCATATGGCAGTATACGTTTAACAACACGCCAAACGTTTCAATTTCATGGTGTATTAAAGCCAAATATTAAATTAATGCATCAAACATTAAACAGTATTGGTATCGATTCAATTGCGACTGCTGGCGATGTTAACCGTAATGTTTTATGTACTTCTAATCCTATTGAGTCAGAACTTCATCAAGAAGCGTATGAATGGGCAATAAAGATTAGTGAGCATTTACTGCCTAAGACGCGTGCTTATGCAGAGATCTGGCTAGATGGCGAAAAGCTTGAAGGCCCTGAAGGTAAAGAGACACAAGAGCCTATTTTAGGCAGCAACTACTTACCACGAAAATTTAAAACGACGGTTGTTATTCCGCCACAAAATGATATCGACGTTCATGCTAATGATCTCAATTTTATCGCTATTGCTAAAGATGGAAAATTAGTTGGTTTTAATGTACTTGTTGGTGGTGGTTTAGCGATGACCCATGGCGATAAGTCAACTTATCCTCGCAAGGCTGATGATTTTGGCTATGTGGCTTTAGCACATACTTTAGATGTTGCGACCGCTGTTGTAACAACACAACGCGACTGGGGAAACCGAGTTAATCGTAAAAATGCTAAAACTAAATACACGCTTGACCGAGTCGGTGTAGAGACTTTTAAATCGGAAGTTGAAAAACGTGCTGGTATTACGTTTGAAATATCACGTCCTTATGAGTTCACAGAACGTGGCGATCGTATCGGTTGGGTCGAAGGTTTTGATGGTAGACACCACTTAGCATTATTTATTGAGAACGGTCGCCTACTTGATAAACCAGGTAAACCACTTAAATCAGGTGTTGCTGAAATCGCGAAAATTCATAAAGGTGATTTTCGTATGACCGCCAACCAAAACTTAATTGTCGCGGGTGTAGCAACTGAAGATAAAGCACAAATTGAAAAAATTGCCCGTGAATATGGCTTAATGAACGACACGGTTTCAAAGCAACGTAAAGACTCTATGGCTTGTGTATCATTTCCAACCTGTCCATTAGCGATGGCTGAGGCAGAACGCTATTTACCAGGTTTTGTTACCGACGTAGAGAGCATTTTAGCCAAACACGATATGAGTGATGAAAGTATTATTTTACGTGTGACTGGTTGTCCAAATGGCTGTGGTCGTGCGATGTTGGCAGAAATTGGTTTAGTTGGTAAAGGTCCAGGTAAATACAATATGCATTTAGGTGGCAACTTGGCGGGAACGCGAGTACCTAAAATGTATAAAGAAAACTTAAGCGAACAAGATATTCTTGATGAAATGGATGCGCTAGTGGGACGTTGGTCTTCAGAGCGCACCGATAGAGAAGCGTTTGGCGACTTTACTATCCGTACCGGTATTATCGCAGAAGTGAAAAATAGTAAGCGAGATTTTCATGACTAAGCCTATTATTAATAGTGCTGAGGTTGCTGCGGCAAAAGCACCCATTAATAACCGTTTTCCGGCCTCTTTACCTAAGCCTTGGCTTAACCAGTGGAACGAGTTATTAGAACAGCAAACCGCAACTGAACGAGTTGAGTGGTCGATGGAAAATTTACCATCTCAGTTTGTTTTGTCTTCTAGCTTTGGCATTCAATCTGCAGTTATGTTGCATATGTTGACGCAAGTCGATGCGAATATCCCAGTGATTGTTACCGATACTGGGCACTTATTTCCTGAAACTTATCAGTTTATTGAACAGCTCAACGAACGTTTAAAATTGAATTTACACGTTTATAGCGCGACAGAAAGTGCCGCATGGCAACAAGCAAAATATGGCGAAGAATGGGCAAAAGATGAAACATCACTTAAAGCTTATAATCGCCGTAATAAAGTTGAGCCACTAGAACGTGGTTTACATGAACTCAATGCCGCGACATGGTTTTCTGGCGTGCGTCGTCAGCAATCAGAGCATCGTGAAGGCCTGTCTGTGGTCAGTATTTTACGCGGTCGTTTTAAAGTACATCCTATTATTGATTGGAGTAATAAGGATGTACATGAATACCTAACTAAGCATAACTTGCCCTATCATCCGTTATGGGACCAAGGCTATGTATCGGTTGGCGACACACACAGTACACAGCCATTAACGTTAGGTATGAATGAAAGTGAAACCCGGTTTTCTGGCATGGCCAGAGAATGTGGTTTACATACTGACGGTGACGGTATTTAAATAACACACAACTTAACGTTTACGATTAAGGACAAACATCTTAGATGCTTGTCCTTTTTTATGTTGGCTACTTTTTGTCGGGGAAAAATGCATTTCAGTATCTGTATTTGGAACTTGAAGCTTAGTGACTCGATTTACTAGATAGTGGCAGGGTCTGATGTGCACTCTTTTCGTCATGCTGAACTTGCTTAAGTCTCTGAATTCGAAACTTGAAGTTTAGTGACGCGATTTGTTCGATAGTGGCAGGATCTGATGTGTACTCTTGTCGTCATGCTGAACTTGTTTCAGTATCTGAATTCGAAGCTTGAAGTTTAGTGACAAGATCTGTTCGATAGTAGAAAGGTCTGATGTGCACTCTTGTCGTCATGCTGAACTTGTTTCAGTATCTGTATTCGTATTTTTAAGTACAGATCCTGAAACAAGTTCAGGATGACGGGGTGATAGCAGGATGATAGGGCTTATAGCAAGATGACGGGGCTGGTAACTTTATTCGGAGTTTGAAGCTTAGTGACGAAATCTGTCGATAGTGGCAGGATCTGATGTGCACTCTTGTCGTCATCCTGAAACAAGTTTAGGATGAAGGGGGGTAGCAGGATGATAGGGCTTATACCAGAATGACTTTGCTTGTAGCAGTATAGGAAGTTTTATCAGTATCTAGATTGATGGCTCTCAAACCACCAATCCTTATCCCTCTATAATTGAAAAGTTTTCGCTTAATGCACTTTTTAAATGCTGTAAATAAGCATCATCAATATTATCGCTGATCAGACGTGCTAGTTCGCTGCCTATCGGTGTAAATTTATAAAACTTCAGTACACAAGATGATTTTTTTGCGGTGAGTGTTAATGGCTTTCCGTTAAAGTTAAAATGGAACGACTCTGACTTGTTCATTGGGCTAGATTCTGTCTCTTGAATAAAAACCAGATGATTATCGGCTAGAATTAATAAATCAGCATAGCTCAATGAAAATTGGTTAAAAGGTATATTCTGTTCTCTATTTTTATTAAAAAAGTTTAGTAAGCCAGGTGTCTGATAGGCTCCTGAAATAATACGTATATTTCTTTTGGTTTGTTCTGTTACCGCTAAACTACACGCCTTTGCTAACAATTTCGCTTCCGTGATACTCATGGCACGAAAAACTTTGAGGGTTTTAGTGGAAAATGAACCGGGTTGTGATATTTCCCCTGCTAGTATTTTTGCCCACAAATTTTGCATGGTGGTATTACTGACATCTTCGGCGAGTTCGGTAAAGGTACTAAACCAATCAGCGTCTGCTTTATGGGTAAACTCGGTAGCAGAACAGTAATTTACTGACTTTTTTATAATAGCTTCAAGATTCTCTTGCTTTCGTAATGTGGTAATTCGTGCTCTTTTTTGGGTTCTTTCTTCTAATGGCATTTGTTTTTCTGAAGAAATTAAGCCACCATCAAGTACAAAGTTTTTAGCTAAGGCAAGCAGTTGCATTTGGGAAGAAACACCGGCATTTTTTTTATTGCTGCTATTTTTAGCCGTAGATTCTGTTGTTTTTATTACTTCAGTGTTAACCGGTTCCTCAGCAATAACCAGCGGTGCAGTTGAGGGGTCGTTGATGTCTTTCATAAAAATTACCGTAACTAATATATTATTTTCATTACTATTTTTTCTAAGCATACGCTGGAAAATTAAAATCAGCAATATTCTCTTTATTCATCTAAACTTAACATAAATTAAGGAAGCAATTGAAGTTATGAATATAATTGTAATTCTAGGTTGAATATTATTTAACTGACTCTTATTATGTAGTTTATTGGGAATATGATTCATAATAAAATATGATATGAAAAAAACCTTAATCAGTAGTGTTTTTCTGGTTAATTGAGGACGATATGCAGGCTTCTGAAAATAATAATGACGACTTTTTATTTATTGACGATAGTGATGAAGATGAAATTCTAAATGATGGCAGTGCTGAAACGTGGAAGGTTCTGATTGTTGATGACGATCCCGAAATTCACTCTGTTACTCAGTTAGCACTCTCAGATCTCGTCGTCTTAGGTAAAAATCTAGAGTATATACATGCTTACTCTGGGCGTGACGCATGTCAGCTTATTGAAGAACACGAGGACATCGTTTTGGTATTACTCGATGTTGTTATGGAAACGGATGATGCTGGCTTAAATGTTGTAAAACATATTCGAGAAACTTTATCTCGCCAAGATATACGCATTGTTCTGAGAACCGGTCAACCAGGCTATGCTCCTGAAGAAAGTGTTATCAAAGATTATGATATCAATGACTATAAAACCAAAACAGAGTTAACTCGTCGCAAATTAGTGACTACCGTTTATGCGGCTGTTCGTTCATATCAACAAATTCATTCGGTCAATCAAAACCGCTTGGGCCTCGAAAAAATAATTAGTGCCACTGCTCATTTACTTGAACTGCACAGTATTCATGAATATGCAGAAGGTGTGTTGTCGCAATTAATTAAGTTAAGTAAAAGCCATTGCAGTGTTTTTTGTGCTCGCGGACAAGGTATTATTGAGGGCTCTGACGATTTAAGCTTGCATGTGTTAGGTCAAATCGGTCATAACGCCAAACTGATTAATCAAAAAATTTCATGCTTCGATAGAGACTCAGCACATGATCGCATGAGTAGCTGTTTCACTCAAAAACAAAATCATTATGGTAGTAACTTTGCGGTACTCTATTTAGCAAGCGGTGGTCATCGAGCGGTTATTTATCTTGAAGTTGAGCAAGAGTTAACTGAGCTTCAAATACAGTTAATCGAAGTGTTTTTAGCCAATGTCGCCATCGGTTATGAAAATGTTCATCTTTTTCAAAAGCTACGTAATGCTGCCTATCGTGACTGGCTGACTGAGCTGCCAAATCGTTTAGAGTTTGTTAAGTTACTCGACAAATTTAGTCAATCCGACGAACCCAATCTTGTTGCCGCTTTAATAGATATAAATCACTTTAGCGATATTAATGATGGCTTAGGACAAGATTTAGGTAATAAGCTGTTACTCGCTGTTACCGAGCGCATGAAAGAACTAGGAAAAAATTGTCAGCTTGCTCGAATGGGTGCCGATGTTTTTGGTGTAATTGGTCCGGCAGAAAGTGTAAACCCTGACAAGTTAATGTCTTTATTTCATCGTTCGTTTACTGCGGGAGAACAACTATTACCTGTAACGGCATGTTTTGGGTTGTGCTCAAAAAGTAGTGCCGGTTCGCAAGGGGTAAAAGTTCTTAATCAAATAAACATCGCCTTGAATCTAGCTAAGAAAAGTAATCACGGAAATTTTGTTTATTACAAAAAAGAAATGGAAGATGAAACACTTTGGCGTTTAGGTATGATTAGGCAATTACGCACTGATTTTGCAGATAATCGTTTAGAACTTTGGTATCAGCCTCAGCTTAGCTTAATTACCGGCAAGGTTATTGGCGCTGAAGCATTATTGCGCTGGCGAACCGCCGAAGGAAAATTTATTTCACCGGCTGTGTTTATTCCTCTAGCAGAATATTCAGGGTTAATTGTAGAAATTGGTGATTGGGTTATTAATCAAGCCTGTAAACAAATAAAGGTATTAGAGCAGCAGAAATTCGAACATGTTGGTATTTCTGTTAACGTTTCTATCCCGCAATTTAAACGAGATAACTTCGTTGACAGTATCATTCAAGCGACGATTAATCATGATGTTAAACCAAGTAAGCTTGAATTAGAGATCACTGAAAATATTTTAATGGATGAGCCACAAGTTGTTATTGATGCATTAGTTAAGTTGAAAGCTGAAGGTATCAGCATTGCGCTTGATGATTTTGGTACGGGCTATTCATCAATGAGTTATTTGCAAAAACTACCGCTTGACCGTTTAAAGGTCGACCGTTCATTTATTACGGGTATTGCAGAGCCGGGGCAGTCATTGATTGCAGATACGATTATTAATCTCGGTAAGCAAATGAACTTAAAAGTTATTGCTGAAGGTATCGAAAAGGAAGAACAACAAGCGCATTTAATCGCTCAAGGGTGTGACGAAGTACAAGGTTTCTTTTATGCTAAACCTATGCCTGCTGATGAGTTTTTAACCTTCTTACGTAACAATAAGTAATAAATACTGATCGTTGCTAGCTTGAATAAATTAAAGCCGAGATATAATGTCTCGGCTTTTTTATGAGCTAATATAATTAAGATGTTTCTTGGTATCTAAACTCGATGCCTTTCCTTGGATGGCATGGAATAAAGTGCGATAAAATCAAAGAACAACCAGCAAAGCCTGCACCAATATAAAAGACCCATGACGGGTTATAAATCCACACTAAACCAAGCAATGCCGGAATAACCACAGCGGCAATATGATTAATGGAAAAACTAACACCAGCACTTGATGCTAAATCTTCAGGCTTGGCTATTTTTTGGAAGTAGGTTTTAATTGCAATAGCTAAAGCAAAAAACAAATGATCTATCACATATAAGCTTGCTGCAATCGTCGAGTTTTCGACAAAACCATAGGCAATAAAGATAGTAATTAAACCGATATATTCAAATTTAAGCACCCGACGTTCACCAATCATGCCGATTAACTTGCCTATTTTTGCTGCGAATAACCAATTAAAAACATAGTTTATTAAGAATAATGCACTGATATCCGCAACGCTATAGCCAAATTTTTCCACCATTAAAAAACCTGCGAATACAGTAAATATTTGCCGACGCGCACCACTAAAGAAGGTCAAGGCGTAAAACAACCAATAACGTTTACGTAGTATCAGGCGTTTTTCTTGTTCGACCTTAACGGGAAACTCTTTAAAAGAAAGTGCCAAACAAATAGTGAGCACTAGGCCGAGTCCACCAAATAAAGCATAAGTACTTTGATAAGACCAGGTGAACTTTTCTATCATCAACCAAATACTGCTAAAAGCGAGTAGTGATGCAGCTGATTTTACCGATAATAAACGCCCTAAAAAGTGGGCTGTTTTATCTTTATCAATCCATTGCATGGTTAACGATTGGTTCACGGTTTCAAAGTAATGAAAACCAATAGACATAATAACAGTGGTGAGATACAAGCCTAAAACAGAAGGAAAAAATCCGGTCATTATTACCCCAATAGCGGTAACGGCTAATGAAATAACGGCTAGTTTTTGTTCTTTAATAAACAGTAGTACATAAATAACGGTAAAGGCTAGAAATCCAGGTATTTCACGGAGACTTTGTAAAATGCCAATTTCTTTACCGGTAAAACTGGCCTTTTCGATAACAAAATTATTGAGTAAAACCATCCAAACGCTAAATATTAGCGGCATAATAAATGCCATGGCGAGCAATAAATTCTCTGGTTTGTTCAGGCGTTCTTTAATTGACATTATTTTCCAATATTTGAGGCTGTAAATGCAGTCTGAATTGAAACAAATTATTACAGTTCAGCAGTATATGATCAAAATTTAAAACTATATATTGTTACGCTAGCTATTTTACCTTTATTTATTAGATAAAAGTAATGGCATTAACAGGGATTAATTTTTATGGAGTGTAATAAGTGATCAAGATCGATAACATCAATACCGCGAGCCATTCTTTCTGTTTTAGTTAAAAAACCATAGATTAATACACCTAATTAAAACGCCTGTTTAAAAAATTTGCATTTATTTTTCTTTCAAGGCACACTCAATCGTCTATTATTATAAAAACTGATCAGTTAAGTTATTATTTAATTGAGTTCAGACCCTAATTTTATCCCACTAAACGAGGAAACTAGGCATGTTATTTCAAGGTCAAAACCTTTCTGCCGAATTACTGAATGACGGCATCGTTGAATTTAAATTTGACGCACAAGGCTCAGTGAATAAGTTCGATCAGGAAACTTTTAAAGAATATATTGAAGTGGTTGCCGCGATTAATAATTGTAGCGATGCGAAAGGCGTTTTAGTGACGTCTGGAAAGTCTAACTTTATTGTTGGTGCGGATATCACTGAATTTTTAGCAATGTTTAAACTGCCAGAAGCGGAACTTGTTCCTTGGATCAAAGGTGGTTCAGACGTTTTTGACTCATTTGAAGACATTAATTTGCCAACAGTTGTTGCGCTTAATGGTTTTGCTTTAGGTGGCGGTTGTGAAATGAGCTTAGCTTGTGACTACCGTATTGCTGATACAACATGTTCAATAGGTTTACCTGAGGTTAAATTAGGTCTTATTCCTGGTTTTGGTGGCACAGTGCGCTTACCCAGAATTATTGGCGCTGATAACGCGGTTGAATGGATGTCTACCGGTAAAGCCTTTAAACCAGAACAAGCTATGGCTGTCGGTTTATTGGATGCTGTTGTTGCCCCTGAGCATTTGCGTGAAGCGGCTATTAGCATGCTTAAAGAAGCAATGGCAGGCAAGTTAAATTGGCAAGCTAAACGTCAACAGAAACTCGACGCGCTAAAACTTAGCCCTGTTGAATCAATTATGACCTTCAATACGTGTAAAGGTATGATCGCCGCTAAAGCCGGTAAACATTACCCTGCACCAATGATGATGGTAAAAACTATCGAAGCTGCAGCTCTGCTCGGTAGAACAGAAGCGATGCTTATTGAAAATGCTAACTTTGCTAAACTTGCTAAAACTGATGCTGCTACCGCGCAAATTGGCTTGTTTATGGCAGACCAAGTGGTTAAAGGCAAGGCAAAGAAAGCCGCTAAAATGGCAACTAAACAAGTGAATAAAGCCGCTGTATTAGGTGCTGGCATTATGGGCGGTGGTATTGCTTACCAGTCTGCCTATAAAGGTACGCCAATCATCATGAAAGACATTAATGATGCGGCACTGGATTTAGGTTTAAATACCGCTGCTGGCATTTTAACGAAACAAGTTGAACGTGGTCGCATGAATGTTAAGACTATGGCTGGTGTGTTAAATAACATCACACCAACACTTAGCTACGATAGTGTTAAAGATGTTGATATTGTGGTTGAAGCCGTAGTAGAAAACCCTAAAGTAAAAGGTATGGTACTTGCTGAAGTAGAAAGTTTTCTTTCTGAGGATGCGATTTTAACCTCTAACACCTCTACAATTTCTATCGATTTGTTAGCGCAAAGTGTAAAGCGTCCAGAAAACTTCTGTGGTATGCATTTCTTTAATCCGGTAAACAAAATGCCATTGGTTGAAGTTATTCGTGGTAAAGCAACTTCTGAAGAAACTGTTGCAGCTGTTGTTGCTTACGCCGCTAAAATGGGTAAGTCACCGATTGTTGTTAACGATTGCCCTGGCTTTTATATCAACCGTGTTTTATTCCCATATTTTGCTGGCTTTAGCCAATTAATGCTTGAAGGCGTTGATTTTGCAGCTGTTGATAAAATTATGGAAAAACAATTTGGTTGGCCAATGGGCCCAGCATACTTACTTGATGTTGTTGGTGTTGATACCGCTGATCACTGTACGGGTGTCATGTCATCTGGCTTTCCTACGCGTATGGCAAAAATCGATAATGACCCAGTAAGCACTTTATATAGTAATAAGCGCCTTGGTCAGAAAAATGGCAAAGGCTTTTATGATTACGGTCAAGACAAGCGTGGTCGTCCAACAAAAGTAGCTTCTGCTGATGCTTACGCATTGTTTGAAAGTACCTGTGCAGACAAAAAAGAATTCAGTAGTGAAGACATTATTGCTCGCTTAATGATCCCTATGGTCAATGAAGTGGTGCGTTGTTTAGAAGAAGGTGTTGTTGATACTGCCGCTGAAGCTGATATGGGCTTAATTTACGGTATTGGCTTCCCACCGTTTAGAGGTGGTGCCATTCGTTATTTAGAAACGTTAGGTTTAACTAACTTTATTGCTATGGCTGATAAATATGCGCATTTAGGTGAAATTTATCAGGTAACTGACGGATTACGCGCAATGGCTAAATCAGGTAAATCTTATTTCAACACCGACGTAAAAACAGCATAAGCTAAGGAGAAGAACATGAAAGAAGTAGTCATTGTAGATTGTATTCGTACACCAATGGGACGCTCTAAAGCTGGCGTTTTTCGTAACGTTCGTGCTGAAGGTTTATCAGCACATTTAATGCAGCAATTATTAGTGCGTAACCCTAATTTAGACCCTTCATTAATTGAAGATATTATTTGGGGCAACGTTAAGCAAACTAAAGAACAAGGTTTTAACATTGCGCGTAATGCACAGTTATTAACTGACATTCCAAAAACAGTTGGCGCGGTAACGGTTAACCGTTTATGTGGTTCATCAATGCAAGCTTTGCATGATGCAACAACTAACATCATGTGTGGCCAAGGTGATGTCTTTATCGTTGGTGGTGTTGAGCACATGGGACACGTTCCTATGATGTACGACGTCGATTTTGATCCAGCCTTGAGTAAGTATATTTCTCGTGCAGCTGGCAATATGGGTTTAACCGCTGAGTTACTCGGTAAGCAGTTTGGTATTACCCGTGAACAACAAGACGCTTTTGCGGCACGCTCACACAGAAAAGCTTATGAAGCACAACTTGCTGGTCGTTGGGACAATGAAATTGTTGCCACTCAAGGACACGATGCAATGGGCGCGTTAACCTTAGTTGAACATGATGAAGTTATTCGTCCTGAAACAACGATTGAAACGCTTGCCGGTTTACGCCCAGTGTTTGATCCAGTTAACGGTACAGTAACGGCAGGTACTTCTTCAGCGTTGTCTGATGGTGCATCAGCAATGTTAGTGATGTCAGCTGATCGTGCAAAAGAGCTTGGTTTAACCCCTCGTGCACGTATTCGTGGTATGGCGGTTGCAGGTTGTGATCCGTCTACTATGGGCTTTGGTCCTGTTCCAGCAACGAAAAAAGCATTGAAACGTGCAGGTTTATCTTTAGCTGATATCGAATTAGCTGAATTTAACGAAGCCTTTGCGGCGCAAGCTTTATCGTGTGTTAAATCTCTAGGCTTAGAAGACAGAGCTGAAGATATGATTAACTTAAACGGTGGTGCTATCGCCTTAGGTCATCCATTAGGGTGTTCTGGCTCGCGTATCACGGGTACTTTATTGAACCTAATGGAAGGTCAAGATGTCAGCATAGGTTTAGCGACTATGTGTATTGGTTTAGGACAAGGTATTGCAACGGTAATTGAACGCGTTTAATTGTAAAATTTAACGGCATATCATCAAGATAAAAAAACTCACTTCGGTGAGTTTTTTATGCCTGTTTTGAAAAGCATCTCGACAAAATCGCACTTTATATCTACTGATTACTCAGTGCATAAATTAATTGATTATAAAGGGAATATACAGAAAATGATGTGGGACGATTGCTTACAATATTAACGAATTAACGCGACCATACTTGGTCAGAAACAATTAAAGTTGAGTTAGATATCTCAACGCATAGTCGTTGTTATCGGTTTTATGATGATCAACCCATTAAAATTATGCCTTTACCTCAGGTATTAGCATATAAATTATCAGATAAATGAACAGAATTTACTCAGGTTTATTCGAGCAAGAACAAGCTATTTAAAATACTTTTTCAGGAACTGACAGAAATTCGGCGACTGCTAATGTAGAACATTAACGGTTAGGTATTTTGAAGCTGATAGTAAGCGACGTTACATTCAAATAATGGGTCAATATGAAGATATGTTTTAAGATATGACATACCTATTTTTTTCATTACGCCTATTGAAGCTAGATTATTTTCGTCGGCAATGGCGCTAAATTTCTCGTATTCAGGATTGATGGCTAAAGCATCTTTAATATGTTGAGCCGCTTCACTGGCAAAACCTTGACCCCATGATGTTTGAAAAAATCGCCAACCGAGTTCTAGGTTATCAAACTCAGGTAAGGCAGAGAAAAAATTCATCGGTCGCACAAGTACCCAGCCAATATACTGATCCGTTTCAGTGATATTAACTTGCCATAATCCCCAACCTTTAGTTGGACTTAGGTATTTTTTCATACGAGGCAATAACACGTTTGTAATGGTCTCGCGTGACGACGGGTTACCATCACTGATAAAACGCATCACTTCTGGGTCTTGGTCAAGTTGATACAATAACTCTGCATCGTCAGCAGACATTAATCTGTAGCTTAGCCGTGCAGAGTTATTGATTTTCATTTTTAAGCTAATGAATCTTGTAGAGGTGGTACAACTTGTTTTTTACGGCTCAATACGCCATCTAACCATACTTTACCGTCAACAAGTGGTTTGCCATAAGCTTTTTCTGTTAAATCAGCATTGTCGCTAATAACTAACATTTCAGAGCCTTCTTTCATAATGTCTGTCAGTAATAATAGAACCGTGTGTCGGCTACCTTCGGCTTTTAATTTTGCAATGTCAGCAAATAATTCAAGCTTCATATCATCAAAGATGGCGAGGTCAAGTACTTCCAACTGACCGATACCCACTAAGTTGCCATGCATGTTAAAGTCTTTAAAATCACGTAAAATTAGGTCACGTATAGGCGTACCTAATACGGCAGATTTTACCTCAAACATTTCCATACCCAAGGCTTTTGCGTCGCTAATGCCTGCAATTTCAGCTAATGCTTCAACACATTTTATATCAGCAGTGGTACAGGTGGGTGATTTAAAAATAACCGTATCAGACAAAATAGCGCACATCATTGCACCAGCAATATTTTTTGGAATTTCTACATCATAGAAATCGTACATCATTTTAATGATGGTATTGGTACAGCCAACAGGACGAACCCAAATTTCTAATGGGGTAGAGGTAGTAATATCGCCTAATTTATGATGGTCGATAATACCTAATATTGTCGCTTCATCGATATCATCAGGTCCTTGAATACGGTCTGAATGGTCAACAATATAGATACCTTCGCCTGCAAAACTTGTTTTTAATTCGGGTTGCTCAAAACCAAATTTGTCTAAAATAAATAAAGTTTCTGGTGAAAGCTCTCCTAAACGAGCTGGGACGGTTTCTTCACCTAGCGTGGTTTTTAAATAGGAAAGGGCGATAGCTGAACAGATTGAATCTGAATCAGGTGTTTTGTGTCCAACAGCATAATTAGGCATAAGTTTTCTCGTATTAGCGTTTATATTGAGGCTATATTTTACATTGGCGATATTTTAGCAAATAAACCATGGCGGTGAAAAGTTAAAGCTTACATTATCGGCACTAAATCATATCAATAGCACTCAGGCGCTTATTACTCTGTAATATCCGACTTAGTAGAATTGCGTTAATAAACCGACGCCAACAAATGTCACCACTAAAACAATAATAGGCAGTTTGACTATGCGTAATAAATAAAAACCAATAAGCACAGAAAATAAGTCAAATAGTGAACTAACAGCACTAGTAAAAATAGGGTGATAAAGCGCAGAAAATAATAGGCCAACCACAGCGGCATTTACCGCCATAATCGCACCGGCGACTTTGGGCTTTGTTGCTAATGATTGCCAAGTACTTTCAAAGGTGAGTACCAATAAAAATCCAGGTAAAAATATTGCTAAGGTTGCGACTGTCGCTCCTATTAAAGGGGCTTGTGGAAATAGCTCTGCACCCAGAAAAGTCGCTAAGGTAAACATTGGGCCAGGAACGGCTTGCGCTGCGGCATAACCGGTAAGAAAAACATCGTTCGATAACGCTTCACCAATTGTTTGTTGTAACAGTGGCAAGACGACGTGTCCGCCACCAAAGACCATACTACCCGCTTGAAAAAACTGATTGAATAAGACCATGATCTTGGCTGAGTCAATCGGTGCTCCAAATACGGTTGCTAGTGGTAAAGCAAAGACGATGATTAAGAACAACATCAATGGCAGTATTTTAAACTGTCTTGAGGTTAGAGCTGAGGGTTGGGCAACTTCAGTGGTGACTGATTTTAACGATGGATTAACAAAAAAACCAAAGCTTGCTGCGATAGTCAGTATGAAAATTTGCGTCGTTAAACTCGGTAACGTGATTAAAGTAATCGCTGCTATACCCGCAATAAGTCTGTGGGTGTTATTATTACAGAAACTTTTAAACATAGTTAAGCAAGCGTCAGCCACTACCACCACAGCCAGTAATTTTAAACCACTTATAACATGAAAAACCCAAGGTTGTTCAGCGCCGCTAATATTAGTGGCGAGTAAATAGATAAGAATAAATGACGGTAAGGTAAAGCCGATAAATGCGGCAATGCCGCCAGGCAGTCCAGCTTGCCTCAATCCAATAGCAAAACCTAATTGACTAGAGCCAGGGCCCGGTAAAAATTGGCTTAACGAGATTAAATTTGCATAACTTGTTTGATCTAACCACTTTAGTTTATCGACAAATGTTTTTTGAAAATAGCCAATATGTGCGGCAGGTCCACCAAAACTGATACAACCTAAAAAAAGAAAACGCCAAAATACTTCAAATAGTTTTTTCATAACAATGTCGTTAAAAGCCAGTCAATTATATTAACTATTATATCGTAAAAGTATGAAGGGAATATTAAATTTAACGGTAAAAAAGCTCAATGAATTGAGCTTTTTTACCGACATAAGAAAATGTTAGTGACTTTTAATAATCTAAACAGGCTTCATCTTTGTTTTTAGAAACTTGCTAATTGGACTTCGACATGTTGATGCATGCTAATTTTTATTATTTGTAATAAGCTAAACAGGCTTCATCTTTGCTTTTAGAAACCTGTTAATTGGACTTCGACATGTTGACGCATGCTAATTTTTGATTATTTGTAATAAGCTAAACAGGCTTCATCTTTGTTTTTAGAAACCTGTTAATTGGACTTCGACATGTTGACGCATGCTAATTTTTGATTATTTGTAATAAGCTAGACAGGCTTCATCTTTGTTTTTAGAAACCTGTTAATTGGACTTCGACATGTTGATGCATGCTAATTTTTGATTATTTGTAATAAGCTAGACAGGCTTCTACTTCGTTTTTTGAGCCCATAATTACTTCGACACGCTGATGAATGCTATTCGGTTCCATATCCATAATGCGTCCTTCACTGGTCATTGCCAGTCCACCGGCTTGTTCAATGAGAAAACTCATTGGATTCGCTTCATACATTAAGCGTAGCTTGTGTGGTTGTTGCGGGTTTTTACTGTCTTGTGGATAAGTAAAAATACCACCACGTGTTAATACACGATGAATGTCACCAACCATAGCGGCAATCCAACGCATATTGAAATTTTTGCCACGAGGGCCGGTATCACCAGCAAGTAAATCACTAATGTAATTCTGCATAGGCGCTTGCCAAAAACGTTGATTTGACATGTTAACAGCAAATTCTTGTGTGTCCGTAGGCACTTGAACATTACGTTCAACTAATAAAAAACCACCATGGGTGCGGTCAAGTACATAAAAGTGTGTGCCGCGCCCCGTAGTCATTACCAACATAGTTGACGGACCATATAAGACATAACCCGCACAAAGTTGTTTGTTACCCGCTTGCTTAAACATGTCTGGATCACTAGCATCCATATCACTTGGTGCTTCATGAATAGAGAAAATTGTGCCAATTAATGAGTTGATTTCGATATTAGAGCTGCCATCAAGTGGATCGAAAGAAACTAGATACTTACCATTTTTTTCACCTGCAACAGAGCTATCTTCTTCTTCAGAAGAAATAGCCTTAACAAAGCCAGACTCTAATAAAATATCTTTAAGTAATTCATTTGCAACAACATCTAATTCTTTCTGCACTTCACCTTGAATATTTTCATCCAAAGTTGAACCCATCAAGTCACTTAAGTGACCTTGGCTAACACGAAATGAAATTTCTTTAGTTGCCGCTAAAATCGTTTTGATCAGCGAAATTAAATCGAGTGGAACATTATCTTGACGTAAAGCTGGTGCTAGTCGTTGCATCGGGTTACCTAATTGATTTAGAGTAAGACTCTTAAAAATTGAGTCATAAAATTGTTGGTTATTTAATACCGTAAAATAAAAAATAATAACAGCTACATATTACATTATTTTACGGTTAGAGGTGACGATGAAAGCCATCACCTCACCTGTAAGGTTAATGATAACAAAAATAATGGAATGACTTGAATATATATTTATAGAACCAAAAATCAAATAGGGAAAAACGATGAAACTGACGCTAGGTGTCTTTTTAATATTTATTTGTAGTACCTTTTCAATAGCCGCGCTCAGCGAAGAAATAATCAGTTATAATGACTTTGTTAAAGGTAAAGATCACCAGCAAGGCTATTTTTCTTTTTATCATGATAAAAAAAAGGGCAATGTTTATTTAGAGATCCAGCAATTTGAACAAGACTTTTTATTTCAAAGCGGTTTACCTCAAGGAGTCGGTTCTAATGATATTGGGCTTGATAGAGGCCAATTAGGTGATACCCGTCTAGTACGCTTTGAAAAAGTAGGAGAGAAGGTTTTTCTCCGCCAACTTAATACTTATTATCGAGCGGATACTGAAAACAACTTAGAAAAAAAAGCCGTTAGCGAGGCATTTGCTAGCTCTATTATTTGGGGGTTTAAAGTTGCCAAAGAAAGTAAGGATGGTAAAAAAGTATTAATTGATTATACACCCTTTCTTTTATCTGATATTCATCAATTATCCAGTAAACTTAAACAACGTCAACAAGGTAACTTCAAAATTGATGAAAGCCGAAGTGGCATCTACATAAAACGCAGCAAGGCCTTTCCTAATAACACTGAGCTTGAAGCAACAGTGACTTACCAAGGAACGGATGCAGGTAAATACTTACGCTCAGTAACGCCAGACTCAACCGCTGTTACGGTGAACTTACATCATTCGCTGATTAAATTACCAGACGACAAATACCAAGCACGTACTTTTCATCCTTACAGTGGCTTTTGGTCAAATAGTTATGCCGATTACGCCAGTGCTATCGACCAACCGTTAATTCAGCGTAATATTCCACGTCATCGCTTAAACAAAAAAGATAGAAATCTTGAGGTCAGCGAAGCGGTTGAACCTATTATTTATTATTTAGATGCCGGCGTACCTGAACCTATAAAAAGTGCTTTACTGGATGGCGCTCGTTGGTGGGACCAAGCATTTTCAGCCATCGGTTATAAAAATGCTTTTCAGGTAAAAATGTTACCAGCCGACGCAGACCCTATGGATGTTCGTTATAACGTTATTCAATGGGTACATCGAGCAACAAGAGGTTGGTCTTATGGTTCATCAGTGATAGACCCAAGAACAGGAGAAATATTAAAGGGGCATGTCACGCTGGGCTCTCTACGTGTTCGTCAAGATTATCTCATCGCTTTGGGCTTAACATCTCCTTTTAAGTCATCTATAACAGACACTTCACCAATGAAAAAAATGGCTTTAGCACGTATTCGTCAATTGTCGGCTCATGAAGTTGGGCACACTTTGGGTATCGCGCATAATTTTGCCGCAAGTGCTAATAATCGCGCTTCAGTAATGGATTATCCTCACCCGTTAATTACCTTGAAAAATGGCGAAATTGATTTATCAAATGCCTACGCTACAGATATTGGTCGCTGGGACAAATCAGTTATTGCTTATGGTTATGCTGATATAGCGGCTGATCAAGAAGCCGAGTATTTAGCGAAAGTTATAGCAAGTGCGCAACAAGCAGATTTGCTGTATATGTCAGACTCAGATGCGCGTTCTTCTTCAAGTACACATAGCCGCGCACATTTGTGGGACAACGGAGTAGATGCCGCCGATGAGCTTAATAAAGTCTTAAAAATACGTGAAAAAGCGCTCATAGACTTTGGTTTAAATAGTATTCCTCTAGGGCGACCCTTGTCAGAAATTGAAGAGGTTTTGGTGCCCATCTATAACTTTCATCGTTTTCAAGTTACCGCCGCCGCAAAATTAATTTCAGGTATAGACTATCGCTATCAACTGCGAGAAGAAAATGTTCTAAAGCCATTGGAGGTAGTCTCAGGTAAACAGCAGCGAAAAGCGCTGCAGGTTTTGTTAGCCACTCTAGATACAAAAATATTAACCTTGCCAGAACACATAGTGAAACTTATTCCACCAAAAGCTTATGGTTATTATCGTAATCGTGAGAGCTTTACTGGTAATACGGGGCTTACTTTTGACCCGGTTTCTGCTGCACAGGCGAGTGCTAAACATACGGTGTCTTTGCTTTTAAATGAGCAACGTTTAGCGCGTTTACAACAACAGTCAGTAATAGATAAGCGTATCTTGAGTGTGCAAGAATTGATTGACGCTTTAATAAAGCAGTCAATTAAAGTACCGGCTGAAAAGGGCTTGGCTTTGTTGGTTCAACAGCGTGTTAATCAACAAGTTATTGAGCATTTATTAGCACTTTGGCATAACAAAAATTTAGTAACAGAGGTGCGTGCAGAAGTTTATATGGCTTTACTTAATATAAAAGAATGGTTAAATGATAATTATGACTCTAAAAAGTACAAGCGCTTAGCTGCTCAGTTTATGTTGTTAGCAGCGCAAATCACCCATAGTCTTGAGCAAGGAAAACTTGTTCATCCTGCTGCTAATATTACCATGCCGCCGGGTTCACCTATTGGTAGTTAATTATTGAAGTGTGGGTGGCTTGAGTCTTAATAAAACCACCCACCACTTTAAAAGATTATTTTATCTTTTACTTTGCAGGTAAATATTTATCAGGATCAGCTAATAATTCAATTAGCACCTCAACATTATTATTAAGCTGCTGCTTAACACGTCCCGGAAATATTTCATCAAGTTTATCTAAACGGTCAAATTGAGTATGCCAAATATTTCCCCAGTTTTTCTCAGCTTTATTATCACAAGCTGTTAAATTCTTTTTATCATAACAAGTCCACAATTTTTTTGCGGTTGATTGAGAGTAACCATCAAAGCCATTCTGGCCATTAATTGAAAAGTTGGTTGATTCTACATACGCGATAGGAATACCAGCACAGGCAAAACTAGCATGATCAGACCAAGAGCCAGTTACACCTTCAGGATAGCCTTCATAGTCAGGATGAATAACATACTTGTTTTGTTCGCCTAACACCTTAATTGATGCCTTGAGTAAAGCATTTCGCATAAAAGTGTCACTGTTATAAGTTTCATTTTTACAATTATCATAAGCTTGTGTATGCGCGCTATGTACATAAACCTTATCGCCACCAGCAATAGTGTCAAAATTAATCATCGCAGCGATATTATCTAATTTTTTATGGGTTAATAAGTCGTTGACGTAATATTTTGAACCTTGCAAACCAATTTCTTCTGCGCCAAAGGCAATAAAGCGAATACTATAATTATTTGGCATTTTTGTGGTCAATGCTTGGGCTATCGCTAACATTGCCGCAACACCTGCGCCGTTATCTGTGGCGCCCATTGATCCCGTTTTCATTGCCGTTGAATCATAATGTGCGCCAAGTATGATGGTTGGCTTTGTTACGTCACCAAATTCAGCAATAATGTTCTTTGATTCGCCGACCATTTTTCTACTGTTATAAGAAAAGTTTTGCTCGGTAACTCGATAACCAAACTTTTCAAATTTAGTTTTAATATAGTGAGCTGTTTGCTGTTCTTTTATTGTTCCAGCTTCGCGAGCACCTATACCATCGGTGGGTGAAACCAGTTCTTTAAGATAGGTAAAAGCAGCAGTTTCATTGTTATCTGTTTTGGTTTGTTCGCTTGATAACGAGCAAGATGTTACCAGCAATAAAGAGCTAGAAAGCAAACAAGGTAGCACTGAGCGATGGAAATATTTCATATTACCCTTAAATTTTAAGACGAGATAAAGCGGATTATTTTAAGGCAATAGGATAATGGAGTCACTTGCTATTAACAACTACGCACGATAAAAAATACTCAGCAACTAACCTTATAGAGTACTTAGTTATAAATTAGGTCGATGAGCATTATATGTAAGCTTTTATAATACTTTCGAGACTGCCATTTATTTTTAATCGTTGAATGGCATCATTGATTTGGGGTAAAAGATATTTTAGCTCTTTTCTTAGTCTAATTTTTAAGTAACCATCAGAATGGACAGGGCCGAGAACAATGGGGACTGATAATATTTTTGCCCAATATTGTGCTGGTTTATCACCACTGATCGCAAAGGTGATCCTTTTTCTAAAAAGTGCTTTGATTAACTCTTTTTCTGAAGGGTAATCTAGGCGATTAAATAAATTATCATTGTGATAATAGTAACCTCGAACGGTACCTATATCTTGATTGGTTAATTGTTGGTCTTCCCCTAAGTTTTCAGGAAGAACAATACCGGCCAAATAGATAATATGTTCTTTAATTGGGATCACGCTATCACTAAAGACATAGTCGTCAGACTGTTGCTCTTTAGATAACCAATCAGGATTGATTAAATCAAAATCAACGAGACCATTTTTCAATGATAAGTTGGTGCGTTTTGGCGGTAAAATTATTTCTTTACCACTTATATTGGCAGTGGCGAGTATTATGGCTACGGCGTCAACGACAATGCCACGTTGTTCACCGGTATTAATATAATAGGGATACCAAGCATTTGAGCCAGAAGGGTCAAACTTTAACGTTACTATGGGTAAATCATGATTATTATTTATTTTTTGGCAAGCAGCGTTCGTCGTCAAAAGTAACGATAGCGCTAGTATTAACAATTGACCCCATGAGTTATTTAACATTTTGCCCCTAATTAATGACTTTATAAAAATTAATCACCCTAAAAAGAGTAGCATCTCAATAAAAAAATGCCTTTATTTTAACTCGATTTTTATTGAAAATAACAGCGTTACTTAGCGTTTTTATACACTGTTTATATTATTACTTATAAATTGTCTGGTAAAGTTACTTTTGGTTAATAAGCTGATTTAAATGAAATATATTTAAAAATAGGATGCTTTTATGGTGTTATTATTATGTTTTTTTTTTTGGGTTTAGTTAACACAACAATATTCCCAGCGACAATAATTAATAAGCCAATGACGGTATAAATATTCCAGCTAAAACCTTCAAATATTGTTGAGATAACGACGGCAACAGCAGGGAACATCACGCTTGCATATGAGGCCTTATGAGCACCGATGTTATTTAAAAGTGTTAAGTAACTGGCAAAGGCAATAATAGAACCGAAAACCGATAGGTAAATCAGCGAACTAATATAGGGTAAGGTATATGAAAAACTAAATGATTTTCCTTGTACTAATAGCAATAGAGTCATAAATATTGAACCATAAAGCATGCCCCAAGCATTGGCTTGCATCATAGGTAAATTCATAAGCTTATTTTTCATTGAGACCATATTGCCCGTTGAAGCGAACAATGTCCCTACGAAGCAAAGTGATAAACCTAGCAATGTTTCTGCGCCTAACTCGGTATCGTTAATTTGTGGCCAGAATAAAACCACAATACCGGTTAAACCAAGAAAAGCGCCTAGATAAGTTTGTTGAGTAATTTTAGTGTTAAACCAAATGCGGGCATTGATCACATTGAAAAACATAATCATTGAAAAAGCGATTGAGGCAAGCGCAGAATTTATGTGCTGTTGAGCTGAATATAAAAAATAGTAATTACAGCCAAATAACATCAAACCAAAAAACAGGAATTGTAGGTGCTGTTTTTTGTTAAAGGCAAGTGAGAGCTTTTTAAAACGACAATAAGCAAATAGCAGAAGTGCTGCTAAGCCAAAACGATAAACAATAGATGCTTCGGCGGGAACATCACCTAATTGATAATTAATGGCGATCCAAGTTGTTCCCCAGATAAGTACGGTGATCACATATAAAAGTGTGTTGTTCATTATTCTTTCCTGAAAAATTTAAGCGCAATCTTCTCAATTAATTTTGACTAAATCACTGTAACAGCATTTCTTATATGAAGTACTATTTCTTAAGGTCGATTTATTTCTAAAACGCTAGTTTATAGATAGTTCTGTTGTGTAACAGATACAAAAAATATAAAATGCAACCTATACAGTTTTTGTTGAGGTGAAATAAAATGCGACTTTTAGATAAATCTTCTTCAGAATTTTTATATCAGCAAGTCATTGACTTTGTTGAAGACCAAGAAAAAAGTGGGGCAATAAGAGCGGGAGACAAGCTACCTAGTCTACGTAAACTCAGTAGACAATTTGAGATAAGTATACCGACAGTAAAACAAGCGTATATTGAACTAGAGCGCCAGGGTAGTATTTCTGCAAGGCCACAATCAGGCTATTATTTAAAAGCTAAACAAGCACGAACCTTAAAACCCATGCGGTCATTATGGGCAAGTTGTCAGCCCGTTGAAATCTCATGTCGAAGCATAATAGAACAAGTTTATGAAGCTGTTCATTTACCCGATACTGTCGCATTGGGTATTTCTAACCCGGTCAATGCACACCCACCAGATAAAGCTTTAGCACGATTAATGCGTTCGGTGTTGAGTAAAAATGCTGAAAAAGCGGTTAGTTACGGACCCGTAAATGGTGATCCAAAACTGCGTTTAAACCTTGCTTTTCGTTATCATGAGCAAGGTGTAGCCATTAATCATGACGATATCATTATCACTAGTGGTGCCCAAGAAGCCCTGTCAATTGCCTTACAGTGTGTTGCGGAACGTGGTGATATTATCGCTGTAGAATCACCATGTTTCTTTGGTTTGATTGAATTAATTGAAAGTTTGGGTATGAAAGCTCTGGAAGTTTATACCTGCACTGAAGAGGGGATCTGTGTCGAAGAACTGGCTAAAGTTATTGAGCAACATCCAGTAAAAGTGTGTTTATTTTCTACCGCTATTTCTAATCCACTTGGCTCCATGATGACTAATCAACAGCGCCAGAATATGGTCAGTTTATTAGAAAAACATGATATTCCACTTATCGAAGATGAAGTTTACAGTGACTTATATTTTAGCAAAGATAGACCAGTACCCGCACAGCTTTACTCCAAAAAAGGCCTAGTGCTAACCTGCTCGTCTTTTTCAAAAACGGCTGCACCGGGTTATCGAGTCGGTTGGCTATTACCGGGCAAATATGAAGAAGCAGCAAAGCGTATTAAACGCGCACAGTCTTGCTCAACACCGATGTTACAGCAATGGACATTAACTGATTATTTGATGAGTGGTGAATATGATCGCCACTTACAAGTGTTAAGAAAAACCTTACGTTATAATTGCGAGCGGATGCGCGCCTTAATCGCGAGTCATTTTCCAAAAGAAGTCTGCATTTCACAGCCACAAGGAGGCAGTGTCTTATGGATACGTTGCCGTTCTCATGTTGATACTAGCAAATTTTTTACTCAGGCTATTGCTAAGGGGGTGAGTTTTGCTCCTGGTGAAATATTTTCTCCAACAGGGCAATATAAAAATTTTATGCGCATTAGTTATGGGGTGAAATGGTGTGAAAAAATAGACAAAGCGATTGCTGACCTTGGCAAACTTGTTTACGACTATCCGGAGAAATCATGAGAAACGTAAAAATTAGTGAACAAACAGAGCTTTCATTAAAATTATTATTACCCTTATTAGCAGCCATTATTGCTATTTCACCATTGGCAATCGACATGTATTTACCAGCAATGCCGATACTGGCAGAGCATTTGTCAACCGATATGCCAATGGTACAAAATAGCCTGAGTATTTATTTACTAGGCTATGCTTTAGGTTTGTTATTTTTTGGTCCACAAGCGGATAAGCACAGCAGAAGAAAATTAGTGATGCTAGGTATCTCAGGTTTTATCGTGATGAGTATAGCGATAACGTTTGTCACGAGTATTGAACAATTTTTATCCTTTCGGTTTTTTCAGGCATTTATTAGTAGTGCGGCAACGGTTGTTGTGCCAGGAACAATAAAAGAGCGATATGGCAAAGATACCGCCAAAGGGTTTTCTTATGTATCTATGATTATGATGATAGCGCCTATGATAGCGCCTGCTATTGGCTCAGTGTTACTGCTGCATAGTTGGCAGCTTATATTTTTAAGTTTAGCGGCCTATAGCTTTATTATTTTGCTTTTGGTGTATCGATTTTTACCTGAAGTAAAGCGTGAGAAAAATTTAGCACCTGTTAGTTTTCTGCAACGCTATAAAATTGTTTTATCTAATAAAAAGTCACAACTAAATATTGTTACGTCTATGGTTATTTCATTGGCTTTTTTTGCTTATATTACTGCTATCCCTTTTGTCTATCTAACGGTTTTTAACGTCTCTGAATTTGAATTTAGCCTACTTTTTGCTGTTAATGTTTTGGCGTTAATGACCGCTCACTTTATTAATACCCGCTTAGTTAGTCGTAAAGGGTCATTTATAATGTTGACCTACGGTTTAATTGTTGCGTTATGTTTTTCTTCATTGTTGGTGGTGGTAAACTTTTTACAGCTACCATTAATGTATACCGCAGTTGCGGTATTGCCGTTGATGGGCAGTTTATCGATGATAGCGGTAAATGCTGATGCACTTATTATGCAAGAATTTACACGGGAATCAGGTACCGCAAGTGCGGTAATAGGTACCCTTCGCTTTGGTATTGGCGCATTAGCAGGACCAATATTAGCGTATTTTTATGATGGTAGTGCTTTACCGTTTGCATTATTGATGTGGTGCTCGATAATAGTTGTTTTATTATGTCAGTTACCTAATATGACAAAGAATATAGGAATAAAGGATTAACATGAAAAAAATAGCGATTATTTTATCTGGCTGTGGCGTTTATGACGGCAGTGAAATACATGAAAGTGTTTTAACGTTATTAGCGATTGAACAGCAAGGAGCAAGCTATCGTTGTTTTGCACCAAACATTAATCAATATCATGTGATTAACCATTTAACTGGTGCGGTTAGTGACGATGAAACACGTAATGTTTTGGTTGAATCTGCGCGTATTGCCCGTGGTGACATTGAAGACATTACTGAGCTTTACCATGAAGAATTTGATGCGCTCGTTTTTCCAGGTGGCTTTGGCGCAGCAAAGAACCTCTGTGGCTTCGCGCTTGATGCAGAAAACTATCAAATAAATGCTGAAGTACTTGCTGCTGCTCAACGCTTTATTAAAGCAGACAAACCGCTTGGCTTTATGTGTATTGCTCCGGCAATGATCCCACTTATTTACGGTGAGGATGTTCAAGCAACAATTGGTAAAGACCGTGATATTGCGGACTCGTTAATAAAGCGTGGTTTAGCACACGTTGATTGTGAAGTGGGCGATATTATTGTTGACGGAAAACGAAAACTTGTTTCAACACCGGCCTACATGCTAGCGACGTCACTTGTTGAGGCAGCCAGCGGTATTAATAAATTAGTGAAAAAAGTAATTTTACTCAGCTAATATTACTCAGCTTTGGCATCAGTTTGTAATTCTACTTGTTGTAAACGCCACTTTTCGTATTCGCTATAGTAGTGGTCCCATACACAAGGGCAACAAGCACCGCCGCCGCAACAGTCATCATCGGCGGGAAGGGAAGGTTCTTTAAGTAATTCAGTCATACACAGTATCGTTTAGAAAGTCGCTTAGTATTAATTTGACTCGTTGTCTTGGGCTTGTTTTTCTTTTAGTGCGACTTGTTGTAGCCGCCATTCTTTACGCTTTGCATAGAAATCGTCCCAAACACATGGTGTACATGCGCTGTCACAACATTCACCATCGGCAGGTGGTAAAGGTTTTTCAAGTAATTCAGTCATAAATTTATATCAATATTAAAATTTTTTGTATTATATACCCAAACAGCCTTGAGGTGGATTGGGTATAAATAAAAATTGGATTATTTATACCCCCAAGGAGCTTTAGGCAGAGAAATAGGCTTAGTTAAATCAAAATCGACACGAAATTCCCTACCCTGCCTGATCAATCGATAAGTAAACTTTGTTGGATAAATATAAATTTGCCAAGTGTTGCCAATAGATTGTGGGATGCCACCACTGACAAAAAGTTCCTTTGAATATTGGTCTGCAGGAAATGATTGCACTTGTGCCCAGCCCGCATCATTAGTATGTCCGCCATACATAGTTGACTTGTCATCACTACCATCTTTGTGTCTGTGGTCATGCTTAAGAGAAAGCCCTGAACCTGTCTTGGTTATAATCCAAGTTCTTGATGAATCATCACCAACATGGAAAGGAATATGCAGTTGTGTCTTACTACACTGACGCACATGCATAATTAAAGGCTTATCAAAACCATCACCACTACTATTGTCAACGGTTACTTTTCCTGCGAAAGCTTTGCCACAAAAGGCAGCTATATTGTCAAAAAACTGATCGTGATTACTTATTGAAACTAATGGAGCATCGGCGTAGACGTTTACAGATAAGAGAGTAAATATAAAGGGGAGTATAATTTTTTTCATAGTGTTCCTTTAGTGCAAATATAGTTTATTTAGTTATAAAAAAACCTGCCTAAGCAGGTTTTTATTAAATGAAAAGGTTATTCAGCTTCAGCTAATTTCTTTTCTAGATAGTGGATGTTGGCACCGCCATTTACAAAACCTTTATCATTTAAAATATTTTGATGTAAGGCAATGTTGGTTTTAATACCGTCAATCACTAATTCGGCTAAGGCATTGCGCATACGTGCGATTGCAACATCTCTGTTATCACCCCAAGTGATCAGTTTGCCGATCATAGAGTCATAATTTGGTGGTACCGTATACTCAGCATAGATATGAGAATCCCAACGAACACCCAATCCTCCTGGAGGATGAAAACGAGTGATTTTGCCCGGTGAAGGAACAAAAGTACGTGGGTCTTCAGCATTAATACGACATTCAATTGAATGGCCAGCGATTTTGATATCATCTTGGGTATAAGATAATGGTTGACCAGCAGCAATACGTAATTGCTCTTTGATCAAATCAACACCGGTGATCATTTCAGTAACTGGATGCTCAACTTGAATACGGGTATTCATTTCAATGAAGTAGAATTCACCGTTTTCGTATAAAAATTCAAAAGTACCGGCGCCACGATAATTAATATCAATACAAGCTTTACAACAACGCTCACCAATTTTGGCGCGCATTTCTGGAGTAATACCTGGTGCTGGAGCTTCTTCAACCACTTTTTGATGACGACGCTGCATAGAACAATCTCGCTCACCTAAGTGAATTGCAGCACCTTGACCATCAGCCATTATTTGAATTTCAACATGACGAGGGTTTTCAAGGAATTTTTCCATGTAAACCATATCATTTTTGAAAATAGTACCGGCTTCTCTTTTGGTTAATGCAATCGCGTCGACTAAATCTTCTTCGCTGCGCACAACACGCATACCACGACCACCACCGCCACCAGCCGCTTTAACAATAATCGGGTAGCCAATACGTTTAGCGTGAGCTTTATTGGCCGCTTCATCATCATTAAGTGGGCCATCTGACCCTGGAACACAAGGAACACCCGCTATTTTCATTGCTTTAATTGCCGCAACTTTATCACCCATAATACGGATGCTTTCAGCTTTTGGACCTATAAAAGCAAAGCCTGACTTTTCAACCTGTTCTGCAAAATCAGCATTCTCAGCTAGAAAACCATAGCCAGGATGTATTGCTACTGCGTTAGTGACTTCAGCTGCCGTTATTATGGCAGGAATATTAAGGTAGCTGTCAGGCGCAGGCGCTTTGCCAATACAGATAGTTTCATCGGCTAATAAAACATGTTTTAAGTTTCTGTCAGCCGTAGAGTGCACAGCAACAGTTTTTATACCGAGTTCTTTACATGCACGTAATATTCTTAGTGCAATTTCGCCTCGATTGGCGATAACAACTTTATCTAACATGGAATGATCCTTTTGTTTGATATCTATAGGATTATTCAATGATGAATAGCGGCTGGTCAAATTCGATAGCGTCTTCATTACCTGCTAGAATTTCTTTAATAACACCAGACTTATCAGCTTCAATTTGGTTCATCATTTTCATTGCCTCAAGAATACATAAAGTATCACCAGCATTTACATGTTTACCTACTTCGACAAATGCAGGTGAATCAGGTGACGCTGAAGCGTAGAAAGTACCAACCATTGGCGAACGAACAACGTGACCTGAAATAACAGCAGGTGCAGTTTCAGTGGCTACAGGTGCGGCAATAGGAGCAGCAGAAGGAGCAGAGTGCATCATTGGAGAAGCTTGTACCATAGTACCGCCACGACAAATACGTACTGATTCTTCACCTTCAGAAATTTCTAATTCGTTAATCCCTGATTCTTGTACTAATTCAATTAATTTTTTTATTTTACGAATATCCATTTGAATACCTTTTTATCAATGTGTAATTTATGTTGTCAATAGAGCCACTAAAGTTAAGTCACTCTCTGTTGTTTATTCATTAACTTTTATGGTCAGTTAACCAAGTATAAGCCGACGCTAACGCATATTTATAACCATTGGCACCTAAGCCACAAATAACACCAATAGCTTTGTCTGATAGATACGAATGATGTCTAAACGACTCTCTAGCATGGACATTTGAAAGATGAACTTCAATATATGGAATGTCTACAGAAAGAAGTGCGTCACGTATCGCTATACTAGTATGGGTAAATGCGGCGGGATTGATGACAATAAAGTCTATTTCATTATGAGCTTGATGTATTTTTTCTATCAGCAGGTGTTCAGCATTTGATTGCAAATGACTTAATTCAATTCTCAGTGGTAAAGCTTGCAATGTTAAATCGTCAATAATATGGGTTAATGATTGCGCACCATAAATTTCAGGCTCGCGTTTCCCTAACATATTTAAGTTAGGGCCATTTATCACTAAAACTTTAAACTTTGTAGTCATTTTCTGAGAAAAACCTATTAAATAGCAAACATTACAAATATCATCACATAAAAACTAGAGTGATGGAACAGCTAATAACAAAATCGAGCATTTCTGCTGTTAAGCGATTATTATAGTGTTTTCGCAGAATATAGCAGCAAAATACTGGTCTGATCTGTTGTTGTTAACTTTTTATCAATAAGATGACAATAAAGTTTTGTATTTTAGAAAAAATTTACTACACTATTATTATCTACATTTGTTAATCAATTCATTGGTTTAGCGTTTTTTATATACAGGTTGACATGTGCCAGTGGGGTGTTCGGTCTCCTTTGGTCGGTTACTACTAGTGGCTACGGAGCACTTTGTTAGATACACAAAGTGCTCTTTATTTTTCATTAACAAGGATTTAGTTATCAGCCAAATTCTAATCAGATTAATGGTTCTTGTCATATTTATTGGCAGTCCGGTAACTCATGCGGTCGAAGTTATTACCAATATCTCTGCTGGTACTGTGTCAATAACAACCACTCAGTTACGTCGTATATATTCAATGCGTCAAACTAAATGGGCCAATGGCCTTCCCATAACTGTTTTTGTTTTATCAAGTACCAATCCCATCCATCAAAAATTTTGTAAAGATATCTTACGCTTATTTCCGTATCAACTTGACCGTATATGGGACAAGTTGACTTTCTCAGGTATGGGTATTGCCCCAACGGTGGTGTTAAGTGAAGAGGAGTTAATTAAAGCCGTTAAATCAACCACAGGTGCCATTGGTTACATTGAAGATATTAATGAGGTAAGTGATGTCAATCTGCTTAAAATCGATCAATAAAATGAATTATAAGGTAATGTGCTTATTAGCATTACTTGCGCTTAATGCGCACGCACAGGAAGGGCATTCGGCAGATCCGTTAAAAATACATGGCTTTGTTGCGCAAGGCGTTATTGACGTCGACAATAGCAACTTTGTTAATGATAATGGCAAAATATCGTTAAAATTAACAGAGATAGGACTTAATACCTCGTATCAATTTTCTGACGATTATCGCTTTGCGGCACAAGCTGTTTATTTAGACGGGGGCAATCGCTACAAGGAAGGTTTGCGTGTTGATTACTTCTTAATGGATTGGAGCGCTTATAGTTCAGAGCAGTGGCAAGCCAATTTATTTGTTGGCCGTTTTAAAAATGCTCACTGGTTACATTCAAGTACCCGTGATATTCCTTTTGCACGGCCCTCAATCTTGTTACCGCAAGGGACTTATTTTGATGGCTTTCGTGATATCGCTGTTGGTGGCGATGGCGCTGCATTAAAGTTGACTTACAATAATGATAAATATGGTGAATTTGATTTCAATTTTAGTCGTGGTAAAAGTCCAATTAATAGTGATGATTCAGAAGTCATTCTCAGTAAATTAGCACAGGGAGATATCGAGCATGAGCTTGATACGCAAGTGAGTGTTTATTGGCGACCAGTATTTTCACAATGGCGCTTTGGTCTAACCTTATTGGATTCAGAATTTAACTATAAAAATGAGAGTCCTGATTTTTTTGTTGATGGAAAATTTGTTTTTCAGTTTTATACGATGAATGCTTTATATGAAGGTGAGCACTGGGAGTTTACTAGTGAAATTTCGCAAACAAGGTTTTTAACCGACGGTTTTTACGCGGCTCAGTTTAACCAAGACAATATTGGTCAAGGTGGTTATTTTCAAGCGGTTTACAAGGTAAATCAACAATTGAAATTTATTAGTCGTTTTGAAAATTTCTATGCAAATAAGAATGATAAAAAAGGCCGTGAATTACAACAACAAAGTTTTGGTACCATACCTCATTATTTTGCTTATCAGCACAATAAAATGCTAGGATTTTCATATGATTTTTCTGATAGTTTACGAGTCAATGCGGAGTACCATTGGGTAAAAGGCGCTGCGCGCGTTAATCCTATTGTGTTACCCAACCCAGAGGCGAATAGTGAGCATTGGAAAGTGTGGGCCTTACAACTAATGTACTGGTTCTAGTAGGGCTAACTTGATGAGAAAAAGATTTGTTAGCGTTCCTGTTAAATTATTAGTGCTAGTTATTGGGGCTTTATTGCTCCTAACGGCTATTTTCTCTTACTTGTCTTTATCAAGATTAAATCAAGAATTCACCCAATATCAAAGCGATACTTTACGTAAAGGCCAGGCACAATTTTCTGTGCAAAATAACGTATTACGTCAAAAAATACTGACGTGGCTAGAGTCGTTTTCTGATATTGTGCGGTTAAAAGAGCAAGCTAATTTTGACGTTTTAGCACACGAGTTTGCTGCGCAGTTTGATACCCTACAAATGAATCAAAATGTTGAAAATGTTTGGTTAGTTTCAGCAAGTAATGAAGAGTTATACCTTTCTAATGCTATTCCTAAATTTGTTCAGCTGAGTATTGACAATGTACTAAGATATCAGCAACCTGAACACACTTTGTACTGTGAGGGTCATTGCGTTCAGTTGATTACAATACCGGTCTTAAACGGTAAGGGTGATATGGCGGTTGTCGCGATGACAGTTTCACTTGTTGATATGATTTTTTATATAAATCAGGCGCTTGATAATGAGTTAGCCGTTGTAAGTTTTTCTCGTTCAGATAAGCTTGTATCAATAACAAGTAACGAAGAGGCTATTATACTTGCTGATGCTAAATTTATTTCTTCAACAAATACTCAACTAGTCAGTGAATTATTTATGTCAAACCAAGAAATTGTCAATAGCGAGATAATTAACTCTCAAGGTATAAAAGCTAAAGCCAACGATAGCAGTTATCTGATTAACTTAATTCCCATCGCAAATACCCGTGATGATTTTTATTACCTAGCACTGATTGATGATGCCACTATTTTTACAGATAAATATCAGCAAAACCGTTTGCAATTTTTAATTTTTACCTTAGTTGTGCTTATTGCTTTAGTCATTGTTGTTCATTTTGTTGCTAGCCCATTTACTCGTCGCTTACTGGTATTGTCAGATGTTTTACCTTTATTGGCAAAAAAAGAATTTGATCAGTTTCGTGAAACAGACCTTCAAAGAAATGGTAAATATATTGATGAACTAGATATTTTGGCAAATGCGGCCACCGAGTTAAGTTTTGAACTTGAACAATTAAACATTGAAGTTGATCAAAAAACGAAGGAACTCGAAAATATTGCCATGTATGATTTATTAACGGGGTTACCTAACCGTAATATGTTGAACTACCAACTGCGTAAAGCGTTGATGAATGTTTCACACAGTGATGGAAAAATTGCCGTTTTATTTTTAGATCTCGATGATTTTAAGAAAGTAAATGATAGCCATGGTCATACCGATGGAGATAAGTTGTTAATTCAAGCGGCTAATCGTTTGCGCTCTAGCATCAGGGAAGTTGATATGGCTTGTCGTTTTGGTGGCGACGAGTTCGTTGTCGTCCTTGGACATATAGACCATGAAAATGACGCAGTGCTTGTTGCACAAGAAATTTTAGAGGCTTTTAAAGCACCGATTAAAATACAAAACAGCCTTTTTTATGTAAGTACCAGCATTGGAATAGCCTTTGCTTCTGAAGAAATGACTCAGTCAGAAGATTTGATTAGTTATGCGGATATCGCTATGTACGAAGCTAAAGACGATGGTGGCGCCAAATATCATATTTACCATGAAGAGATGTATAAAAAAGTTGCCCTTCGGGTGATGATGGAAAGTGAAGTTAGACAGGCTTTAGCTAAAAATCAATTTAGCTTAAGTTTACAACCTCAGTTAGATGCAAAAACAAAAAAACTATACGGCTTTGAAGCGTTGCTTCGCTGGCAGCATCCTGAGCGAGGCATGGTTTCGCCAGAAGATTTTATTCCTCTTCTTGAAAACTCCCAGCATATGGTTGAACTAGGTTATTGGGTGATCAGGCGCTGTTTTGAGCTTTGCCAAACATTTATTGATAAGGGCTTAACGGATGTCCGTATTGCGATAAATCTGTCCGCAGGTCAATTTGCCGATCCACATCTAACCCCTTATTTAACCGGTTTACTTACTGAGTTTTCGCTTAAGGCAAGTCACTTCGAACTAGAACTGACTGAGCAAACCTTAGTAAAAAATATTGATAGTGCAATTGAAATGATGAATGGCTTGAGGGATGTAGGATTTAGTTTTGCTATTGATGACTTTGGCACTGGTTATTCGTCATTAGCTTATTTGAAAAAAATGCCGGTCGATGTTATTAAAATAGATAAAAGCTTTGTATTTGGCATGTTAGAAAATCGAGCTGATTATCAAATTATTATGTCAACCATTGCTATGGTGAAGAACTTAGGTTTGCAGGTCATCGCAGAAGGTGTTGAAACGAGTGCGCAGTTACGCAGTTTAACCGAAAATGATTGCGATATTATTCAAGGATACTACTTTTCTAAACCTATTCCTGAAACCAAACTAATGGAATTTATTGATACAAAAATTGTTAATGGCTATTGGAAAGTATCAGCACTTTAACCCGCAGAGTTATGCGAGTTAAAGTGTGCTTGTTTGTTAAAGGTTAAAGGATTTTTTGTAGATGTTCAGTAAATTCTTCTGCCCCCATAAACCCCGTTACGCGCTGCTGAGTTAATTCTTTACCTTGTTGGTCAAAAAATAGAATACTTGGTAAGCCAAGTACTTGATACTTTTTCGCAAACTCAGCATTGTCAGTCGAGTCGAAGTCAGTCATATCAACTTGTAACCATACCGTGTTACTCAGCACTTTTTGTACTTGTGGCGCATTAAAGGTGTATTCTTCAAACTCTTTACAGGCAATACACCAGTCGGCATACAAATCGACCATTACAGTCTTCCCTTGTGCATTAGCGTTATTCACTGCCGCTAACAACTCTGGTAGTGTTGCTACTTTAGTAAAATGTTGTTGTGGAGATGCTTGATTACTTGTCGCAACGTTTTGGCTAGGATTTATCAGTTGAAAAGCTTGGTTGGCGCCAAAAAATATCATTACAAATATCACCACACTTCTAACACCAAACCAAAAGTTATTCTGGGTCTGTTGATTGACGGTATAAAAATAGCCTGCGCTTGATAAGACCAATATTGCCCACATGGCTTGTGTTACCAATAAAGGTAAAAACCTTTCCATTAAAAATATCGGAACAGCGAGTAGTAATAAACCAAATACATTTTTAATTACCGTCATCCATGTACCTGCTTTTGGTAATAATTTACCACCAGAACTACCCAAAACAAGTAATGGTACACCCATACCTAAACTTAATGCGTAGAGGGCTGATGCACCTAACCAAATATCACCCGATTGCGAGATGTATAGCAGAGCACCGGTTAAAGGAGCGGTAGTACATGGAGACGCCACTAAACCAGAAATAGCACCCATAACAACAACACCTAAATATGAACCACCTTTTTGGCTATTACTGATGTTATTCAATTTATTTTGCCAGCTACTTGGCAAGGCAAGATTAAAAACTCCAAACATAGAAAGTGCTAAAAAGATGAATAAAACACTTAATACAATTAAAACAGCAGGATGTTGAAACATCGCTTGGAACTGAGCGCCGGCCAGTGCAACAACAATGCCCAGTAAGGTATATGTTATTGCCATGCCTTGTACATAAGCAAACGATAAACGAAAGGCTTTTGACGTTGATAATTTATCGCCTTGCCCAACGATAATGCCGGTCAGAATAGGGTACATAGGAAATACACAAGGAGTAAATGAAAGCAGTAAACCACCGACAAAAAAAGCGAGTAGTGTTAGCCAAATATTATCACTTTTGAGCATATCGGCTAATTGATGTTGCTCGCTGGCATTTTCAGCGGCAATAGATGTATTGCCGGTTTCATTGTCAGCTGTTATCGCCGCCAAAACATTGTTGGTGTTAATAACTTCTTCATTATTTACTTTTGATAGTGCTACAACTTTACTTTTAGGGGGGTAGCATAAGCCTTTCGCTGCGCACCCTTGATAGCGTATTTTAATGCTGGCATTGCTATTAGCGTTAACAAGCTTAATCGTGAAGCTTAGCTTTTCGGTAAATATTTGCTGAACACCAAAAAATTCATCTTCATGGTCTTCACCTACAGGCAATTCGACCGGTATTATTTCTGCGTTTTCAACACTAAACTTAAACTGATGACGATATAAGTAATACCCCTCAGCTATGGTAAAGGAAACAGATAATTGATCATCCTTCTGGTGAAAGTTAAATTCAAAGGCTTCTTCGACACTAAGAAACTCATCATCGTTACTGAATAATGAAGCGGACGAAGTATCAAAAATTGAATCTTGGGCTTGAACATTGGGTACTTGTAAAAAAATACTGGTTAAAACTAACCAAAAAAGTAAGACAATTTTTTTCATAACAACTATTTTAAAGACTCAGTAATCCAGTTTAAATAACTATTGTCGCCTTGCTGGATGTTCACGGCGATAATTTCAGGGGTATCATAACGATGTAAGCGTTTAATTTCACTAGCTACCTCGTTAAATTTATCGGTTTGTGTTTTTATTATTAACTGTATTTCTTCATCACATTCAATATTATCTTGCCAGCGATAAACAGAGATAACGTTAGGAATAATATTGACACAAGCGGCCAGTTTTTCTTGTATTAAATGCTTTGCAATTAGCTTTGCATTGCTAATATCAGGACAAGTGCACATTATTAATTGAAACATTAACGTATTTTCCTTAACAAAAACTTAAACTATTTAAATGACAATTAATAACTAATCGCCATATGAACTATCTTGTATTTAGTTGATGCTTGAAAAAGACCGGCACAACCCCATATATGTTTCATCTTATATAAAATTTTTTTAATGAAGAGACGTTAAATGTTTCGATTTCTATTTATCCTTTTTATTGTCGTTCCTATTATCGAAATTATGGTACTGATCAATGTTGGTACTTGGCTTGGTGCATGGCCAACAATTGCTATTGTTATTATTACTGCATGGCTGGGCGCGAGAAATGTTAAACAGCAGGGGATTGCCACCTTAAACTCAGTACAAACTAAAATGGCGCAAGGAGAAATGCCTTCAGATGAAATAGTTGCAGGACTACTTTTACTGGTTGCTGGCATACTTTTAGTAACGCCTGGCTTTGTTACTGACATTTTTGGATTATCTCTTCTGATCCCTAGTGTGAGAAGTCTGTTGATCAAATCAGTACAGTCACGTTTAATCATGAATCAAAGCGCAGCTGGTTTTACTTATCAAAGTTCGGTGCATACTCAGCAAGAACAGCCAGTTACGCCTGATCCATTTGAGCAGGGTTTAGGCACTAAGAAGCCGATTGAACACCACCAAGGTGAAACGCTTGAAGGTGAGTATGAGCGCAAAGAATAAAAAAATTTTTAACGGGGCTTGTGAAGTTTTAAATTAGCCCCATCTTTAATTGCAACAAAGTTTTATAACCTTTTATTTAAATTTATTGAGAGTGAATAAACTCTCAGGAGAAAATTAATGAGCATTCGTCCATTACATGACCGCGTAATAATTAAACGTAAAGAAGTAGAATCAAAATCAGCTGGTGGTATTGTTTTAACAGGAAGTGCTGCAGAAAAATCAACGCGCGGTGAAGTTATTGCTGTTGGTAACGGTCGCATTTTAGAAAATGGCGAAGTACGTGCTTTAGACGTTAAAGTAGGTGACCAAGTTATTTTTAGTGAAGGTTACGGCGTTAAAACTGAAAAAATTGATGGCGAAGAAGTTTTAATCCTTTCTGAATCAGACATTTTAGCGATTGTTGAGTCATAGTAACCCTACTGACTTTATATAAACTGTAGGAATTCGTTAGGCTAAGCCTCAACTTACAGTGCATTAATTATTGTAGTCGAACGATGTTCGACAAACTAACAAAATATAGGAAGAAACAACATGGCTGCAAAAGACGTATTATTTGGAAATGACGCACGAGCAAAAATGCTACGTGGTGTAAATGTTTTAGCTGACGCGGTAAAAGTAACATTAGGCCCTAAAGGTCGTAATGTTGTATTAGACAAATCTTTTGGTGGTCCAATCATCACCAAAGATGGTGTTACTGTTGCAAAAGAAATTGAATTAGAAGACAAATTTGAAAACATGGGCGCACAGATGGTTAAAGAAGTTGCTTCTAAAGCCAATGATGAAGCCGGTGACGGAACAACTACTGCAACTGTTTTAGCGCAAGCTATTGTAAATGAAGGTTTGAAATCAATTGCTGCCGGCATGAACCCAATGGACTTAAAACGTGGTATCGACCAAGCAGTTATTGCCGCCGTTGAAGCGTTAAAAGGTTTATCGCAAGAATGTAGCGATAACAAAGCGATTGAGCAGGTAGGCACTATCTCTGCTAACTCTGACGAAACTGTCGGTAAAATCATTGCAACAGCGATGGAAAAAGTTGGTACTGAAGGCGTAATTACTGTTGAAGAAGGTCAAGCGTTAACTGACGAATTAGACGTTGTTGAAGGTATGCAATTTGACCGTGGCTATTTATCTCCTTACTTTATCAACAACCAAGAAAGTGGCACTGTTGAATTAGAAAGCCCATTTATTCTATTAGTAGACAAAAAAGTAGGCAGCATTCGTGAATTACTTTCTACTTTAGAGGGTGTTGCAAAATCAGGTAAGCCATTATTAATTATTGCTGAAGATGTTGAAGGTGAAGCTTTAGCAACATTAGTGGTAAACAACATGCGCGGCATCGTTAAAGTTGCAGCGGTTAAAGCACCTGGTTTTGGTGACCGTCGTAAAGCAATGTTACAAGATATCGCGACATTAACGGGTGGTACGGTAATCTCTGAAGAAATCGGTATGGAGCTTGAAAAAGCAACATTAGAAGATTTAGGTCAAGCTAAACGTGTTGTTATCACTAAAGACAATACAACGATTATTGATGGTATTGGTAACGAAGCTGATATACAAGGTCGCGTAATGCAAATTCGTGGTCAAATCGAAGACTCATCTTCTGATTACGATAAAGAAAAGTTACAAGAACGTTTAGCTAAATTAGCTGGCGGTGTTGCGGTTATTAAAATTGGCGCAGCAACAGAAATCGAAATGAAAGAGAAAAAAGCCCGTGTTGAAGATGCATTGCATGCAACTCGCGCCGCGGTAGAAGAAGGTGTTGTTGCTGGTGGTGGTGTTGCATTAGTTCGTGCTGCTGACCTTATTAAAGATCTTGAAGGTGCCAACGAAGACCAAACACATGGTATTAACGTTGCAATTCGCGCAATGGAAGCACCACTACGTCAAATCGTTGCTAACTGTGGTGATGAAGCTTCAGTCGTATTAAACGAAGTGCGTAACGGTAAAGGTAACTTTGGTTACAATGCGGGTAACTCTACTTACGGTGATATGTTAGAAATGGGTATTCTTGACCCAACTAAAGTAACGCGTAGTGCATTACAGTTTGCTGCTTCTGTAGCCGGTCTAATGTTAACAACTGAAGCTATGATCACCGACTCACCAGTTAAAGATGCTGGCGCTGGCGGTATGCCTGATATGGGCGGTATGGGTGGAATGGGCGGCATGATGTAATCATCACCCCTTAGTTTCACCGAAACACATGTTGTTTCAAAAATCCCTGTAATCATTGTTTTTACAGGGCTTTTTTGTTTCTAGTGTTTCAGCTTGTTTCATCATAACTCATCAAGTTTCATATTTTCGGGGGTATAATGTGGGGTGTTTAGTACTTGCATGATCTCATTTTAAGGTGTTTAATTAGAAGGGTACCCCTAATTAAACCCTGATGAGTTTACCTTTATGCCATTAACCGCCTTAGAAATTAAAAATCTATCTTGCCCTGAAGATAAAAAGCAAATCAAAAGATTTGATGGTAATGGTTTGTTTTTATTAGTTAAAATTAATGGTTCAAAGCTATGGAGGATGCGGTATAAATTTTCAGGTACACATAAAGAAATAGCTTTAGGTCAATACCCTACGATACCCCTTGTTGAGGCGAGGAAGTTGGCAGAGGAGGCAAGGGTATTACTGATGAATGGTACTAACCCTTCAGACGAAAGAAGAGAACGCAAACGCAGTCACTCAGTGACAGACAGGCAATTTAATGCAATCGCTTTGAAATGGTGGGAGCAACAAAAAGATTCATGGTCTGCTGATCATAAAGCCCGAGTTAAACGTTTGATCACTATTGACTGTAAATTGCTCAGCAAACTGATTATCGATAAAATAGATGCAGGACACATTACCGAAGTCATGCTGTCTATAGAAGCTTCAGGCAGCCCTAAAAAAGCCCCAGTTATTCTAGCTATTATTAACCGAATCTTTGGTTATGCACTTGCTCATAGGTTGACAAGAAATAACCCTGCACAAGGTTTACCCCTTAAAGATATTATTAAACCACTTAAAAAAGTACGCTCCCACTCAGCAATAATTAACCCAACTGAGTTAGGTAACTTAATTCATGATATAGATATGACTATTTCAGGTACTTTCTGTACGGCTGAAGCATTAAAACTCATTCCAAGGTTGTTCCTTAGGCCGAAAGAAATTAGAGGCCTTAAATGGGCATACGTTGATTTTTCGGAAAAGTTAATACGTATTCCAGCACAAGAGATGAAAAAAGATCGAGACCACCTTGTTCCTCTTTCTAAGCAAGTCATTAAACAGCTTAAGTATATTTATACCGTAACCAGTTATTCAGTATATGTTTTTCCAAACAGTAGAAATAGTGACAGCCCAATAAGTAAAAATGTGATGACAAACCGCCTACGTGATTTAGGGTATGCGGCAGATGTGATGTCAGCGCATGGTTTTAGGGGAACAGCCTCAACAATTTTACATGAGCAAGGTTGGTCACATGACGCGATAGAAGTGCAATTAGCTCACTTAACAGGGTCAAATACATCACGGGCATACAACAGAGCTATATATTTACCAGAACGTAAAAAAATGATGCAAACGTGGAGTGATTACCTAGAAGAGCTTAGTGTACAAAATAAAAAGTAATCAGCTTTCGTTAATTTACAGGGTCACAAAGTAGAGGTGCAATCACTTACTACGTATCCATTCTTGAATATCTGATAAACGCCAACCGACATTACTGGTGCTTAGAGCAATACGTGCCGGAAATTTTCCAGTACGCTCCATGCGCCAAATGGTGGTTCTCGATAACCCTGTAAGTTCTTGCACTTCTTTTGAGCGGATAACTTTATCATGCACTGAAGAATTAGAGGCGTGGGGATGGCTGTGGTTTGTCGGTTGAGTAGCAACCTGTATATTACCAAGTAGGTAATTGAGCAATTGAAAACCAAAAAACTCAGTTTGTTTTTCGGTAACTTGAATAAATTCGATTTGATGGTTCGTTTGCAATTTAGTAATCTCAGCTATTGGACACCGTAAAAATAGTGATGCTTCAGTAGGTGTGAATCGCTGATACATAGCGATCCCCATACTATCGGCTAGTTCACATAAATTGGGTGTAAACGGCTTATCCATCTAATCGTTATGTTCCTGTCGTTAGCACATTAGTGTTAATGTTAGCGTTAGTGTATAAAATGTTATTGATTTCCTTTCAATTAGCATACAAAATAAATCATAAGATCACTAGAGAATAGTTTACATGACATTTGCAGCACACTTATCAAAATCGAATGAAAACTCGCTTGAAGCGCGAGTGAAGAACTTTCGTGTTGCTTATGCTGCTTATCGTGATATTCAAACTAGCCAATCAGTTCATAAACATTCTGATATGCAAAATACCCTAGGCACAAGTGATGAACTTACCCAAGCAAATACCATTATCAAAAATAGTCTCGATATAGCTGTAAAAAACTTCAGTAAAAGCGACTTACAAAAAGCTCAGCAGCAAGGACTGCTTTCTGATTTTGAAGCTAAAAATATTGATGCTATTTCTATAGGTAAAGACTTAACATCATCAAACGAAAAAGGTATTCAAGAAAATAAAGATCGTATTGCTCAAGCTCGTGCAGAAATGAGCGATAAAAATAAAGACAAAAGTAAAGATAAGTCGCGAGATATATAGAGACTAAATGGATTTAACTTTAGAGTCGAAAGCATGAAAAAAAATATTTTAGTTTGGCTCTTGTTAATGGCCTCTATTGCATTTTCATCAATAGCAACAGAGAATAAACAAAGCATAGAAACAGTTCTTAATGAAATTCCTGTTGAACTACACGTAACTTATCAACAGTATCAAAATATCCTTAATGAAATAAAGCTAAAAGCTGACGCTCAAACCTCAGAAAAAAGAACGCAAAGAATTATGCGTTTTCATGAACAATATAAAAATTCATTTGATAAAATGCCGCCACAATCTAAAGTTGACATGCTTAAAATACTTAAAACTGGTGATAAGCCAACTTCAAAATTAAAAGGTCAACGATTACTTGATAAAGCTTCAGAGTATATAACTATTTTAAATAAGCCTTACTCAAGTGGAAATGCAGTAATTCTGAATAAATATAATCAATTTATTACAAAGTTTAACCCTAATGCTGGAGATGTTTTATCGCACATATTATCAAATAGATTACCTAAAAATTATTTCGAATTAGTATATTCAGATAAACTATTGGCTGAGTCTGAAAAGAGTTTGGCTGAGTCTAAAAAGTTTAGGGCTGAGTCTAAAAAGAGTTTGGCTGAGTCTGAAAAGCTACTTCAGGTGTTGTTGGCTTTAAAAAAAGCGACTACAAAAACTAATAAATAACAGTCGTTATTCTTTTATTATCGTTTATTCCGTTTAGATGACTCTTAAATCTGATAGCTAAGCCAAGAAAGAACGTCAACTATCACGCTTTTCAGGCTAACTATCACATTAATCAGGGATGAAATCACATTTTTCAGGTGTAATACCACACTTTTCAGGCTCTATTTAGATAATAGATTTAAATATCACAAAACTTGCATTTATATGATTTTTCAATAGATTATTAATACCTCACTTTAAACTTATAATCTAAATTCATTAAAAATGACTCACCAAAAAATAACCGCTATTGATTGAAATAAATCACTAGTGAGATGAAACAACTTTACTGCTGCGAGTTACACGCTTTCACCTGATGCTCACAGAATACTAGCAGTTGCTATTTCAGCTATCGCAAAAGACGATCAAAGCTTTGTGACCTTTCGTATATACACCAAGCAAATCATCGACTTTTACCCGGCATTAAAAAACGATAAAAATGCTATTGCTAGAATAGATCAAGCAACCGATTCACTGATGAGCGCCCATATCAAAATAAAACAAGATAATGGCTGGTTAAAAAGGCACTTAATACACTCATGCCAGTTCACAAAAAACAGCGGTCATGCCTTTGTAGACATAAAGCTAAATAACGATATGTTGCCTTATTTAATTGGCGTTAAAGGCTACTTTTCAGCACCAAAATTAGAAAACATCAAACACTTTAAAAAAGACCAGCACTTTAAGCTTCATGCTTACTTATTCTCATACCTTTATCGCGGTACTACTGGCAATGTCAGCATTGAACAAATTCGTGAAATACTCGATATCGATAAAAAAAAGTACAAGTTGGTGTGACACTTAAAAAGTCGTTTATTACTGCCAAGTATTGAATTTATTAATGCCGTAACCGATATCAAGGTAATCATTAAAGACGTAAAACACGGTAGACGTATTGCCGGATTTAAATTTGATATTAGTCAGCAATTAAAAGCCCCTGCTATAACACAACCCCACCTAGTCAGTAATAAAGTAAACCAATCTTCGCCAAACTTGGCTTTAGCAGAGCAATATAAAGCGATTGGCGTGAGCGCTTCAGAGTTCACACAGTTGAGTAAAAAATATAGCCAAAACCACGACCAAGCTTACTTACAACAACTACTTATTTACGCCCAATATAGAAACACCAAACAAACCATAGATTCAATGTTCAAATACTTGCGAGGCGTATTGAACAACAAGCCATTGCTAGAAGATTTATACACGCCAAATTGCCAGATAAAGCAAAAACAAGCACAGTATAAATTGGTAGAAAAACGCCAAAAAGAATCTGAAAGCATACAAGACAAAGATCAAGCAGATGAGTTTCAACTACTGACTAAAAAAGTAGAACAGCATTTATCAACCTGCTCTGAAAGTCAGCTACAAGCAATAAACCAAGCATTCAAACAAACAGCCTTTGTAATAGGCTTAACTAAAATTTGAAAACCAATAGACTTAAAAAAGACGTATATCAAAGCTATGTATTACCGTTTTGTATTCAAAGGGCTATAGTTTTGATAATCTAACTAGCAGGAATTATTAAAGCTTAATATTTACGGATTAAATACGTCACCATGAAATATATACTTACCTTTACCATAGCTATGTTTAGCTTGTGTTGTAACATTGCCTTGGCCGCGAACTCTCAGGCTAATGAACCAGCCAATAATTCCGTAAAAGCAACAGTACCAGCTCAACTTCCTCAGGATTTACTGGCAAAATTCAATAACGAACTAGCCAAGTTAAAAGCCAAAGCAGAGTCACAAAAAACGCCTAAAAAAACAGAAAGAATGATGCGTTTTTACTGGCAATATAAAAACGCATTTGATGCGATGCCTGTTAATTCTCAAATAGATGTACTGAATATTTTCGCCACGGGTGATGACCAAAGTTCAAAATTGAAAGGGATCAAGTTAATTGATAAGGCTGTTGAATATATGGTGTTGATTGATGGCGGTTTTACTAAGGATAATGTTCGTAATTTACGTAAATATGATCATTTTATTAGAAAATTTAATGAATCCGCCAAGATTATATTAGACATAATACTAGATGAAAGGCTAAGCGCGCTTGAAGAAAAAGGTGTAAGGCTAAAGGCAGAAGGTGTAAGGCTTGATGAAAAACTAGAAAAGTTAATAAGATTAAGAAAAACAATGGAAAAATTTATTCAATAATTAATTGTACAAATTATTTATACAGTTAATTACAGCAGACGATTTCAAATTGTAAATACAGCTAACGCCACCTAATTAGCAATCCTTTACAACAAGCCAAAAACTGGCATAACTAAAAAAACTTTGATAAAAACACAACGTAAATATAATGAGTTAGCAGCAAGCGCATATTTACTAACTTGTTTATAAATGAGCAAAAAAGAAAAGTTCTTAACCGCAATACAAGTTGATGTTTTTAATAGTTGAGTCGTTAGTACTGGGAGGGAAACTAATCCGCCAAAAGGCAAAAAGTACCAATGATGATTAGATAAAATAAAGATGTATTACGACCTAGTGCCGCTAACCGAGCATGAGCTGGCGTCTATTGTGAAATACATTCGAATATTGAGCAGAGATAACGACGAGGGTATGTAGATAGGAGATTGTTCAGAAGACTGGCAGATAGTTGAGATGATACGTATGAATAGGGTTTAAAGATTGAATACAATGACCAAGCGTTAACCGCTTATTTTAGCGCAAAGCACTACACCGTTAAAAACCCACCATACGCACCTTCAATCGCATTCACATATTACTCATTAATTATTCGAAATGTTAAATGTCATTCATTGGCTAAAGAAATTCCAACTACGGACGTTTTTACGAAAATTGAATAAACATTTGCCAACTCACAGCCTTAAAAAACATGGTTATTTAGTAGCATCATCATGAAGTGGTAAAAGTGAGTTTATAAAACTACTAGTTTATCGTGAGCTAATTAAAGCTAAGCCAAAGGAGGCGGTAATACTTTTAGATCCTCATGGCGATATGGCACAAGAAATTGCTCAATTTAAAGAGTTTAACCAACCAAAATTCGCTAACAGATTAGTGTTTATTGACCCAAGCTTAAAAACAGGATATTCGCCAAGTATTAATCCGTTTCAACTTGAAGTTAAAACGGATGAAAATATAGCTTTAATGACACAAGAGCTACTGAGTATTATCAAAGTTCTCTTACAATCAATGGGGCAATCAAATAGCTGAACACCAAACCAATGAGCCAGTACCACTAATCAAATGGACGCCATATTAAGCCCATGCATAGCTACGCTATTACGTTGTAAAAATAGCTCGTTTACTGATTTACAGCGTTTTATGGACGACAACAACAATGTTGATTTACTCGCTTTAGGGCAGAACTCACCAAATCCACAACATAGGCTGCTATTCAGACATAAATTTAACAGCCCACTATTTAGCGCCACTAAACACGGTATTTATACTCGCCTACAAGTAATATTAAATGATCCGACCTTTCAAAACCTGATCTCAAATACCACTAGCGTTAACCTAAAACAGCTCATAGAGGAAAAGAAAATTATTCTATTCAAGTTATCACTTGGTAGTGCCTGAAGTGATAGCGTGCAAGCCTATGGACGTTTCATTGTCGGCCTATTACGTATTATTGCGCTGCAACGTACCAACATAGTAATACACAAACGAGTACCAATACTTCTGTTTATTGATGAGTTCCAAAACTTCATTTCCAGTGATATTGAAAAAGCGCTCACTCAGTTAAGAAAATACGGTTTGCACCTAGTATTAGCCAACCAATATGTATGACAGCAAATATCAACCGCATTACAAAAAACACTCTTTGCATCTGGCGTAAAAATAGCGGGAAAAAACGAAAGGAAAAGTTTAAGTCTTTTAGCTAATGAAATGGACTTAACCGTTGATGAGCTAAAACAACTTAATACTGGCGAGTTTTATCTACAAGTATCGAACTACCTAGCAGTAAAGATAAAAACGCCTAAATACCTGTTATGAAGTAAAAACGCCATGTCGACAAGCAATTGGCGCAACTTGGTAAAACAAACTCTAGAACGCTATTATGGAAAGCTTAAACAGCAAGATATTCATAGCGATTTAAAGCACGAAATTAATAATCAAAAACATAATAAATATTATGTTAGCCAACAACAGATAAACACTAATATCCATTTAGAAAATTTAAACAGTAAATACCAAATTGAATGAGACTTACCGAAAAACAGATCATCATTTTAGAAGCACTGGCGCGTTTTAAATATTTAACCAGTCATCAATTACAAATTATATTTACAAGTAAAAGTACCAGCTCAATAAATACAGCTATAAGAAGTCTAAAAGGCTTCAAATATCCGTTGGTTAAAAGCCTAAGTTTTGGTATAACGCCCTGACATGGCAAGTTACCTCACATACACTTTTTAACATCTTCAGGTATTAAAGTACTGGTAGATCAGTTATCAATTCCGCTACACAAAATATACGCGCCTACCCACAGAAACAGTTTTTTCCAGCGTGATTATTTTCATCGCATATCGACCATTACCTTTAATATTTTATTTCAGCGCTGGCTGATTAACCAAGGTCATAAGCTATATTTCTTTAAAAGCTACTTCAACAGACCAAAACATGAAAACGGTAACAAAGCCGAAACATCAATAGCCTACTTAGATTATAAATCGGAGCCTGATGGCATTGGCTTATACTTCGCCAATACAGAGCCACACTTGTTTTTATTTGAGCAACATAATGGCGTAGATGCAAAACGCGCCATAGGGCAAATAACTCACCATTGTTATGGCCTTGCTAATGGTGCAGCTTCAGAGCAATTTAAACTTAAAAAGGCCGTGAAGATTTATTATGTGTTCGAACATGAAAGTTGCCTAAATTCAGTACTTAATCACTTTCAAAACGATAAATGACTCATGCAGTTTACAAACCATTTTTACTTTAAAAGTAATCAATCAATGTTAGCCAGCTTTGCTGATAACTGGCAAACACCATGATCTAAAAATGCCGCGCATTTTTGCTCACCGCAATAAGTAAATTTCGTTGTTCTTAACCTTAAAAATTAAGAATAACGTCATGTTTACTTATTGCAAAAAAGGAGCAATTTATGTCGCACTTAGCCACACCTGAATTTAAGAAACTATTCGAAAACTACCCGTTCTACTCACAGGAAGGAAACAAAGACCCTGTCGTTGTCGTAAAGCTATTTGATACATACGGCTCTGCCACTTGGTACTTAACTGAATACAGCGAAGTTGAAAACAATGCATTCGGCTATGTTACTGGCCTATCTCACGATGAATGGGGTTACGTGTCATTAACTGAACTTGAAAGCATAATGCTTGCGCCACAAGTGCCACGAATAGAACGTGATATGTATTTTGAATCAGTTAAATTTAGTGAGTTGAAGTTAAAAAAGGCGTGTTAAGAAAAAGACCAAGGAAACTTGGTCTTTTTGTCGAGTACAAATTTAAAGGGGGTATCTGCTACTGCTTTTCATAAAAAGTAGCTGGAATACTTTAAGCTTTTACTATCAAGAGCAACTTGTTTCTATTAATTATCTATACTGTAAAAACCTTATTTTTTATCTTAAGGTTTCGAAGATTTTCATTACTTTTTGTCGCATTTACAATCAATTTTGGGACATCGTTAAATGCAATGGTGTCTACTACAAAACGTTCTGTACCAAGCTTCAGTTCTGTAGGAGCTCCAACTAACTTCAATACTTGTTTAAGGGTCGTTTCAACTGTGCTAACAATAGACTCATCGTGAATATAGAAAATACTTGCACCTTTGTTGAGTATGTTTGCTTTATAGTGGTTTATTAGTCTCGCTTCCAAGATTTCTGCAATACCGACTTTTAATATATAAGAAGAATTGCCATGTTTTACTGTTAAGTCAGCCTTTTCATCTTCATTAATTTTTTGTTTAAAAGCATAAAAGTAGTGATATTTTTTTGGAGACGTTAATGAATGTTCGGTTCCATTGTTTGTTGTATATTTTTGCAATGCATTCCTGTCTTCAATCAAATTAGAAAAGAACACAGGTAGTGAGTTTTTACTCACGTCATGACTATTCTTAAAGCTAACGTTATTTTGAACTAGAAACCAAAGGTTACCTCTTCCTCCGAAATAATTATTAATCGCGGCATTGGCGCTAGATCGTGTACTGAAGTTACCATTTTTAAACAATACTTTACTTAAGTCGGTATCATTCTGACAACCTCTTACTTTATCTAAGTATTGCATAGCTGTTTGAAATGCATTCCGACCAACTTTATGCGGACGAGTTGATTCAATTGTTAAATCTGGATAGTGCTTTTTCACGAATGACTTTAAGTTATCAGCCCCTCCACATTCATCATAAACTGAGTTTGTGTTAACCTGTTTTGAAAGGCCTTTGCGTTGAGCGTAATCATAGAAGCCGCCTGTAGAAAAGACTTTAACGAGTTTATTCATTAGCTCGTCTTTAATGTATTGATGCAAAATCAACTCTATGTTCTCTGATAAATCCATATTTTTATCTCATTCTATAGGCGCTTTAGGTATCGCTTAGCTGTTTGGTATTAAGTTTTAGATAAGTAATCTTTCATTCTGTATAACGCCTAGTTTCAGGTGACTCCATAAATGAATATCTAGCAAGATCACTAACCAAATAATTTATAGCAAAATTATTATTCGCATTAACTAAAACAAAAGGGCGAATAATAAATATATTTATGAAGCTGATAGCCATATAGCCACACCAAAATAGTAAGAGAAGGCTAAACATACCCCATGACAAAACCGCAGAAAAAAACTCTGAAGTCATATATTGCCAAACCTCAGCAGGGTTGGTTTTTATATCGCTCTTCGTCACCATCAATAAAACGATAATGCTCAGTAAAAAAATGAAGAGTGACAGTATTCGAGGCTTTGCTTCTGAGTTATAGAGAAAACGCCAGAAATAGTAGCCTAAATTATCAGGAGTAAAGGGGCGATAACTATGCAACTGTTCCTGTAAATAATTGATATTTTTAAGGGCTTCATAGTTAGTCGAGCCAACAGCAGATGTGAGCTGCCTTAAGTACTTCGCTTTTAATGCTTGCAGATCTTCGATTTTGTTATCATTAACGATCTGTTGCAGATATTCTGAAAGGTTATTTTCATAGCGGCTCTTCGCTGGCCTAGCAAATAAACCTAAAGTCACCATAAATATAATCATCAATGGCGTATTAACAATCCAGTGTTCAATTGCAATAAGATAACCAATTGCAGCAGCAATACAGAGGCTAAAAAATAATAAAACAGCTACTAGTAAATCAAAATGCTTAACGTTTATCGTTGTATATAAGTATTTCTTTGCTATACGAGTGATCTCTTCCAAGATTGATCCTTTATAAAAGCTAAATATTCTTTAGCTTTCATCATTAACTAACTTTCGCTCTCTGGTTCACTTGCTCACGAGCTTGAAGTTTTTCAGATATTTGTTGGTACAATCTGGCTTCTTCATTTTCTCGATCCGTGATAGATATAGCTAGAGCATAACTTTCTTCATCGTTCACTTGATTCTGAGCCCAAGGCTGATCTTGTCGAGTAACAACTAGAAAAAGCTTTCTTGGTTTTCCAAATTGGTTATACGTCCATTTACTCGATTGAAGCGTTCCTCGGCTTCTATCGTCCTGTGTTATATCTCGTTTAGCGCCATCACTTTCACCAATAGACTTTATTTGCTTTTTATTTTCATTGTTAAAAGCTTTGGCTACCGAATCTAATGAATCACCGTTAACTAAATGAAATTTCATCTTAGTCGCAAGGTACTCTAACCTAGTAGTGCGAACAGCTGGACTGTATGCGAGGCTGGCAGTAATGGTTCTAATCGCTTTACCTTTACGAAAGTAATCATCAGGTATAGGAATTTCAAAAAATTGATGTTTATCATTTTCAATTTTTTCTTCGGTTATTAAAACAACATGCTCTTCAGAAGATTTGAATAAACTATCTTCATCTACAACGCCATAACCTGCTACTCGACGAGTATGCTCTTTATTTTCAAAAGTTGACGCTATCTCTTGTGTTACATAAGCATGATTAGCTAATAATGCTCGAAGTAGATTCGCAGAAGATTGAGGGTAATTATTCAGTAGCCTACCAGCTAAATGAGCGATGTATGGAGCAGAAAAGCTAGTTCCACTGAACTCGCTAAGTAAAGTATTACCTTGCGGGTTATGATTCAGTGTTACAACGCCAAGGTGTTTGGATATTTGATTCCAACTTTGTCCCTCTCTTCTTGCAGGTATAGCAAAGTTTCCACCATGAGCTAGCAAATCAGGTTTTAATGCTGATTTATTACTTTGACTACTTCTTGAGAATGGAGATATTTGTCCTTCATTTGCTACGTGTAGCTCATTAATTTCACCCTGTGGCTGATATCTACGCTCTGCATAGGTCATTGTATGCTTTGCAATAGAGCCAACAGTTAAAACGTTTGCCGCTGGGGCAGGATCAATTAAGGCTGCGTCCTCAGATAGTAGATAAGATGGATAATCATCCCGCCAATTGTTAATTATGTCTGAACCATTATAGTTACCAGATGATACAACGATTAAAATATCTAACTTTCTAGCAAGCTCATCTAAAGTAACAGCAATACCTGATATATGGTTATGCCTATAAGGCGCATTTAAGTTTCCTAAAGACAAATTATAAATGCGACAGTCATATTCATCATGAAAATAGGTGATTGCATTAATAAGAGTTGTTTCTATCGTTTTTTCATCAAATACTGGCTCACCATGCTCATCTTGAGTTAATACTTTTCCACTCAACAGCCATAATTCACGAGTCCATTCGTTCGCCTCTATCCTTTCTTCTAAATCACCAAATAATGCCACACCAGCTACAGCGGTGCCGTGACCTACTGTATCGGTAGCATCTTCACCATCAATAAAGCTTTGCGCATCACCTACAGCGCCTTGTAATAAAATATGATTGGCATTTATACCACTATCTAATATACAAATTTTGCTTGCTGCGTCAGTTAATTCATTTAATTTAGGAGGTAATACATTAACATCGATATTTAACTGAGAGAACTCAACACCAGTTCTTGGAGGTAGGTCTACCTGCCTAATATCTTTATGATTTAGAAGGCTTTCAGCTTTCTCTATATTGACAGTTACACGAAACATCACAAGGCTATCGCGATTAACTTTATCAAGCTTTTGTATTGCTGAAGAATTTAACCACGCTTCAAAATCTACAATTAAGTTATTTCTTTCTGCGCTGCCAGTATCACCAATTGGCCAGAGTTCAACATCTAATCTAAAATTTTCTTCTTTTGGGTAGCCAAATTGTTGTAATGCCCAGCTCTTTCTTTCTTCAGCACCCCAAGCATCTATTTTATCAATTGCAAATAGCAAGTTCTCATAAGTTACATGTTCGCCGTCAACCAATCTGGATAGTCGACTATTAAACTCATTTAGCTGTTGTTCATCAGCAAATGCGAGATATAAGGTTTCATCTTGCTGACCAATGATCGAAATACCATGTTTAGTGATATCTTCGAAGCTCATTTTTTCAGACAGTTTGATTTGAATAATGTTGCGAGATGCATTTCCACCGACTTGCGATGAAATGCTTTCCTGAAAAGACACTACTTGTTTTTGTAAGTTTCGACCGTGTTCTTTTGGGTTATCACATGTAATTTTTGAACCGAATCCGTTACGAGATCTTCTAGGGGTTAATGGTACTTCCTTTGAAAAAGAAAGATGAGGATATACTCCCGCCATATTACATTCCTTTGTTTGTTAAAATTATCTAACTCTGTTTTCCAATTCAAAAGCATGCTTTAACATTTTCACAGTTAAAAACTCTTTTTGCTTTAGAATCATCCGCTTAACAGCGCGTCTGATTATACGTTCAATTATTGCGGGTGATTTGTCATCAAATATTGAATGAAGCTCAGGGCTATCCAAATCAAATTCTCTTCTTACACCGCGTAGCTTAAGTTGTAGTAAGTTTTGGAGCTGATCTTTATTGAGTAAAGGAAATTCCACTAATTCATCAAAACGACGCCAAATGGCACTATCAAGAATCTGTTCGTGGTTAGTCGCGGCAATAATTATGCTTTTACCATCATATGAATCCATCATTTGAAGCACAGCATTTACAACTCGTCTAAGTTCACCGTGTTCAGAACCATCATTTCGCTCTTTTCCTAGTGCATCGAATTCATCAAAAAGAACAACTAGCCTGTGTTTTGCAATAAAATCAAATATCTTTCTGAGGTTCGCGGCTGTTTCTCCTAGGAATGATGACACTAAGGAATCTAACCTAACAATAGCAAGTGGGCGATTTAATTCATAAGCAATAGCTTCTGCAGAAAGTGTTTTACCACAACCAGGAGGGCCAAAAAAAAGAACTTTTTCTGCGGGCATCATGCCATAGCTTCTTAGAATATCTTCACGTCGATACTCTTCGAGTACGTTTTCGATTATTTCTAAAGTATTTTGCGCTAAAACAAGTTCATCAATAGAGCGATTTGCTTGCTTAATATCTATTAATGCAACACCGCTTTCTTTATCAACGGGAGCTTCAGGCAAAATATTGTGTGCTGTAGAACTTGGAGTTGAGCGATCACCGTATAGGATACGCTCTAGATCATTGGCTAATAAATTATGCTGCTTTTGCCTTTCTTCTTTTATTAATTGCTCTGTAGCACTTCTAAACGCAGTAGGGTCACCGGAAGCGCCGGATTGAACAAGTAATCTTAATAATTTTCCACTAGCCATAATTAACTCCTAGTCACTTTTCCATAAATGACACTAACTAAAACACGTTATTTATCTAACTTATAACACATATATTCTATCTCATTCAGGACTGATATGCATCGTATATCAACTCATCTAATTTCATACGCTTTTTTAATAGCTACTAATCACGAATAGCTATATTTTGACGTAGGCCTATCAATCAAATAAATCAATTTTACAAAGCTCTTTTAAGGGTTTTTCTTTTTATAAATGGCGGTTGAAAAAGCCTCTTAAAACTTCGGAAATTAAAATTAACTTTGAAAATATTCTCAGGTAGTTATTATGAAGTCACAATTTTTTCAAAATAAATTTGAGTTACCTTAGAGCATTGTGATTGATTTATAGGATTAATCGTCCTGTTTTATTTATTAAGTTTTTTATTATGAAAACTGAACTACAACAATATGCAGCTAATTTTGAAGCTGATGTTTTAGCGTTTAGAGATTTATCAAGCAGCGAGTATGTTAAACAAGTTATTGGTCATGAATGAGCAATCAATGAAGATGATGAGTTTGATCTAATCTCTGATTATTTCAGCATTTTGGAAATTCAACATTATAGCAATGATCATTACAGTTATTTTGAAATTTTGTTAAGCTGCGGTTGACCAAATGTATACTTGAACGTAAATACCAGATGGGAAAGCGTTGAATACATGATTGGTTGGTGAGGTGAAACTTACACCAAAGATTTAAATTATTTATTTTACTCTATTGAAGAGATGTATAATTTAAGCGCTTACTGTTAGTTTTCATTTAAATGCTCAGCAATTGCTGAGCATTTTTCATAACCATATTTTCAACATTTGCTTTACTTAGAGCAACACCATAAAATCATGAATAGTATAAAAATAATCATTCATAAAATAAGTAACGGATTATGTTCAACTCAATAAAAGCAATCGCTATCAGCCTAATTCTATTGCTAAATACCTTTTTAATGTCGGCGAATGCTGAAGAGTCCCTATCCCTAAATAGCCACTTAACATCAGCCAATACTGTTGACTATGAAAATGCTAGGCAATTGTATGCGACTTATTTTTTGAATGAAAAACTAGCAGGGCGTTTTACTAACGAATTATCTGCATTGCCAAATAATTTACAGCATTCAATGTTAGAGACTTTTGCCTTATCAACAGAACAATTACCTGACGACTTATCCGCAAGAAATAAGCATAGATTTTCCTTAATGCTTTTAAAAACCTACCAAGAAATTGAGAAAAAAGAGGGAAAAGCTGAAGGAAGAGCCAACTCACTAATAAAAGCTTTTCCGACAATAGCGCCAAGTTCTACTAATAACCTATTGCTACTCGCCAGAGATGCTGATTACACTGAGGGGATAAGTACTGACTCTACTCCAGAGCAAAAAGAGAAATTAGCTGAATATAAAGAGAACATTGCTAAATCTGAAAAAGAAATAGAAGAATATAAAAAATTGCTTGGTCTCAGCGAGCTAATTAAAGAAAAGACTCACAAAAAAGATAACTAGTTTCAATTAAAATATTACCATCAATTTAAGCTATTACAGCATTCGTACTAGCAAGCTAGAACATCACTTCGTGATGCTTATTACCCACGTATTACTATTTCCAATGTTCGATATTTATACTATGCTTTGGTGTAGTAGCAAGATTGCAAGTTGGTGACCAACTGTACCAATTGCCCTCTTGCTAGGGCTAGCCCTAGAACCCATAAGGGGAATCCCCTTAACCCCTAAGCTTTAGGTTAAACACCTAAACCATTTTGAGGAGTGATACTGGTGGTAAGTGAAAAACGAAAGCGATATTTAGACGACTATGTTGATCAACGTAAGCGTATCAATATCAGTTTATCGGCTGACGAATTTTTAAAAGTTAGTCACCTTGCCAACCTTAATCAAACCAAGCGCACTTCTTTTATCACTCAACTTGTTCAACATCACTTAAATAAATCACCATTTATTTCATCGCAACTACAAGATGAAATAAAGGAAATGAAGTTTTTAATACGCAATGTTGCCAACAATATTAATCAAATAGCACATCGTTCAAATACCCTTAAGGTAATGGTCGATGAACGAGATTTATTAATGGAGCTAAAAAAACTGGAAGATGATATTGCTACTTTTATTCACAAGGAAGCAAATAAGTGATCATTAAATCAATGAGCCGAAAGCATCGAACATTTTCTCAGCTTTATAATTACATGCGTGATGGTTCGTCACGTAACAGCGAATATGACTACTTTTCACATAACGTATATTCGCGTAAAGATAAGGATATAGTTGCAGAGTTTGTTGCCAACTCTCGCAAGGTAAAAGCACGTAAAAACGGTAATTATCTTTTTCATGAAGTGATTGCTATTACTAAATCAAAGCAATTAACACTTGATCAAGAAAAAGAGCGGCTATTTGATATTGTTCGCAACTATGTGGGTATGCGATGTAAACAAAACTTAGTTGTTGGTTACTTGCATGATGAAAAAGACAACAATGTGCATTTTCATCTTATGATAAGCAGTAACGAACTGGATGCTTATAAAAACCAAAGATTAACAAAATTTGATTTTGACAAAGCTAAAAAACAGCTAGAGCGCTATGTAGTTGAAAAACATCCAGAGCTTGAGCAAGGCATTATTATTAACGCCAAAAAAGAACAGAAGAAAAACAGACAATCTAATAAAGCGGCAGAGGTGAAACGAAAAGGAGGCCGTTTAGAGAAAAAAGAAAGTATGATCAAAATACTAAGTGGCATATTCAGCAAAAGCAGTTCAATGGATGACTACTTTAAACATTTAAATAGCCAAGATATTGAAATGTATAACCGTGGTAGTGCTATTGGCTTTTTGAATAAAGCTGATGGCAAAAAATATCGTTTAAAAACGCTGGCGTTGGAAAATGAATTCAAGCAAATAGATGAATTGATTAATTCAGTTAATCGTCAATCAAATGCGAAAGAACAAACTAAAAATAATGAAACTAAATCTGAGGAAAGTACTCAGCAACAGGAAAAAAATCAAAGCCAAGAGGGTAATTATAAGCCAGAACAAAATAACGAAAGCTCTCAGCAAAACGTGAATAAAAAAGAGCAAGTAGTACAAAACAAGGCTGATATTAAGAAAGCTAGAGAAGCGTCCTCAAAAGTTAAAAATGGAAAAATCAAATATAAAAACAAAGGTTTAGATCGTTAGTAGTATTAACACAAAAGGTGATGAAATGGATATATTAGGTTTTTTTGATGGTTTATTTAGTGCCTTTTCTGCTGCTCGCTCAGGTAAAAAAGTAGATGAAGAACGTGATAAAAAAGAAAGGTTAACTCAACAGAAGTTCATGCATGAAAATATACCAAGTGGTCGATCAAACAAAGAAAGTATTAAAAAGGCTAGGGAACAACAGGCTAAAGGCTCAGAACACGATAAGGATATGCGCTAGTGTCTAAAATAATGAAAGATACCTTTGCCGGTTTATTTAAAATTGGTTCTCACATCGCTAAAAATAAGCTACTGGTTAAAGAAGCTGGTGCTAGGTTTGCTTCTGCAAAAGAACTGTCATCGATTTTTTCACCTAGAAATAAAGGGTTATTAATCGATGGTCAAAGCAGCCGTATATCTCAAAAAGATTCATATGAACACGTTGCGGTAATAGCAAAACCGGGTAGTGGTAAAACGACTGCCTTTATAATTCCCAACATTTTTGAACTATCAAATTCGAACTGTTCGATGATTGTGAACGATCCTAGTTCAGAGGTATATCATCTCACTAGTGGGCATTTAAAACAGCAAGGATATCGAGTCTTAAAATTAAGCCCTGACGATTTAGCTTCATCTTCACGTTTTAACCCTTTTGCTGGTTTAGATGCACGCCACACAATTGAAATAGAGCAAGTTTGTGCAGCAGTTATTATGTCAAAGTACAATACTGATAAAGAGCAACTTTGGAATGATGGCGCAATTTCCATTATGGAAATATTGGCTAAGTGTTTAGCCTATAGTCAACCGCATAAACTAAACCTTGTTGAGATAAATTCACTAATACAGCGTTTTGGAAGTGATGGTTCAGGGTTAGATGATTGGGTGGCTGAAAATGCTGTTAATCCTTATTACCCGAACGATAAAAGCTTAGTTGAATCATGGATTGGTTTAACAACCAGTAATGAAAAAATGCTGAGTAGCTATGTTACTATCTGTAAAACCGCTTTGAAACAGTTGAACAATCCACAAGTTCAAGAACTATTAGCCTCTGATACGCTAGAACTAGAAAGTATTCGACAGCAAAAAACAATAATTTACCTAAATTTTCCAGAGTCACAGCAAGCTTATTATCAGTTCATCATTGACGTATTTTATGCACGCCTTTTTACCGAGGTGATGAAAGCTAAACCAACAAAAAATGAATTAGATATTTACGCGTTTCTTGACGAGTTTGGTAACTCGTACATCCATAATTTTAATACTATTATCACTAATGTACGGAAATATAGAGTGTCATTATCTCTGGTATTTCAGGGCATATCTCAATTAGAAGATAAGTACGGTGAACAAAAAGCGAAAGCGATAAAAGCAGGCATTGGTAGCTCCCTTATTTATAAAGGGGGCGATTTAGATACTAACCAAGAGTATGCCCAAATTATTGGTAAACGCGTGATCACACAGCGGGAAAATTTCACCAGTGTTGTACAGCAATACAATGAGATTGATTTGTTTTCATCTAGCCAATTAAGAACCCTTGCTGATAATCAAGCAGTTTATATTTCAAAACACCATCAACCCGCCATAGTTGAAACAGTTAACTTTTTTAATCATTCCCGTTATGCTCGTTTATCTAGGAAACAACCTGCTCAATGTAGTGGGCAATCAATCAAACTCGATTTTGATACCAAATTAAGGATATAGCAATGAATACGGAGACGATGGTATTTCTAGGAATATTCTGGTTTGCAGGATTATTTATTGGTTGGTTTTTCCGAAATGGAATTTCACTTTGGGGCATCATTGTAATTTGCTGCCTAGCACCTGTTTTCACTATAGTTTCAACTTTAAATTGGTGGCCGTTAACATTGTCATTTGTCGTTGGGTTACTAATTCATACATGGAAACCGTTATATAGGAAGTTACAAGAATTATGACAGAGTTATTTTTTGGTGCGGCGGCATTTATATTTATTGGTTACTTAATCGGTAAACTGTTTAAAGGATTAAATCCGTTTTTAGTTATTTTAGGTGGCTTTATACTAATAGGGATCGCTCCTGTTTTCTTACAAATGGAACAACGAGACTTTGCAACAGCATTTTTTATTGTTGGCTTTATACTCAATTTTGAACGACCTGTTACTAAAGTTAAGTATTGGATAAGTGATTTGTTCGGTTCTATCAGCTTTAAGCGAGCTAAGGCGGGTTACGTAGCAGATATTGCACAACAGAAAGACCAAGCAGTGGCTGAGTTATATCGTCAAAAGCAACAGGTTGAAGAAGAACTAAGACAACAAAAATATCAAGCAGAGCAAGATATTGAACGCCAAAGACGCGCAGCCGAAGATGACATTCGTCGACAAGCTGAAAATCTAAAACGTGAACAAGAAAAAGCGCGATCTAATCAGCAAAAAAATAAAAATAATAATAGTCAAAATAGACAAGAAAATGGCAATGGTCGACAAAGTAAAAATTCAAGTAATACTGACTCAGGGTATTTAAACCCTCAATACTTTCCAGACGCTTGTGAAATTTTAGGTAAAGGTAAAGGTTGCACAATAAAGGAATATAAAGCCGCTTATATACAACTTATTAAACTGTACCATCCCGATAAAATAGCTGGATTATCAGGTTCGAGAAAAGCTCAAGCAGAAAATGAAGCTAAGTTAATCAATGCTGCTTGGGATACTATTAAAAAGAAATTAAGGTAGAAGGATTTAACCCATTTCCATATTGTCTCAAGCCCAATTAACGAAGTAAAAAAGATTACCGTTTAGACAGAAAAATTTATTTTAACTCAATAAGGAATATTTATGACAACAGAAATTTTTCATTTTAAGACTCTAAACCGTGGGGATAAAATTGAGCTTGCGTTCGTGGTACATGGGGGTATGATTCTTTAGGGAGTATTAGAAGAATATTTTTTCGGAAGTACCGATTATTTGAATCTAACATGGCAAAAAAATAGTTGGTTATACTTGTGGCCTTTTAGAGGTATAAAAAGTGGGCGTTTGCCTAAAAAATGGAGTTTATACGTAAGCGGGTAATTATCCCCACATACCAATTTTAATCAAGCTTGCGCATAATTATCTCAGAAAATTAGCATTAGGTCATTATGAATAAACAGCAAAAAATAAAACACTGGTACAACATATTTGAACATCAACAACGTAGCGATTTTACTATTATTCAATTTTGCCGGGATAACAATATTAACGTGTCCACCTTCTATGGTTGGCGTAATCCGAAACTCGATATCGATTCATACTACCTTGGAACGTCCAAGCTTAGCTAAGTGCCTTCCCCAGAACTTTACTCATTAATAACCTATTGATGATTATTAAAGCTAACTTTATTGTATTGAGACGCTCTGTCTTTAAACTTCTAAAAAATCGTTCCATCACAGCATTATCCCAGCAGTTTCCTCGGCGGCTCATACTGGGCGTTATATTTAATTTCGCTAATTTGGCATTAGATTTGTTTTTAAATTAAAAAACATATCTAGGGTGCTAATATTAAGTACATCGACTAATACAAAGAATTTTGCAAGCCAACACAATACCTAAACCCAGTTCAATATGCGCGAACTGGGCTAACTGCTTTCGCTCTGATGGCTTGACAGCTTTTTTTAAGCTCCCGCAAGATAGCCACAGATCTTTTATATGCGCTTGGGATATTATAGGTAGTCAGCAACGTTTTTAAGTTTCTGCTTTTTATATTGATATACAATAAGTGAGGTAAAGAAAATAACCAGCGTAGGAACCAATACGGACATTAGAAATATATTGTAATTAAGCTCTAATATAAAATATTCTGTTTGCAAGTTTGATTTAATTAGAATGATCAATGCCAAACCAGTCACTACCCCGATCAATAAAGGAATTAAATTGTCTTTTAATGTTTGTATTAATTGATTTCTGGACTTTTCTCCTAAGACCTTTTTTATTGCAAACTCTGGCATTCTGCTAATTTCATGAAATGTTATAAGTCCATACAAGCTTGCTAAGAGTATTAAAGAAGTAAAAGCTATAACAATACTTATTATACCAACTATAAATCTCTCTTTTTGAGTGTGCTCAAAAGTGAGTTTTTCATAAGAGCCAAACTTATCAATGTATATATTTGTATTGTCTTCTAAAATATCATTCAGAGAATCTTCGTTTATTGATATATTACTTATAAAGGAAATTGCTACTTTTGAAAACTTTTCTTGGTCTATAGTTTGATAAATTTGATGAATAGAATTTTCATCTTCACTTTGTTTATTAGACGTCACATTTTCTACAATACCAATAATAGAGTAACTCTTATCAGATAAAGTAATCGATTGCCCATCGAGAATCGTTATCTTGAGTTTATCAGCCAATTTTTGATTGATAATTATATTATTCTTCTTTAAAAGCATATCATCTATATCGAAATATCGACCAGATAGTAAGTTTATTTGGTTAAGGGCTAGGTAATCCTCATCAATTGTAACAAGTTTAGATATCCCTTTATTGTCATCGTCAAAAGTAAATGTAGTAATTGCAAACATATTTCCAATTATTGGGTTTAAACTAACAGATAATTTTGAACTTGAAAATTTTTCACTAATATTTTGTTTAATTTCTTCCAGTACGTTTGAATCGAAATATTCTGTTCCTGTAGATTTAAGAGTTATAAGATGCTTATTATTAGTATTAATACTAGTAAACCCATTAATAGCATTTATATTTTTAATTAGAACATTGGACAGTATTGCTAAAACTAATACCGAAATAGTAATTTGAATTGCTATAACACTTATTCGTTTAAGTTGAGAAATAGACCTTTTCGCCCCCTTTGTGCCAGATTTCAACACACTTGATAACGAAGACTGTTTAATAATGGTTATAGAAATTAGTGCATAAATAGAAGATATGACTACACTCAGAGTGAGTAGAAAAATAAATTGATTAACAAAGGGAACTTCTTCACCTAATCGTGATAAATGACCTTCTCCTGCGACTACTAAGGTAGCTTTGATGAAGTGTCCTATCAAAATCCCCAGTATTGAGGCGAGGCCCAATAAAGTTAGGTACTTTAAGAATAGCTCTTTAAAAAGTTCTTTAGCTTTTGCTCCGAGTAAAGCCTTAACGGCGAAATCACTTAGGTCGTCAAAAACATTACTGACAGTTAAATTCGAAATTCCTACAATCGAGATAACAAAAAGTGAGGTAACTCCAATACTTAATAAAATGAGTAATTCTAAAGAGTCTTCTGTTGTTTTTTCTCGAATATTTACAAAATAAGATTTTATAGAAGTATTAGCAGGCCAAGAAGCTACAATGTCTTCATGCACCCCTTCGAACTCTTTTTCTATTTTATTTGATGCACTTGAAAGGCTTATTCCATCATTTAATAAGCCTATTATTGACAAGCCATTCTCAAAACTATACAAGTTTGAATTATCGATATCAGCATAACTGATAGGTAGCCAAAAATCTGTTTTCTGATCTTTTAATAGTTCAATCGGTAATGTTTTACTACTTAGAACTCCTTCAATACTATAAACTTTAGACCCGACGGTAATTGAATCATATAAAACATTTGCACTTGAATTAAATCTTTCGCGCCAAAAATTTTCACTGATTACAACTTTAGGGTTATTTAAAGTCTTACTATATGAGGCTTTAAGGTGACTCCCTTTTAACATTTTTGCCCCTATTAACTGAAAATATTCTGGGGATACAAAAGCATATTGAACAGCAAAAGGTTTAGTTTCAGGTGTAAGCCTAAACTTATCGTTAATAACAAGATTATGAAGGATTTTGCTTTGTAAAAGTTTAGAGTCTTTATCTAATGCTGATGCTATTCCTCCAGTAATATTTCTCACTTTCATTGTGCCACCTATATTAAGATAGCTTTCAAAAGAGATTAAGCGTTCTGAATCCTTATACGGAAGTGGTTGAATCACGGTATTGTAAAAAATGCTACCTATACTGATCAAAAGGCTGAATGCAACAGAAAATAGCATTACAAAAGGTGCATTAAATGCACTGTTTTTTATATTTAATGCGCCTAAAGTAGGTAGCTTAGCGATTGATATCATTGATTAACATCCCATCGCTTATATGTAATTGTCTCGAGGATCGTTGGGCATACTTTTCTTCATGAGTAACAACACAAATAGTCATCCCTTCACTGTGTAATTGATCAATCAAGTTAAAAATATCTTCACTATTTTTAGAGTCAAGGTTTCCTGTCGGTTCATCTGCTATTAATAGAGCTGGTTTAGTAACCAATGCTCTAGCTATTGATACTCTCTGTTGTTGACCACCGGATAGTTCTGAAGGAAATGAATTCAGCTTATCTTTTAAACCTAAACGATCCAGTATGTCTATAGCATCACTTTCATTGGTCTCAGTTTTATTTTTACGGTACTTAAAAGGTAATTTGACATTATCAATAACATTCAATGAATCAATCAAGTTAAACGACTGAAAAACAAATCCAATATTATTATTTCTAATCTCAGCTAGTCCATCATCATCAAAATCAAAAATAGAATTACCTAATAACTTATAACTACCAGAGGTCGGTTTTTCTATTAAGCCTAAGATAGATAATAAAGTTGATTTACCTGCTCCTGATTCGCCAATAATTGAAACATATTCTCCAGACTGTATTGAAAAGGAAATATCATTTAAAACTTTGGTTGGATTTTTCTTACCAAATATTTTAGAAATATTTTCGACTGTAATGAGGGGAGATCCATTTTTATTTATTGACAAAAGCAATTTCCTTTTTTTCTTTGAAGAGGTTTGTATTTGAAATTATAATTTGATCATCAGAAGATAACCCATCTAGCACTTCTATTTTGTTTGCAGATGCCTCTCCAAACAAAACATCTTTCTGAATCGCATTGCTGTTCTTAATAATATATATTTGGTTTATTTGGTTTGGTATTGCATTGTGAGGAATATCAACAAGCAATACATTTTCTGAAGTTTTAAAAATAATCTTGGCTTTCACATTCATTTGAGGTCTAAATTCACTGGGCAAGTTATTTTCTAATCTTACTTGAACCGTAATATTACTATCTTTAATCGTAGGCTCTATTCTTTCAACTTTACCTAAAGCTTGACCAGAGGTATTAGATATATAAACCTTCATTCCTACTTTTAGATTGTATAAAGCATTTTGAGGGATTTTTACCACGGCTTTAAGCTCATCAACACTCCCAACATCTCCTATTTTTTCTCCATGTGAAAGTGTTTGACCAATTTTAATATCAATATTTTGTATGAAGCCTTTGATACCTGCACGAACTTCTAAATTGGATCTCGCTGCTTTCAATTTTTCAAATTTACCAGAGATAAGAGAAATTAGTTCTTCTTGCGCATTGATCTTAGTTTGGCGAACCTTACCAGACAAAAGCGACTTTTTTTTAAGTAAATTGTGCTGCTCTTTATAAAAATCTACATCAAGCTGTAGTTTCTTTTGTTCTAGCTTTGAAGCTATTCCTGATTCTGCAAGTTTGTCAACGATCTGATATTCAAGCTCTGTTTTTTTATACTGCTTGTTTAATTCTAATAATGCTTGCTCATCAGTAATTAAAGCTAACTGTGCATCACTAACAGTCTTGAGTAGTAGAATTTGATTTTTTTTTAATTCATATTCTATGTCTGCCAATTGACTGTCAAGCTTTGAATTTGAAAGAAGGATTACAATACTATCCTCAGTTACTTCCGACCCAGGATACATATAAATTTTTTCTACGGTGCCACCGTTAGGGGCAGATATTATTCGCTGTACAGATGATTGTAGTTTTCCAGTTCCAAGCGATACTTGTTTAAGTGTCCCTATTCTAACTACGCCTGTTTTAATGGATTCGTAAGTGAAATCTGCACCTATGTTTTGTAGTTTATAGATAAAAAAAACAAGTACTCCGAAAATAAATAACCATAAATAAATACTTTTTTTAGGTGTTAGTTTAGTTGGGAGTGTAAAGCTAGTTGGTTGCATTTTGGAACTCTGGTAAATCTTGAATTAATTGTTTTGAATACCCTTTTATCTTGATATTATTGGTAACAATGATAGGGAATACGTCTGAGTTAAGCTCATGAAAAATATTTGAATTATTCAGCTCTTTACTAGGATCAAAATTATAAAACTTCACCCTATTTTCTTTAAGCAATACCTTAAGTTCATCACAATATTTACACCAATCTACAGAAACAATAATGATATCTTCATCTAGATTCTTGAAATATCGAGAATAATTACCTTCCTCAATAGAGTTTTTCTTATTTATATGTTGAAATATAGAGAGTGATATGGCAAAACCAAACGCTAAAGTAAGTACCCATATTAATACATCACGCATTATCAATTCTCATAATTATTAATGTTGCTTCAAACGAAGTAACAGCGTAAAAAGGTATGGCATAAAATGAATATTTAGCATCTTGATTAAGTTTTTGGAACAACTGACTAAACTCCCTTTCGTTATCAAAGCGAAGTGTCGCTACACATCTTATTTCTCTGCAATTGACATCCGAAACATTAAGGACGTCAGAAGAGTTATATGCTGAAAGAGCATCTAGAAATTCATCTTTTAAAGAGTTATCCCAAGTCCCGTATTGTTCATTTTCATCTAATTCGTCTAAAAAATATGAATGCGTTGCCTGCGTATTACCTAAGTTATTCGTAATAAATGCTAGATCTATAATAATAAAGTCAACATCATTGTCTTTGCTATAAGCTCCGACTAAATTGTCACCAATGGCTTTAATTGAGAATTTCTCCTCCTTATACAGTTCTTTGTATTTGCCATAACGTTCAGTAGACTTATCTAGAATAGAAAGATTAGAGGTTAGTGTGCTTTTTTGTTCATCAATGCTTAAAGTTGCTTGTGTTTTATTCCGATTAATACTTACTTGGCTTGAATTGTTAAATTCATCATTAAATGATTTGACTGGCTTGTTTTGATAAATATCAACAACTTTTGGTTTATGAATAATAGTTGTTTCTGGTGTGCTAGTATTTAAAATCCAAATTATCCCTAGTAATATAATAAAACTAATTGCCAGTATAAATTGCTTGTATTTATTTTTTATCATAAGTGCGTCTTCTAATTTTAAAACTTTATTTTTTTAAATTTTATTTTTCAATTTCTTTACAGGCGCCTTTTTCACAAATATAACCACCCATAACTTTACTACATTTAGTCATATCACATAACATGGGTACGGCATATACAGTTACCGAGGCGGCTACAGATGCACCCATTATTAATCCGGTTAAAGCAACTTTTAATTTATTCATTATTTTTCAACCTTGTCTTGACATAGAAACGTTCCATCTTTCATTTTGTGGCACTCTAACTCTTTTTCTACAGCATAAGCAGCCATAGATACAGAGCCAAAACTTACAAGAAGCGTTATTAATAACCTTTTACTAAATTTGTTCATTTTCATTCCTTTTTATTGATTTATTTAACCAGAAGACGCAGTGCTATTTTGCAAATTAAAGAATAGGTGGAAGAATAGTGGAATAAATACCCTTTAAAATCAACGCTCCTCCTTAAGTGCGTCAAGGATGTTAACAAATCGTTTAGAATTAGTAAACACTTTTGTAGCAAGGTGTAAGCAAATGTTGTTCCGTTCGCACCGTACAGTCAACAAGGGCTATAAAATCAGCTGTCATTTTTAAAATACTTGACCGTTAACTTTCTTTATTTTTAAGCATAAACCAAGAATTAATTTTCAGTTTTTTGCCAAATTAATCACTGTTGCTGGTTAATTACGCTCTTTTGCAAGTTGTAGATGTAAAAAGTATCATTATGTCTTAATAATGATACTTTTATTTAGTTTCAAATATGCATTTTTGCGATCAATCAGGAAAATAAAATCCAGTTAACACGGCATCCCAATCAGAAACATATTGTCCTTACCTTTAGGGTTACTGTTAATAAAAAATTCAACAGGTGTACGATCATTTAAGTTCGAATGAACTCTCACATAATTGTACCAAGCTTGAAAACTATCTAATTCTACTTGTAAGTAGTTAGAGCAAACTTTTGACCAATCAAGTTGTTTATATTTGGATTTAAATATGCCTGATAAATGTTCAATGCTTCCATTTTGGTAAGGGCAAGTAATATCATATTTTTGATGTCCTATACTTAACAACTTTAAGCCAAGATTCATGAATGAAGATCTAAAAAAGTGTTCACTATTCGTTCTGATAAACGTAGGAAAACCAAGCTGTCGTATAGCGCTAACAAGTTCAAATAAAATATTTTTCAGAATGTTTTGATTTTAAGTGCTGTAATTTCAAATTAAGTCGAGAGCCATGAACTACTTTGCCTAAACTAACTTGCTGTTTAGTTGATAAGTTTACAGTAGTTAAATCAAGTCCCCATGTTTGATTCACAGGAATTGAATATGGGGTTTATCTTTAATATCGCGTTTTACTAGCGCCAGTTGATATTTATTTGCTTTGAGTTTTTCATAAACAAATGCTTTGCTAGCAGACTCACCTTTATCACAATATCAACGATTAAATGTGGCTGCTATTTTTCCACAACCATGATTTACCATCATGGCTTTGAGGTAAATGACTTTTTCAACAATCCATTTTGGTTTATTACGGTTTGACCTGTAAGCATTTATTGTTTTTGGATAATAGCTATCATTTACCCTAATCTTTGGCTGACAAATACGTAGTGGTTTAAAAAGGCAATAAAACGAATAAAAAACTAAATTAATCATCCGTAACACTAATGTACATTTGAGCCTTTTTATACTATTTAGGTTTCATTATTTATGTGTCTAGCGCATACTTTAAAATTTATTTAAACTAAATGAAACAACGATGTTTCAATATTTTTCAATAACTTAGGTTAGGTGCACATGCTTCAGGGGTATAAGGTGGGGTATCAATAAAATCCCCGTATTGAATTTTTAATAAAAACAAATAGATAGTTCATGCATGGGCGGCATGATGTAAGTAGGATTTAAACTCTAAATCTATACAGTCTAATCATTTAAATGAAAGCCCGAATAGCGATATTCGGGTTTTTTTTCAACCCTATCTAGTTTTCTGGTGAAAGGATATCTTGTCAAATGATCATTCTCTAAAGAAGGAGAAAATGAAAAGTATAAACTACCTAGGTGCTCACTGTGGGCTTGGTTTAGAAACGTTTATGCTACGTTATTCATTTCGAAAAGGGATCTTCTATTTTTATCAACTAATCAAGTTTTCCTTTTACAAAAAAACCATACATATCGGCATTATCCATATTGCAGGTGGATGTATAATTATGTTGCCTGAGTAATTAATATAGGGAGGAAGATTATTCATACTTATGTCCTTAATATAACTTTATGATATCAAATGAAAAAATATCAAGTTGATACGTCATAAACTCTAAACGTTATATTTTGTAAAAACAACTTTTTTGGTAGAGATAAATATCATCCATGTGGATCCTTACTGATCTTAACTTTTTGGAAAATATAAATAGGATCTATACTATATTTTTTCTGTTATTAGTTAATATTTCTGCTAGAAGTAGACCTACAATCACTAACAACTAGGCTTTTTTATAGTCGTATTAAGTATCAAAATTCAGAAAATTATATTTATGGGTAATGATAAAATATTTATGAAATAGGTCTTTGATAATATCTTAAAAATAAAAACATTATAATTTTTCATGTTATTCATAAGAAAGAGCGTAATGTAAGAGCCTATACCGTTGAATAGAGGCATTGTTCATTGAAATTAATCTATTGCATGCTTATAGTTAATGCTAAGGTTTTTTGTGGACTTCAATATAATATGCAGGTGTTTCCTTCACGCTTTTCTTTAACGTTTGTAGCTCCTTTCTTTCTATTATCTTTTTTCTCTTCTGCCCAGATGCAGGACGTACTAGTTGTAAATGAGCAGAGCGAATCGGCGTCAAACGTAGATGTTTTAGTCTTATCAGAACCATCAAATATAACCCCAAAGCCACATCCAATGTTGGAAGTCATCGTGGTAACGGCACAGAAACGCACTGAAAACATTCAAAAGGTGCCGGTTTCAATATCGGCTTTTGATAGCCAATCATTGTCGAGCTTGGGTATTCTCTTGCCATCAGATATTGCTCAACAAACGCCAAATCTACAGGTGTCAGAACCTTATGGAGATGCGCAGCCTATTTTCACATTACGTGGAATTAGTATGACGGATTTTAATACCAATCAATCTAGCCCTGTTGGTATTTATTTCGATGAGTCACCAGTTGAGGCATCTTTTATGCAAGCTTCACAGTTGTTTGATATTGAGCGTGCCGAAGTTTTACGTGGTCCTCAAGGAACGTTATATGGTAAAAACACGACCGCTGGAGCTATCAATTTTACGAGTAGAGTCCCTGAATTTGAGCGAAATGCACGCTTGCATTTATCCTACGGCAATAATAATAACCTTCGCGTTTCAGGCGCAGGTGAAACCGTATTTCTTGATGATACTTTGGGACTAAGAACCGCTTTTACCTACAGCGACAGTGATGGGTTTTATGGAAATAACTATGAAGGCGCTGAAGATTTACGAGAAATTAACAATTGGGCGCTTCGAACCTCGTTACGTTATAAAACAGAGTCGATTGATGCAATATTACGTTTACAGTTGGGTAAAACGCTTGGCAATACGGCGGGTATTATTGCTAAAGGACGAGGTCCAAATGGTTATGATGTGGCGGGCTTTTTTAGTGGTGGCGTAATAGAACAACGTATTAAACAAAACTATGATGACTTTGAAGGCTCTGAAGATAAAGTGGGTGCCTATAACACAGAAACAGATAGTCTTAATTTAACCGTAAAAGGTGCATTGACAAAAGATATTGATTATACCTCCGTGACAGCATGGTCGAAGGGTAAAGCGTTAAATGAAAACGGCGATGGTTCACCTGTCTCAATTCTTGAAATAGATTGGAGTAGTAAGATTGAACAGTGGTCACAAGATCTACGTTTAACGACCAATTTTGAGGGCGACCTTAATGCTATTGTTGGTGTGTTTGTTAGTCACGATAAAATGAAAATTCAAAACGACCTGAGCTTTTTGTTATTCACTGAGTCTTTAGGAGTGCCTTTTGATCCTTCTCTAGCGACCAGTGGCTTTACAGTGGGTCAAAGCTATCAACAACAGCGTGATTCTAAGGCTATTTATACGCACTTAACCTACGACATTAATAAGTTGTTAGAAGGTTTCTTGGGGGTGCGTTATACCAAGGATAAAGGAAAACTTTCTAATGTACATTCATGGGTGGGCGATTATGATGCTAATCACGCCTATGACTTAATTGTAGATCAGCCACCTAAGCGTTACAACGATGACAAAGTAAGCGGTAGTATGGGATTGAAATATCAATTATCCGATGAGTTTATGCTTTATGGTAGTTATAGTCAGGGGTATCGCAGTAGTGCTTTCAATGGTGGTGCAACCTTCAGCACAACTGAATTGACAATAGCTGAGCCTGAAACGGTAGAGGCTTACGAAATTGGGATAAAGTCTCGTTGGTGGGATAACCGCTTACAGTTTAATGGTGCGCTATTTCACAATAATTATAAGAATCAACAACTGGTTAATATTGTTGGTGCTGTACGATTTCTGGAAAATGCAGGTAGCTCGTATATTGATGGTGCAGAATTAGAGTTTCGTGCGCTACTGTCCGAAGACTTATCAATTAATATAGGTCTTGGTTTACTCGATACAGAGTATGATGAACTTAGCTTAACAAACCCGGCTACAAGTTTACCCGTTGACCTTTCTGGTAACCAATTACCTTCGGCGCCCAGTGTAAATATGAACATTTCTGTGGATTACATTGCGGCTAGGGGGAGCTGGGGAGAGGTATCAATGCACTTTAATAGTCAATATGTGAGTAAACAGTGGTTCTCTGCTTACAATGATGACTATGGGTATGAGGGCATTAAAGCAGACGGTTATATGCAGTCAAATGCTAGGTTTACTTGGTCGTCTGCAAATGAAAGTTATGATGTATCACTGTGGATTAAAAATATTGAAGAAAACAATGAGCCCGTTTATGCCATTAATGCACAGCAAACGTTTATGTTTGATTATTATATTATGCCAATGCCTCGGCATTTTGGTCTTGATGTAAATTTGCGATTTTAAAAACCTCTGCTATTTAACTATTGCTGTGTAGCGCTTCTAGTCTTATTAGGTTGATTGACTTTATGTTAAGAAAAACATTCATATATGCTAATGCTTTGTTGTGTGTCGCTCTGTTGTGTGTCATGTCATTCAGTGTAAGTGCTACAAAGGTAGAGCCGCTAATATTAAATTCTTCTACCGTTGACCGAGACTTTAGCGATCTTGTCACATATTACCAAGCAGACGACGTACAATTTCCTGCCGGTTTAGATGACATACCTGGGTGGCTTGAAGATAAAAAAGTATTACCTCCTACAGCAATCAACGCCAGTGGAGATAAATTCTGGTTTGTGATAAAAATTTATAACCAGTCGGAATACAGTGACTTTGTTTTGTACCCCTATAATACGTTAATTGAGGAAATGCGCTTCTCCATTTATTCTCAAAACGGAGTACAGCAGGTATTCTCAGGAGAAAACTATCCAACTGAATACGATTTTCATTACGGTAATAACATCACACTAAATAGAGGTGAAACACACTATATTATTGGTTTTATTGAAAGTAGCTATTTTTACTTATCACTTAATATACGTGTCACACCGGTTGAAGCGTTTAAAGATCAAGTTACGCTAGAAAATTTAATTGTTGTACTGTGTTTGGGGATCGGACTCTCGCTGTGCATCTATAATTTTTTGATATACATGGCTTTTAAAGATCTCAGTCATCTTTACTATTCATTATTTACAGGATCATGGGTTTTCTATTGGACTCATTTTCAACTGATTTTCCCTCGAATATCAGGCGACTCTTATCCACATCTACATTGGTTAGGTGTTGCTCTGATGATAGTTTTTGGTATTTATTTTTATTCACATTTTTTGAAGTTGAAAGAGTTTCATCCAAAACTAAATAAACTTTCCATTTACTTTGCTCGCTTTGTTATTTGTTGCATACCTCTTGTTATGGCAGATCCTGGAACAGGATTTTGGTTGTTGACGATAACAAGTAGTGTTTATGTGCTGTTAGCTTTTTATGCGGGTATCTATTCTTGGCGACTTGGTTTTAGGCCTGCAAGATATTTTGTATTGGCATATATAACGCTATCCGTGCCGAATATGCTTAATAATTTGATTACGTTTGATCTATTACCTCCTATAAGTATTACGGGATATCTTTTGGGGCTGATTGGTTTTGCCTTGGAATCTATATTACTTGCTTTTGCGATGGCAAATAAATTTAGTTTGATTAATGAAGAAAATATAGAATTAAATAAAGGCTTAGAGGTTAAGGTTGATCGAAGAACTTCAGAGCTTGCAGTATCTAACTTAAAGTTAAAAGCAGCCAGTGAAGCTAAATCTGACTTTTTAGCAAAAATGAGTCATGAAATACGTACACCGATGAATGCGGTGATTGGTTTAAGCCGTTTAACTCTTAAAACTGACTTGGATAATGAACAAGAAGAGAATATTAAAAGTATTTTGGAGTCAGGTGAAGACCTATTAATATTAATTAATGAAATTCTCGATTTTTCGAAGATAGAAGCGGGTAAGCTAACCCTTGAAAAAAGTTCATTCTCATTAGAAAAGTTATTATGTAGAGCAATCAATCTTAATGCTTTAAAGGCTCATGATAAAGGTCTTGAGTTGATTCTGCATGTAGATAAAAATATACCTCCCAAGCTTGTAGGAGATTCTTATAGGCTCCAGCAAATCCTTGTTAATTTAATTAGTAATGCCGTTAAATTTACTGAAATAGGAACTATCTGTATCAAATTACAGATTAAAGAAGACAGGAAACAACAGTTAATGTTGCAATTTTCTGTTATTGATACAGGCATTGGCATGACTGAGGAACAGCAATCCAGATTATTCCAGTCTTTTTCTCAAGCAGATGATTCTGTGACACGAAAATATGGGGGAACAGGTCTTGGCTTAGCGATATCAAAACAGCTGAGTGAATTAATGGATGGAGAAATCTGGCTTGAAAGTGAAGCAGGTAAAGGTGCCGCGTTTCACTTTACAGTAATGGTAGACAAAGTCGATTTCAACTCGGAAATATTGGTTGATAAAAATAAGTTATCAGGGCTGAAGGTACTTATAGTCGATGATGCTCCTCTGGCTAGAGTTGTATTGCAGTCACTTCTAAATGACCTCGGTATTCATGCTGATGAAGCTGAATCAGGTAGAGAGGCAGTTGAGTTTATTAAGCGCTCTGAAAACGATGATATTTACTATGATATTATTTTTATGGACTGGCGAATGCCCAATATGGATGGCATTGAAACTGCGCGTCATATTAGTGAGTTGGCTATCAAGAAATCTCCACATATTCTAATGGTTTCAGCTTATGACAAATACGTGGCTCAACCACTCATCAGTGGTACGGCTATCCAAGGATTTATTGAAAAACCGGTTAATCAATCGATATTAATAGATGCTATTATGAATGTTCTCCCACCTCTTATGGAAGTGCGGCCGAGCACTTTTAAAACCCAAGTTACTACGCCGAATTTAGCTTCGTTTCATATTTTATTAGTGGAAGATAACTTTCTTAATCGTAAAGTAATGTTAGGTTTTTTGAAGGAGACGAATATTCAGGTAGATATTGCAGAAAACGGTTTGATAGCTTTGGAAAAGTTACAGAAATCGACTTACGACTTAGTTTTTATGGATATTCAGATGCCGGAAATGGATGGATTAACTGCCACTAAAGAAATTCGCCAGACATTGAAATTGGTTGATTTACCGATAGTCGCGATGACAGCCCATGCGATGCAAAGTGATGTTGACAAAAGTCGAGAGGTTGGCATGAATACTCATCTAATGAAGCCGATTGATCTTGATGTTTTGTATAAAACATTGGTCAGCTTTTTGAGTGTGAAGATTGAAACACATGTAAGCACATCTATAGAGGCAGAACTCAATATTGATAATAAAGCTGTTTTACTCGCTGATATCCCTAAAAATATGCAAGATCAATTATCCTTAATTATGCAGTTAAAAGGAATTAAATATGATTTAGCCTTAGGGAATTTAAAAGGCAATATTGAGTTTTACTTAGGTTTAATAAACGATTTTGTGAATGTTCAAGAAGGGAAAGAAGTCCTTGAACAGTTGTATCAAGAGGGCGACTGGGAGACTCTCCATCGTATTATACACTCACTAAAGTCGAATGCTGCTTATATAGGCGCTGTTGAATTATCGACATTATGTGATGAGCTGGAATACACCTTACAAGAGGGATCCCCAAACAGGGCTTTATTTGATATAACATTAAAGGAATTGGATATACTACTTACAGAGATTGCTCGCATAGTTAATACCGCTCAAACTGAGTTAACAGTTTCATTTTCAATCAAAAATCTACTCAATGATTTGGATAAAATAAGACCGTTGCTGAAAGCTTCTGATTTTTCAGTGGAAAAATATTTACCCGGAATACAATCAATGTGTAAGGATAGTGAATATTCATTTGTTATTAACAAAATAATTGAACTTGTTGATAATATTGAGTATGAAGAAGCATCGGAATATGCCGATAAACTGTATGCTCAAATTAGCCATTAGCCATTAGCCATGTAGAATTTATCTTTGTATAATATCTGAGTATAGCTGGGAAAAAAATTTATGAAAAATTTAATATCTGAGCGACAAACTGTCTTAGTGATTGATGATGAAAAAGCTAATCTTAAAATCTTAAGTGAACTTTTTAAGTCAAAGGTTAATATTATTTTGGCAAAAAATGGTACGCAAGGTATTGAAAAAATAATAAAATTTAAGCCTGATCTTATTTTATTGGATATTATCATGCCGGGAATGAGTGGGTTTGCAGTTATCAAGCAACTGAAAAAGAATAAGGAAACTTCTGCTATCCCTGTCATTTTTATTACAGGTCTGACAGATGTGGTCGATGAAAGTCAAGGCTTGGCACTAGGTGCCTGTGATTATATTCAAAAACCTTTTCACATTGATATAGTACTTGCACGTGTTAATCTACATTTGAAATTGGCAGAGCAGCGCATACAGCTTGAGCAGTTAGCAAATGTAGATTCGTTAACCTGTGTCCCTAATCGTCGAAAGTTCTACGAAATATTTGCTCTTGAGTGGCGAATGTCCGTCAGAAAAAATACATCTTTATCTCTGATTATGATTGATATAGATTATTTCAAACAATATAACGACCAATACGGGCATGCGGCAGGAGATCAAGCTTTAAAAATGGTGGCACAAGTGATTTTTAAGCAATTAAAAAGACCTTTTGATTTTGTTGCTCGTTACGGAGGCGAGGAATTTGTGGTATTGCTGCCGAACACGCCAGCTCAAGATGCCTTTAGTATAATGGAATCTTGTTGCCAAGCTGTGGAGGACCTGAAAATAGAGCACGAAAAAAACACCAGCAATAAATACCTGACAATCAGTATTGGTGGAGTCAATTGCTTTCCAACACAGCAAATGTGTTCTGAAGCGACGTTTAAGTTGGCTGACGATATGCTGTATCAAGCAAAAGAAGAGGGACGAAATTGTGTTATATGGCGCAATTAGCTTTCAGGAAAAAATCGTTGGTTTCTGCTTTTTTGTCACTATTTTTTCAAAATTTTTTATTCATTAACTGGACGCTATATGTAAAAGGAATTACATAATAGATGGGTCGATGATCTATCTTTTTTTGATAGGGTGTTATAGAGAACCGTACTTTTGCTATCTGGTGAAGCTAACCTATAACAGAGCCGAACACTTAGCTTGTAACCAAGCTAGAGATGAAATGATTGTTAACAGCATCAAAAAATCCGTAAACCATGGCAGCTTAGTCATTGTGATTACCAAAAGAAATGAGCATATTGAATTACTTGCTAAATTGATCGCTGATAAGGGGTTAACGATGCAAGCATTAATGATGGCCTACGAAAGTTGAGGGCAATGCAAAGGTGGGGTATTTTATTTAGAGAGTAATAATGTAAATACCATATTTTATATATTAACTTGGCTTTTGGAGGGATTGAGTCATGCTAAATATCTGGAATAGCTTTATTCCCTAGTGCATACTTTATGTTTACCCACATTTATTTCCGACGAGAAACATCATGACGCAAAACAGCAAAAATACCAGCGACCAAATCAATCGTCGTAGTAAAAATATTACAGAAGGGCCTTCACGCGCACCGAACCGATCGATGTATTATGCTATGGGTTACAAGGCAGAAGACTTCAATAAACCTATGGTGGGTATCGCCAATGGGCACAGCACTATTACTCCATGTAACAGTGGCCTGCAAAAGTTGGCTGATGCCGCAATAGCGGGGATCAAAGAAGCGGGGGGGAATGCTCAAGTTTTTGGTACCCCGACAATTTCTGATGGTATGGCCATGGGTACCGAGGGCATGAAGTATTCATTAATCAGCCGCGAAGTGATCTCTGACTGTATTGAAACCTGCGTACAGGGTCAGTGGATGGATGGCGTATTAGTCATTGGAGGTTGTGATAAGAATATGCCTGGCGGCCTAATGGGTATGCTGCGTGCCAACGTGCCTTCTATTTATGTTTATGGTGGTACCGTACTGCCCGGAAAGTATCAGGGGAAAGCACTTAATATTGTCAGTGTTTTCGAAGCCGTGGGCGAACATGCTGCTGGAAAAATGAGCGATGAAGACTTGTTGCAAATCGAACGCCGAGCTGTTCCAAGCACCGGTAGTTGCGGTGGTATGTACACAGCGAATACTATGTCGAGCTCATTTGAAGCACTGGGTATTTCTCTGCCCTACTCATCAACCATGGCTAACCCGCATGATGAGAAAGTAGATTCCGCGACAGAGTCTGCCAAGGTACTGATTGAAGCTATCCGCCAGAATATCAAACCGCGTGATATTGTGACCCGTAAATCAATTGAAAACGCTGTGGCGGTCATCATGGCCACCGGTGGCTCAACTAATGCCGTGCTTCACTTCTTAGCTATCGCCCATGCGGCTGAAGTGGAATGGACTATTGACGATTTTGAACGAGTCCGCCAAAAGACCCCCGTACTGTGCAACCTCAAACCTAGCGGAGAATACTTGGCTGTCGATTTGCATCAAGCTGGTGGCATCCCACAAGTCATGAAAATATTATTGGTGGCCGGTCTACTGCATGGCGACTGTTTGACTATAACAGGACAGACCATTGCAGAAGTACTGACATACGTGCCTGAGGTGCCACGAGCAGATCAGGATGTGATTCGTCCTATCAGCAACCCTATGTATCAGCAGGGTCACTTGGCCATTCTTAAGGGTAACTTGTCACCGGAAGGTTGTGTGGCTAAGATCACCGGTTTAAAAAACCCCGTAATGACCGGCCCAGCTCGTGTCTTCAACGACGAACAAACTGCTCTCGCGGCCATATTGGCGGGTAAAATTAAAGCGGGTGATGTCATGGTACTGCGCTATTTAGGTCCTAAAGGTGGCCCAGGTATGCCAGAAATGCTGGCACCGACAGGCGCTCTTGTTGGCGCAGGTTTGGGAGAAAGCGTTGGCTTAATTACTGATGGCCGTTTTTCTGGTGGTACTTGGGGAATGGTCGTCGGACATGTCGCGCCTGAAGCCGCTGCAGGTGGTAACATCGCCTTCATTGAAGAAGACGACTCCATCACCATTGATGCTAAACAGTTACTACTGCAACTGAATATCAGCGATGATGAGCTTGCTGAACGTAAAAAAGGCTGGCAAGCGCCAACGCCACGTTATAACCGTGGGGTGCAAGCCAAGTTTGCTTTTAACGCCTCCAGTGCCAGTAAAGGTGCAGTACTCGACGACTTCTAAGCATAATCTTTGTTAGTGCATAAAAAGCTCAGCACAGTATTTTCTGTTTGGGTTTTTTATATTACTTTTAAAAATTTACATGGTTTTAAAGTGTCGTTATGGCTGAAAATATCAGCCACCGATATACGACATCTCCACTTTTTTGTTGCCTGTCGTTTCTTCTGTTCGAAGTTGTGAATAGCGATCCTCACGCTGATTCCAAATTAATCCTATGGCACGGGTAATTTGCGTATCGCTCTTACCTGAACGCATAAGTGCGCGTAGATCATGGCCCGACTGTGCGAATAGGCAAGTGAACAATTTGCCATCAGTTGAAAGTCGGGTGCGTGTGCAGGTAGAACAGAAGGCTTGCGTTACACTGGATATAACCCCAATTTCGCCGCTACCATCGGCATAATTCCAACGTTT